>CAZPCA010000161.1:0-5549 GCA_964584995.1 uncultured Bifidobacterium sp.
TTAGAAGACACTAATTTAAATGATTGCAATTGTATTAAAAATTTAGTTAATTTGGTCTTTAAGAAAGACGATGATACTAAGTCTAATGCAATTCACTGGTATTTATTCAATCGGCTGCTTTACACATTTCGGTGAAATCAACCGAAAATCAAGCCCATTTGCAAGAATGGATGCAAACACTTACATTTGTTTAAAAAATAGGTGCTTACAACTATATTCCGGCATCGCACATCTAACCGCTTTTAAACCATTTTTATGAAAGATAGCCTTCAGTCACCGGGAGTGGAAATGTCCGCTTTTGCTGCTTTTGAATTTTTACACTGGCCGGTGATGGTGGCCGACGCAGAACACCGCGTGCAGTATGCTAATCAATGGGCCTTGAGTACTTTCAAGGAGCCCCAGGGGCGGCTGATTACGGAACTCATTTCTCTTTCGGATGCGGATTTACTGAAAGTGAAATCGTTGAAAGACAACGAAGTGCTGCGTGTCAATTGCGCAGCGCCGTCCAACGGAGCGGCGCAGTTTTCCAAGTTGCTGGTGAATCCCCTGAGCGGGAACAATGGGGCCAGTTGTTTCATGCTTACCCCGGGCATCGACAAGGATGCTAGCCGGCAGGCGCTGGAAGAAGAAAAGGATTTCTACAAACTGATCCTGGACAATCTCCCGGCCGACATCGCTGTCTTCAGTCCCGATAAACGCTATATCTACGTGAATCAGCACGCCATCAAGGACTTTGAGCTGCGTAAGTGGCTGATAGGCAAAGATGATTTTCAGTTTTGTGAACGCCGCGGCATGCCGGCTTCATTTGCCCTGGAGCGTAAACTGCGCTTCGAGGATTTTTTGTCTACCGATGCGGACGAGGTGACCTTTGAGGAATCCATGGAAAAAAATGGTGAGCGGGTGACCAATCTGCGTGTGCATAAAAAAGTGAACGATGAGCAGGGTGAACTGGAGTACGTGGTGGGCTATGGGGTAAATATCTCCAAACTGAAAGAGTACGAAAATCATATCCGTAATCTGCAGACCTCCATCAATGTTTCCAGCGATGGTATAGCAATTCTGGACGCCAATGGCTGCTATACCTACCTGAATCCGGCGCATGTTTCACTGTACGGCTATACCAAGCTCCCGGAAATGATGGGCAAATCGTGGAAGATGCTGTACAAGAATGAGGAGATTCAACGCATTGAAAAAGAGATTTTTCCGATTCTTTCTTCGAAACGCCGGTGGAGCGGTGAAACCCTTGGGCTGACCAAGGACGGCCACCAAATCCATACGGAAATTTCGCTGAGCATTTTGCCCGATGGGGGGATGGTGTGCACTTGCCGCGATGTCACCGAGCGAAAACTGCGCGATCTTGAACTCCAGCGTCTGGCGGTGGTGGCCAGCAAAACCAACAGCATGGTGGTGATCACCGATGGAACTGCGCGCATAAACTGGGTAAACGAAGCCTTCGAACGCAAGACCGGGTTCACCCTTGGTGAAGTGCAGGGCCATTATCCGGGTGAATTCCTCGATGGTCCGGGTACCGATCCTTCGGTGACCGAAAAACTGAGAGAAGTGACTTCTAGAGGCGAAGCATTTGCCGGTGAAAAGTTATCCTACATGAAAGACGGAACACCGGTGTGGTTTTACATCAACGCTAATCCGGTATTCAGTTCGGAAGGAAAGCTCACCAACTGGGTTTCCGTTGAAACAGATATCACCCTGTTAAAAGAAGCTGAACAAAAAGTTAAAGAAGCATTAGATAAAGAGCGCTACCTCAGTGAGTTAAAGTCTCGTTTTGTGAGCATGGCTTCCCATGAATTCCGTACCCCGCTTGCCGGCATACTGACCAGCATCGAGCTCGTGAAAATACTGCTGGAAAAAAACAGGAAATCATACGATGTCAAAATCGATATGCACCTTGAAAGGGCTATCGAGGAAATCGACCGCATGACTGCCATCATGGACAATATCCTGCTGTTCGGCAAAATGCAGTCGGGGAAATTCCCATTTCGGCCTCAGCGTCATGATATTCGATTATTCCTGTCCCAGCTGGTTGATGACATACAAATGCGCCATCCACACCGACAAATACTATTCTCGCATGCGGGTCAGGGAAAGCACTGCTTTTTCGACGAAAAGCAGATGGCACATGTGTTCACCAACATCATCGAAAACGCCCTCAAATACTCACCGGAAGATAGGCCGGTGATGGTGGAACTGGCTGATTCTGCCTTCGGTTACCGCATCGAGGTGGCTGACCACGGCATCGGCATTCCAAAAAATGAGCAACCCCTGTTGTTCGATTCCTTTTTCAGGGCCTCCAATGCGGAGAACATCCAGGGAACCGGTATGGGATTGGTGATTGCGAAGCAGTTTGTGGATGCCCACGAGGGTAAGATACAGATTGAAAGTGAGGCCGGTGACGGCTGTAAAGTGATAGTGGAACTATCTTCTGCCCCCAAATAAAACATGGAAAAGCTGTTGATCATTGAAGACGAAGACCTGTTAAGGCAAAACCTGCGCGACATTCTAATGCATGCAGGCTACCAGGTGAAAGTGGCCGAAAACGGCGACCGCGGCATCGAAATGGCCCGGAAAGAAATGCCGGACCTGATCCTCTGCGATATCCGCATGCCCCTGAAGGATGGATACCAGGTGCTGCAGGAAGTCAGGGAATTGCCCGATGGACTGACCGTAGGATTCATTTTCCTCTCTGCCAAGGTGGAACACGAGGATATTCGCCACGGTATGAACCTCGGTGCCGACGATTACCTGCTCAAACCGGTGTCCAGAAAAGACCTGATTGCAGCCGTGGAATCCCGCTTACGCGTCCGCCGGCAGATCATTGACGACTTCAGCAGCAAGCTGAACCGTTCCCTGACCGATAAAATGCATTATTCGGAAGACGAAGTCCTCGATATCCTCCACCGCTTGTCCAAATCCGAGCGACGCATCATGCATTACGTAGCGCAGGAAAAATCGACCGCTGAAATAGCACAAATTCTGTATATCAGCCCGAAAACAGTTGAAAACCATCGTCATAACATCAGTAAGAAACTCGACCTGAGGGGCGGTCACAGCGTATTGGCGCTCGCCCTGAAGCTGAAGCCTATGCTGTGAAAAACGCTGCTCATTTTTCAAACACAAGGGCTGTAAGGTTTAAGGCGAATGAGGTCAGAGGCAAACTATCATCTGTGTATTTTGTTCCCCCGGTATGGAAAAGGTAATATTGGTCGATGAACAGGACCTGGAAGTGGGGGAGATGGAAAAACTCGAAGCCCACGAGAAGGGTGTTCTGCATCGGGCCTTCTCTGTGTTCATTTTCAATGAGAAAGGCCAAATGCTGCTCCAGCAAAGAGCCTTCCACAAGTACCATTCAGGAGGCTTGTGGACCAATGCCTGCTGTAGTCATCCCGCTCCCGGCGAGTCTGTAGAGGTCGCTGCCGTTCGCCGCCTTCAATTCGAAATGGGTATGCAGGCCAGCGACTTACACATTGCCGATAAGTTCCTCTACAGGGCCGAATTTGAAAACGGTTTGACGGAACACGAACTGGACTACGTGCTGATTGGAATGGCCGAAACCGATCCGGTGATCAATCCCGACGAGGTGCATGCGTTCGCCTGGCAATCCATGGCTGAATTGACCCAGGATGTCGAGAACAACCCCGAAAAATACACCTATTGGTTCCGGGAAATCCTGAAAAACCACCGGAATCTCCTTGCCGACTTTTTTCAGTAAGGAAAAATGTAAGATTTTCACTTTTTTGCACCGGTTTGAATTGTAATAAATCCGGCATTTAAGGGCTTAGCTGATACTTGTTGGCATTTTCTGGCAATTTTTTGGCCATCCCATTACATTGTAATCGACTGTCAAATCATGTTGAATTTGATTTAAATTGCTGATTATAAACTTTTTGTTTGCTTCTTTTCTTTCACTGAGCCAGATTTTCTTACACGGATTACATCCGCCCTCCGATTGATTTCACGAGGACGCGGGCTGCCCATAGCTTTGAAATAACGGTAAGTGTATTCCTGAAAATTAAAGAAACATTCTGGGGTGCAATTCCGATAAAACGCATGTTATGGGAAGAATTGTAAACAAATTATTCGTTGTGCTGCTGAGCTTGATGCTCACGGCAATTGGGGAGCAAGTACGTGCGAGTCATGCCATGGGAGCGGATCTCACCTACCAATGTGTAGGGGGGAATACCTACAAGGTTCGCCTGTCATTTTACCGGGATTGTGTGGGGATACCCGCACCGGCCAACGTCTACGTCAACGTACGGTCGGTGAGCTGCGGACAGACCTTGGGTGTTACCTGTAACCCTATTCCCGGAACAGGTCAGCAGGTCACCTATCTCTGTCCAACCGCCACCAGTACCTGCAACGGCGGTACTTTCACTGGTATCCAGGAGTGGGTGTACGAGGGAGTCATCACCCTGCCGATGCAATGTCCCGACTGGGTGTTTTCGTATTCACTCTGTTGCCGAAACGCGGCGATCACAACCATCAGCAATCCCGGTTCCAATACCTTCTTCATCTACGCTACGCTCAATAACCTCGCTTCCGTTTGCAACAGTTCTCCCACCTTTTCCAACAAGCCGGTTCCTTTCGCCTGTCTCGGACAGCAGTTGTGCTTCAACCACGGTGCGGTGGATGCCGACGGTGACTCCCTGGTCTATACCCTTGTGAATCCCCGCCAGACCGCCACCAACAACGTCAGTTATATCAATCCCTACAACGCCAGCAATCCCCTGGCTTCTTCGCCCGCCCTGCAGTTCAATCCGGCCACCGGTGACGTCTGCTTCACGCCGACACAACTCCAGGTGACCGTAATGGCCGTGTTGGTACAGGAATACAGAAACGGCGTGTTGATCGGTTCAGTGGTGCGTGACATCCAGGTCACCGTGCTGAATTGTGTCAACGATCTTCCAACACTCACCGGTATCAACGGCACCAACGATTTCGACATCACCGTTTGCGCCAACGATCCTTTGTGTTTCAATATCTATTCTAATGACGGCGATGCGGGTCAGCAGGTAAGTCTGTATGCTAACAACGGCATTCCAAACGGTACCTTCACCTCCGCCGGCACTCCGCATCCCACAGGCACCTTTTGCTGGACACCCAGCCAAGCCGATATCAGTACGATACCTTATTGCTTCACCGTAAGGGTCAGCGACGATGCCTGCCCCTATGTAGGAGCGAATACCTATTCGTACTGTGTAACTGTGACGGGTATTGACGTAGATGCCGGTCCGGACCAGAACATCGCCTGCAACGACAATGCTACAATAACTGCGAACGCCACGGGCGGTAATCCTCCCTATACGTATGTATGGAGCAACGGATTTACAGGCCAAACCCAGACCGTGCCGGTTGGTACCTATGTGGTGACTGTCTCCGATGGAACATGCTCCGGCACGGATACGGTGGAGGTCGTGGCGGCATTTCAACCCACAGCAGCTTTCACCTGGACTGCCTCCTGCGGTAATCTTCCGGTGATCTTCACCGACCAAAGTTCAAGCCCGGGAAGCATACAGTCCTGGAACTGGAACTTC
>CAZPCA010000162.1:0-5541 GCA_964584995.1 uncultured Bifidobacterium sp.
GACAGCACTCTGCATGTGCAGGACTTCAGGGATGTGACACGGTACATCACAGGTACATACGATCTCGAAATCCTGACCACTCCGAGAATTTATATCAATGGTGTCAACATCACACAGAGCAAAACCACCACGGTGCAAATTCCAACGCCGGGCTTGGCTACGCTCCAATGCAATGCACCTGGTTACGGCGATATCCTGATGGAAGAAAAGAACCAGCTCAGGTGGGTGGACAGGATCGATATCCATTCAACAAAAGAAAGTGTGGTACTTCAGCCGGGATTGTATCGCATCATTTTCCGCCCCAAAAATTCCCAGTCGGTCATCTACACCATTGAGAAGACATTCCGCATAGCTTCTGGATCCAGTATCAGTGTACCCATCAATTGAACTAGCTCTCCATTTATTCTTGTATCCGATACCATGAAAAAATATACGTTCACAGAAAAAAAAGATACCCGATCTGGATTCGGGGCAGGATTGAATGAACTTGGCCGTAAAAACCCCAATGTCGTTGCCTTGTGTGCCGACCTCACCGGCTCGTTGAAGATGGATGCCTTTGCAAAGGAATTCCCTCAACGATTTTTCCAGACGGGCATCGCTGAAGCCAACATGATGGGAATAGCGGCAGGCCTCACCATTGGAGGCAAAATACCCTTTACCGGAACATTCGCCAACTTCAGTACAGGCCGCGTGTACGACCAAATACGACAATCCATCGCCTATGCGGGCAAAAACGTTAAAATCTGTGCATCTCATGCGGGCCTTACACTCGGCGAAGACGGAGCTACGCACCAGATTCTTGAGGATATCGGTCTCATGCGTATGCTTCCCGGAATGGTGGTCATAAATCCCTGTGATTACAACCAGACCAAGGCGGCAACACTCGCCATTGCCGACTATGATGGCCCCGTTTACCTGCGCTTCGGAAGGCCCTCTGTGCCCAATTTCACCGATCCGGACCAGCATTTTGAAATCGGAAAGGCTTTACTCTTAAGAGAAGGGAGCGACGTAACCATCGCGGCTACCGGACATCTTGTCTGGCCGGCATTGGAAGCTGCCGAAGCATTGGCTGCTCAAGGGATATCAGCCGAAGTCATCAATGTACATACCATCAAACCGCTCGATGAAGAAACGCTGATCAAATCAGTGGATAAAACTGGTTGTCTGGTTTCAGCCGAAGAACACAATCGGTTCGGGGGACTCGGCGAGGCCATCGCGCAAGTGCTGAGCACCCGGCATCCTGCACCGCAGGAGTTTGTCGCTGTGAACGATAGCTTCGGTGAAAGCGGCACGCCGGAACAACTCATGAAAAAGTACGGGCTGGATACTCCGCACATCGTGATGGCGGCAGAAAAGGTTTTGCAACGCAAACGGGTGCATGCCTGAGATGCTGCCCCAGCATTGTTTTTTAAAGCTGTTAAACCTTCCGGAACTACAGTGCTCCAACAGCGGGATTTTCCTGCTCCACCATGACGGAATACACAGATGCAGAACTCATCGACCTCTTCCGTGGAACGGATAGCAACCGCCATTACGCTTTCAACCTCATTGTCCAGCGTTATCAGCAAAGGGTTTACCAGCATATCAGGAGGATGGTCATAGACCATGACGACACCAACGATCTCGTTCAAAACACCTTTATCAAAGTATGGCAGCACCTGGACGAATTCAGGCAAGATAGTCAACTTTTCACCTGGATTTACCGCATCGCAACCAATGAATGCCTCGGGTTCCTGAAACAAAAACGAAAACGATTCTTCCTGCCCATCAACGATGTGGAGGGAGAGTTGAACCAGTTGCTGGAACGCACCGCATCACCGGACTATACCAAACTCGAACTAAAACTTCAGCAATCCATCCTGCGCTTGCCGGAGAAGCAAAGGCTGGTGTTCCATCTCCGCTACTACGAAAACATGAAATACGAAACCATGTCTGAAATACTGGGCACCTCCGTAGGAGCGCTTAAGGCATCTTATCACCACGCGGCTGCGAAAATCGAAAAATACCTCCAGGAAAATTAAACCCTGCCCACTTCCTGAACTCCAAACCCCGATAATGAAAGAAGCTGAAGAAAACCAGGACGAACTGAGAGATTTCCCTATCCTGTATTCGGTAGGAAGAAATTTCCAATACCACGCTCCTGAAAAGTATTTTGAAAAACTGGGAGATGCACTGCAGCAGAAAACCAGTGCGCCAGAGAAAAAGCCGATATTACTCAGCTTTTTTCGGCCCGCCCTTGCTGGAGTTTTTGCCTTGCTTCTCATTTTGGGGGCCTGGCTGTCCACTTCGGTAGAAGAAATGCCGGTAGTACAGAACAAACAGCCCTTAGACCGCACCATCTCCACGGAAGCGATCATTGAAAGCGGATATTACCTAGAGCTCGACGAGACTCTGCTCACCGATGCACTGATCGAAACAGGCGCTGTTGAAGCCCCCGATGTTGACAATGAACTAGTAGACTACCTGATTCATTACACCAATGAAGAAGAACTCACAACAGCTTTATAAATCACCCCTACATACCATGAAAAACATTTTTCGACTCCTGCTCCTTATTCTTGTATTGACGTCTTCCTTTGATTCGCTCCTAGCCCAAGGGCCTCCAGCAGGCCATCGCCCTCCCTCGGAGAGAAAAGAGGACATCGAAGCCCTGAAAGTCGGCTTTCTCACCCGTCGTTTGCAACTCAGTCCCGAAGAGGCAAAGAAATTCTGGCCCGTTTACAACCAATATACGGCTGAGATGCAAGGCATACGGGAAGCCCGTTTCGCCAAGCTGAAGGAACTCAAAGATGATTTCGATAATATGAACGAAAAGGATGCGGAGAAGATAGTGGATGGTGAAATCGTATTCCGCCAACAGGAGCTGGATGTCTTGAAGAAATACCATGCGCAGTTCAAACAGATACTTCCCATAAAAAAGGTGGCGAAACTATATCGGGCCGAGGAAGATTTCAAGCGGGAATTGCTGGACCGCATCCGAGACCGCAGAGACCGTAAACCCGGCGAACGCTGACAAAAAAAGGGACGAATTCGTCCCTTTTCATTTTTTTCAAGGTGGCAAGCCATCAAGCTTTCATATACATCACTTCTTTCACTGCCTTGATGACTCTGGCAGGATTTGGCAGATATGCCTCTATCAAGGTAGGAGCATAAGGCAACGGCACATCACCGCCCATGACTCTCAATACAGGAGCGTCCAGATGGTCAAAGGCCCGCTTTTGCACCATGAAGGTCACTTCGGAAGCGATAGAGGCCAGAGGCCAGCTTTCCTCTACGATGACCAGACGATTGGTCTTTTTCACCGACTGTACGATGGTATTATAATCGATCGGCCGTACGGATCGTAAATCGATTACTTCGGCATTGATGTTTTCCGCCGCCAGCTCCTCGGCGGCTTTTAGCGCCACCTTCATCATCTTACCAAAGGAAACAATGGTTACGTCTGTACCTTCCCGTTTGATATCGGCCACACCTATCGGCATAAGATATTCACCATCCGGCACCATGCCCTTATCTCCGTACATCTGCTCGGACTCCATGAAGATAACCGGGTCATTATCGCGAATAGCTGTTTTCAGCAAGCCCTTGGCGTCGGCCGGATTTGAGGGTACGACTACCTTAAGTCCTGGACAGTTAGCGTACCAGTTTTCGAATGCCTGGCTGTGTTGTGAACTGAGCATGCCCGCAGAAGCCGTCGGACCTCTGAAAACAATGGGAACATTGAAATGGCCTCCACTCATACTCATCATCTTCGCCGCCGAATTGATGACCTGATCGATGGCCACCAGCGAGAAATTGAAGGTCATGAACTCGATGACAGGTCGCAATCCGTTCATGGCTGCACCCACACCTATGCCTGCAAAACCCAACTCGGCAATGGGTGTATCGATTACCCGCTTGGGACCGAATTCATCCAGCATACCCTGACTCACCTTGTAAGCACCGTTGTACTGTGCCACTTCCTCACCCATTAAAAAAACAGAAGGATCGCGGCGCATCTCCTCGGATAAAGCCTCCCGCAGGGCTTCACGAAATTGTAGCTCTCTCATACAGTGTTATTGGTTGCAAAAATAACTGAAACTTCCGTCCGCAAACAAGCTGGGGATACAGGATTACCAAGGTAATGTAAAAGATATACCCTTGAATGTATGATGAACAAAATCAATCTATTTCATCCAGGAGAAAGTTGAGTTCGGCAGCGGTATGCCGGTCACCCCTTTCCGCGGCCAGCCCAAGCCCTCTTTCCAGCACCTCTCTTGCTTCTCCTAAGCGGTCTGCATTCTTCAACAACACCGCCAATTGATAGTACAAAGGAAGATAATCCGGATGCAGGGAGCGCAAACCCAGTAACAGACCCAACGCTTTTTCACGGTGGGATGGACTTCCGGCAAATTCAAGGGCAAGCGCATACATGCAAAAGGCATCCTGAGGATTTTCCTTCAGCATTTCTTCCAGCGCTGCTACTCGTTCGGGGTTCATAGTCTGGCAAAGGTAAAGCGCTAATAGGATGCAATTCGCAAAAAAAGAAGCAAATGCGAAGGTTACTGATGAGTTTGCCTCATTCAGCGGTTGGGCGAGCAGAGCGGATGTGTCATGGATGTAAAAATGTAAGATACGCCTCTCAATTGTATTGTCTTTTTGACGCGTTTCAAGTAGGTTTGCACTTTGAAATTCAAAGCCATGAAAATACTGGTTTGCATCAGCAACGTCCCCGATACCACTACCAAAATCAACTTCAGCGACGATAATAAGTCATTCAATACCAGCGGAGTACAGTTCATTATTAATCCATACGATGAAATCGCACTTACACGGGCATTGGAGTTGACAGAGGCGCAGGGCGGTACCGTGACGGTGCTGCATGTGGGAGATGCCTCAACTGAACCCACCATCCGCAAAGCACTGGCCATTGGTGCTTCAGACGCTGTTCGTGTCAATGCTGTACCGCGTGACGCCTATTTTGTAGCTGCACAGGTGAGTGCCTATGCCAAAAACCAGGGATTTGACCTCATTCTGACCGGTCGCGAATCCATCGATTACAACGGTGCCCAGGTAAATGCCATGATCGGTGAGATGATGGATATGCCATCGGTATCGGTAGTGAAATCATTGCAAATTGAAAACGGAATGGCTACGCTCGAGCGGGAAATAGAGGGCGGCAAGGAAGTACTGACCTGCCCGCTTCCACTCGTAGCGAGCGCCACGGAAGGAATGGCTGAGCCACGCATTCCAAATATGCGCGGAATCATGAGCGCCAGGACCAAGCCACTAAACGTAATAGAGCCGTCCGTTGTGGCCCAACTGCAGGAGATTGTACGTTACGAAAAGCCCGCATCCCGCAGCCAGGTGAAACTGGTGGACGCGGAGCAAGTGAACAGTTTGGTGCAAATGCTCCATCAGGAGGCAAAAGTCATCTGATAGTCTCAAATTAACCCTCAGACAGCAAGAATATGTCAGTTTTAGTCTATGTAGAGAACAGTAACGGCAAACTCAAGAAATCTTCTTTCGAGGCTGTCAGTTATGGTGCGTCCATCGCAGAAA
>CAZPCA010000163.1:0-1278 GCA_964584995.1 uncultured Bifidobacterium sp.
GCCTCCTGCTGGATTCTGTCCGTTATATCACGACCGGATAGGGAAACTCCGGTAATGAGTCCGTTTTCATCCTTCACAGGATATAGTAGGACTTCATACACCAGTACATTACCATCCGCATCTTTATACTCTTCCCTATAGTTCTCAGTCTTACCCACCAGCACCCGCCGGAATCTGTCCTTCCATTCCCGGCGCTGACGGGCATCCAGGTATTCTTCGTATAAATGTCCTTCTTCTGGAAGCGCCAATCCGCGCATTTCGAAAAGGCGGCAGAACTGCTGGTTGATGATACTGATTTGCCCCAGGGCGTTCACCGACATGACAGCCTCCACCGTATTCTCGACAAGCGCCTGCAAATTTTCGCTATCGCGCAGCAGCGCCTGGTGTTTGATCCTGGCTTCGTTCGTGTCGATGGCTGTGATGAAAACCGCCGAGCGGTTGGGGAGTCCGGCCCCTAACAATTCAAGGTTGGAGATGCGTCCGTCTTTGCGCAAGATCTTACGCTCTGTGCGGGCCACCCTGTATTTCCCCTCTGTCAACTGCCTTATCCAGCTTTCATGATACAATCCATCCGTAGGATGGACCAGCTGATCAAATCCGATTTTCCTGAGCTCATCAACCTGATAGCCTGTCAGGGAGGCAAAACTTTCGTTGACTTCTATGAACTGCTGGTTGTTGTCCAGTATGGCCACTGCATCGGCAGAGGTTCTTACAACACCGGCTGAGGAAGTCTTGGTTGACTCCACCTCCTGAACATGCATCTTCTTCTGTACATCAGCACGAATCGGCTCCTCTTGCACTTCATGAATTGGTCCACGTGTAGCTGTGTGCTGATCCGGATGCTCAGTAATTTCGCTTTCAGCGGCAGAGGGAGTGCTGCTATCGGGTAGAACAGGGATGGCCTGTTCCATATGCTCCGCAAATCGACAAAACAAGTTGCCCTCATACACCCTGTGTATGCTGACATTGATCCTGAAGAACCTGCCTTGAAGACTCCTGCAATCGAGTAATTTATGGGAGAAGGCATTGTTGTCAACGGCGTGCATCAGCAATTGTACTTCGTCATCGCCCAGATCTTCTGAAAAAATATTTTTGAAATTGAGTTTGGAAAGAAAACCAGCTCGGTAAATACCGAAAAGATTCATGGCCTTCTGGTTCGCTTTGACGGCCTGCAGGCTTATCCCATCAAAGATGACCCATGCCTCCGGCTGTTGTTCGAACAAAGTACTCAGCTCATCCTCTTTCCCGATCAATGCTTTCGTCTTACGCATGTACCAT
>CAZPCA010000163.1:1288-5524 GCA_964584995.1 uncultured Bifidobacterium sp.
AAAGAAGTAGTTTGGAGTTGTCGTAAAACATGGTAAACCCAATGGGGTTATTCGCAAATCCCTCTGAAAAGTTGCAATTTACAAATAAAAAACGTATCTAAAAATCAATACATTATGCCATCAATCAGCACAAAGCAATTTCCATTCACGCAATACGAAAGCGGAGAGTTCCTTAACGTATTCATCAGAAAAATCAAACCGGATGCCGGCCGCCTCATAGATTTCACCGATTGAAGCTGTATAGCCCATTTTCAATGCATTCAAATAGTGGGAAATGGTTTGGGAGGGATTCTCGCGGTAATTTTTCCAAACGGCGATTGCGCCTAATTGTGCAAAGCCGTATTCAATGTAGTAAAATGGAACCTCGTATACATGCAATTGTTTTTGCCATAAATAGCTTCTGAACTCCTCCTGACCTCCCCAGTCGACCACCTTACCTGCATACCGCATGTAATTGTCCGTCCAAAACGAACACCTATCGTTTACAGAATGGCCTGGATGAGTGTATATCCAATGCTGAAATGCATCAACACAGGCAATCCAGGGTAGTCCCTTCAAGACATCCTCAAGGTGTTTGCGTCTGGCCTTTTTCAAATCAGCAGCATCGCTGAAAAAATGTTCCCAGTGTTCCATAGAAATCAGTTCCATGGACATAGACGCCAGCTCGGCAACTTCACTGGGCAGGTTCTTGAAATCCACGAGTTCGAGCGGCTTGTCCACGATAGACTGCACAGCATGCCCACCCTCGTGAACCATGGTGACCAGATCCCTTAGTGTATTGGTGGAATTCATGAAGATAAAAGGGAGGCCGGTTTCGTAGAGCGGATAGTTATATCCGCCAGGGGCTTTCCCTTTTCTCGACTCGAGATCCAAACGCCCTGCGGACTTCATCTGCCGCATACAATCCCCGAGAAAGGGATCTATGGCCTGAAAACAGGCAATGGTTTTCTCCATCAATTCCGCTGCAGAACTAAAGGGCTTCAAAGGCGACTCCCCTTGCGCCGACGCATGCAAATCCCATGGCTTGAGCACCTCGAGTTGCAATTCGCTGCGGTGTTTTTCCTCAATAGCCTCGTTGATTGGAACAACATATTTCTCTACGGCCTCGTGAAAACGGTAACAATCCTCCGCTGTATAATCGAAACGCCCAAGACTGGCGAACATATAATCCCTGAAATCAGCGAAGCCGGCGTTCTGTGCAACAACATGTCGTTGTTGGGACAGCTCATCGAACAAAGTATCTAACTTTTCCTTATCGGTCAATCGTCTCCGGGCAATAGCGCGATACACTTCTTCCCGCCTTGCTCTGTCATCCTGCTCGAGGTAATTCGCCGCCTGCTGCAGGGTCAACTCTTTACCTTCAATTTCAACCGTCATGGCTCCCGTAATAGCCGAATACTCCTGCTCCTTTTGCTGAAGCGCGGAGAGAATGGGAACGTTTTCCTCGCGGTAGATCTCCACCCTCTTACGGATCTGACGTAGTAAAATACGGTATTTGCCCTCAGTGAGAGCATTGAGCGCTTTACTGTTGAGCAGTTTGATGTCCAGCTCCTGGCTCAGCGGGGCAATACGGGGTTGTATCTCCCCCACGAAAAAATTAAACGCTGCCGCATACTCCTCGTTGGCGGTATCACAACTCATACGGATATAGCGCCAGCCCATCTCCTCCTGCAACCATGCCTCCAGTTCGCTGCGGTGGAGCAACCAGTTTTTCAGCCTGTCCACCTCGTCTATATCCGCCTCCAGCAAGCGATTGAAATACCTTTCTATTTGCTCCCAGTCGCTGACAACCGGATTGGCAGGCAGAAAATTCCTTTGAACAGTATCGGTAGACATGAAGGATGGATTTGAGATGGACAATTGACTGATTCACTATCAGCATTGAAGGTATAAAAAAGCCGGCATAGCCGGCTGACAAACCTGGTTCCGGCTGATTATTCAGCCGAAGATTTCGTTGATTTACGCGTAGTCTTTTTCGGCGCGGGCTCGGCATCAACCTCGGCAACCGCCTCTTCTGATTTCTTCTTGCGTGTGGTTTTCTTGGCGGGGGCTTCGTCTTTGGCAACCTCTGCATCGGCTACCACAGGAGCTTCCTCAGGGATACCGGCATCTCCGTTGAGTTCCGCGCGCATGGCTTCTTCTGATTCCGGTGTTCCGATGATCTCCTTCACGATCTTGTACCATGAAAACATTTTCCGGATATCGGATGCGTGTACCCGCTCCTCATCAAACTCGGGAAAAATTTTCTTCAGACAAGATTTCAAATCTGCCGGATCCGACTTGGGGTCGACGGACAGAGCCAGGGCATCCTGGTCTTTCATCTTTTTAAATACTTCATACAAAGGCACATCTTCCTCCATCGTATAGATGGCAATGTCCTTCAACATGATGATACGTTGCGTAGAAGAAACAGGCTGTCTTTTACCATCCGCCATTGACTCCACAATAAACCCTCCGTTGCGCATCTGCGCGACCATCTGGTACAATCCACTCAGACCGGGGATAGAAATGATTTTATCGAAACTCATCGTACTGGTTTTAGTGGTGCAAACATACTACGATTTCCCGAAACTGCGGCAAAAAAGGACCAAACCGTGCATGGATAAATAAGCCTGAGGCGACTGAATCATAGCTGCGAATTCAGTACATTCGTCAACCACCAATTCAGATTACCAATGCTTAAAAAATGGTTCGTGTGCTTGCTCCTTCTTTCCTTGGGCAAGTTGCTTCCGGCGCAGGCTCCCCGCTACGATGTACGGGACTTTTTCAAAAACCCTGACAAAACCCGTTTTCAATTATCTCCATCCGGCCAGCTGATTTCCTACCTGGCGCCCTGGAATAAACGCATGAACCTTTTCGTAAAAAAATTGAATGCGAGCGCTGAATCCGCGGTACGCATCACCGGCGAAACAGAACGGGGCCTTGGTCAGTACATGTGGAAAAACAACTATACGCTGGTCTACCTGCGCGATTTCGGCGGAGACGAAAACTTCCACTTGTTCATAGCCACAGCAGATGGGAAAAGCCAGAAAGACCTTACCCCCTTCAAAGGTGTCAAAGTCGGTATACTGGATCCGCTCGAAAACTCGGAAGACGAAATGCTGATCGAGATGAACAAGGAAAATCCAGAGGTTTTCGACGTATACAGGCTGAATGTGAAATCGGGCAAGCTAACCTTGGAAGTGAAGAATCCTGGAAACGTATCCACCTGGGTGACCGATCACGATGGTGTCGTCAGGATGGCTGTCAGCACCATCGGTACAGGCACGAAAATCCTCTCCAGAAAAACAGCAAAGGACCCTTTTGAAGTCATCCTTAAAACAGACTTCCGGACGACCGTAACGCCCGTTGTCTTCACCTCCGACAACCAGAATGTGTATGCGTTGTCCAATTTCCAGGGAGACAAAATTGCTCTGGTGGAAATGGATATCACCACTGGGACTGAAGTCCGCACCATTTTCGAAGACAAAGAATTCGATCTATCGGACGTATTTTATTCGAGGAAGAAGAAAAAACTCACGGCTGTAGGCTACGAAAAAGAAAAATACACGTATCATTTCTTGGACCAGTCGACTGCTGACATATACGACAGACTGGCAGATAAACTCAAAGGCCAGAGTATTTTCATCTACAACCACGATAAGGAGGAAAACAATTTTATCATTCAGACCTACAGCGATCGCTCCAGGGGTGCCTACTATCATTTCCGAAAAAGTACAGGAGAACTCACCAAAATCCACGATACCAGTCCATGGCTGAAGGAATCCGACATGTGCGACATGCAACCTGTGTCCTACACGTCGATTGACGGTAAGACGATCCACGGGTATCTCACCTTGCCCAACGGAGCGAAACCATCTAATTTACCGACGATCATCCACCCGCACGGAGGGCCATGGGCCCGAGACAGCTGGGGCTGGAACGCTGAAGTGCAATTCCTGGCCAACAGAGGCTATGCTGTGCTGCAGATGAACTTCAGAGGCAGCACGGGATACGGGCGAAACTTCTGGGAATCCTCGTTCAAAGAGTGGGGACAAGCGATGCAGGACGATATCAACGACGGCATAAAATGGCTCATCGCATCCGGCATCGCAGACAAGAACCGTATAGGCATCTACGGTGCTTCCTACGGGGGATACGCGACACTCAGCGGTATCACACGTAATCCTGAATTGTATGCCGCCGCCGTCGACTACGTGGGAGTTTCCAACCTGTTCACTTTCCTGAACTCCATCC
>CAZPCA010000164.1:0-5463 GCA_964584995.1 uncultured Bifidobacterium sp.
ATGTCTCGGTAGCGCCCGGATTGATTCCGTTGTTGGTATCGTCGCAATCACCGTCTGCAGTAACTGAACCTGCTACGGGAGCGCAGGAAGGAGTGGCAGCACCGGCACCGTAGCCGTCGCCGTCAGCGTCCACATAGTAATTGGATAGGGTGGCGTCTTCGTCGGTAGAACCGTCGCAGTCGTTGTCTACTCCGTCACAACCATCGCTTGCAACACCTGGATTTGCGGCGCTGTTACTGTCATTACAGTCTGTGTTATTGGCAACATAACCGCTGGGTTGGGTGCAGGCGGATTGTGAAACGTCTGCGTCTCCAAAACCGTCACCGTCCACGTCTGCATACCATAAGGAAGGTGCAGGACCGGCCGCTACGGTATAGGAACCGGTGGCCGTACAACCTCCACCATTGGTGGTTACGGTCACGGTATAGGTTCCTGCGGCCACATTGCTGAGGTCTTCGCTGGTGGCACCGTTGCTCCAGAGGATGCTGAGCGGTGTGGGTGAACCTCCGGTGATGGTCAGATTTACACTGCCGTCAGCGCTGCCCTGGCACACCGCTGCAACTGTCGAGGCGGAGAGGGTGGGGGCGGAACAGATAGGTACCACACCCGAGCCTACCGGTATTGACGTGGTGGGTAAGTCTTCGTAAGCTAAATACGTGATGGACCTGGTGGTAATGGCGGAGCCTACAAGCATACTCCCCCAGCCATAGTGGGTCAGACCATCTGCTGCAATGAAGCGGAAACCGAAGTAATTGGTGGCATTCAGCTGCCAATTGCCTGGATTAGCCCCCACAACAACTGCACCGGAGCCATAGGAGCCTGTGGCCCCTACAATTGTGCCGATAGCCAGATTGCCTGCTGAGCCGGTGGTCGCACCTGGGAAGCGCATCATACCGGTTCCGGTAGCGTTGAACCAGGTCAGCGAGGTGGCTGAGTAGGGATTGATGTCCCATCCTGCTACTACGGAACCTGCAGAACCAGTTGCCTGCGTTTGTACGTTGATGTACAAACCGTCGATGTTAGCAGGAATCACCAGGTTGGCGTTCCACGTTACAACGGCAGCAGAGGCATCGCCTACTGTACCGGCGGCCATGGCTACCGCTGCAGAACAGGCCACGAAGTGCTTCGCCAGCCTGTTGCTCAACGAAGAACCTGAATGATCAGTCCCTTCATTGCTTGCCATTTCAGCGTTGCGGCGCAGCAGCTTGCTGCACAACTCTACGAAATGCGTTTGGATGTTGGTAATGGTTTTTTTCATTGATAGAATTGAATTAATGTATTGTTGTTAAGATTAAGGATTTTAGAGGTTAGTGCGTTTGGCATAGAATTCAGTTTGGCAGGCATTCGTGAGTGAAGGAACACTTATACATTAGAAGTAATACAATAGGTAAGTGATTAATTGAATTCATTTTAATGGATCGAGTGCAAAAAGAAAAAAACTCGAATTGCAAATGTAAATTCGTGAGCGAATCTTGCAAGTGTTTTTTTATAGGCGAAAAGCTTGATCGCTTTTTTTTAGTTTTTATGGTGTTTATAAATCACATTTACAATAACTTATAGAAGGGAGCGATTGAAAAGTGAGATAAAAGGAATTTGGTGAATGGCATGAAATACTGGGTGGGCTAAATCCGGTAATTTATGGCTTTGAATTTTTTTAATGAATTCCTTGACTCGTATTATTTTGTCGACGTATATTGCTGAGTTAATGCTGTCAAAAAGTATTGTCAGCCTTTCTTCCTCTCAACTGCGCCGCTATGATAATAAAACGTATAGCACCGAAACTCGTATACGCATTGGTCTGTGCGTTTTTGGTATGTAGTACAACCTGCTGGGTGTTTGCGCTGGAGGTACAGTCCGGATCCTGGTACCAGACCTGGTCAGCCCAACGCTATCAATCTTTGCCGCAACGCTATGCCTGGCCCGACCGCTTCAGGGGATATGCGCTGAACGAACAGCAGCTGCGCAGCGTGCTGTCGTCTGCTCCTGCGGAATTCAGCGCGCAGGCGGCCACGGCTGCTGTGATCTTGCATCTCCCTATGCCTGACGGCTCCTTCATGCGCTTCCGCGTTGTGGAAACCTTCATGATGCATCCACAACTAGCAGCACAGTTTCCCGCTTTTAAAACGTATTCGGGTCAGGGCATTGAAAATCCTGCTGCAATCCTCAAATTGAGCATCACCGGCATCGGTGTACACGCTATGGTGCTGTCGCCGGATGGCAATATATTCGTTGATCCGATGGAACAGGGAAATACAGTGGACCATATTGCCTATTACCGCGCTGATTTCAAGCCCTACGCCACTTTTCAATGCGAACTGGACGATGTGGCCGATAAGTCACAAGGTCGCATTCATTCAGGCATCGCAGCAGGACAATCGCAGCGCTCTCACGGTACCACCCTGCGCAACTACCGACTGGCCTTGTCGTGTACCGGAGAGTATGCCGCATTTTACGGTGGTACCACCAGCGGCGCCATGTCGGGCATGGTAGCTTCCATGAACAGGGTGAACGGAATTTACGAAACCGAAGTGGCGGTGCGCATGACCATGGTGGCCAACAACAACCTGCTTATCTACCTGAATGCAAGTACGGATCCCTTCACCAACACGAATGGATCCACCATGCTCGGACAAAACATAAGCACCTGTAATTCGGTGATTGGCTCAGCCAATTACGACATCGGACACGTATTCAGTACCGGTGGCGGCGGAGTGGCCTACCTGGGTGTACCCTGCACCACCAATAAGGCCGGCGGTGTTACGGGTTCCGGTAGTCCGGTAGGCGACGCCTTCGACGTCGATTACGTAGCACACGAAATGGGCCATCAGTTCGGCGGGCAGCATACCTTTAATGCCTCAAGCGGATCCTGTAGCGGTAACCGCTCTGCAACATCGGCCTTCGAGCCGGGTAGCGGCATCACCATCATGGCGTACGCGGGCATTTGCTCCGCTACCAACGACCTTGCGCCTAACAGCATCGCCTACTTCCATACCCACAGTTTCGATCAGATCACGACCTATATCACCACCGGTAGTGGCAATTCATGCCCTACAGCCACCGCTACTGGCAATACACCACCAGTAGCTACTCCGGCGGCATTGAATTACACCATCCCGTATCAAACGCCTTTTACCCTTACGGCGACCGGAACAGATGCTAACGGTGACGCATTGACGTATTCATGGGAGGAGTACGACCTCGGTGCCGCCGGCAACTGGAATGCACCCACCGGCGATGCGCCGATCTTCCGGCCCTTTCCACCGGTTACTTCCGGCTCACGTACATTCCCGAAAATTTCGGACATCGTCAACAACACTACCACAATCGGTGAAATTCTGCCAAGCTATGCGCGCACACTCAAGTTCAGGGTGACGGTGCGCGACAACCGTGCCGGCGGAGGCGGAGTGATGCATCCCGATGATACGGTGCGTGTGGCGGTCGTCAATACAGGTGCTCCCTTTGCTGTTACTGCTCCAAACACCGCCGTGACATGGCTCAGCGGTCAGCCGGCCACAGTCACCTGGAACGTTTCAGGTACCAGCGCGGCACCGATCAGTTGCGCCAACGTTTCCATTCAACTGTCCAATGACGGTGGCTTCACCTACCCATTCACCATCCTTGCTTCCACCCCGAACGATGGTACCGAGACCATCACCGTTCCCTCTGTGCTTACCACCACAGCGCGGATCCGGGTACAGGCCGTCGGCAATATCTTCTTCGACATCTCCAACGTGAATTTCACCATACAGGCGGGTTCCGCTTCGCTCACAACACTCACTACATCGGCGATTACGGGTAACGTATGTGCCGGTCAGCCACTGAATGTAACCTATAACGGTGACGGACCTGCCAATGCAGGAAACATATTCACAGCACAGCTGTCCAACAGTGCGGGCTCATTCGCTGCGCCGGTGGTGATAGGCACATTGTCTTCTACTTCTCCTTCTGGTACCATCTCGTGTACGATTCCTGCGGGGACCGTCCAGGCGAATGCTTACCGCATACGCGTGGTGGCCTCTTCGCCCGCGGTGACCGGATCCGACAATGGAACAGCCCTGACAGTGTATGCTGCCGTGGGTGCTGCTGCTGCCATCACCGGATCGGCCTCGGTTTGTCAGGGACAGTCGGCGCTGGTATATTCCATACCCGCAGTGAGCAACGCAAGCACCTATACATGGACACTCCCAACAGGCTTCAGCATTAGCTCCGGTTCCGGCACCAACTCCATCACGGTAACCCTCAGCGCTTCGGCTGTCAGCGGAAACATAACAGTGCTTCCGTCCAACCCTTGCACCAACGGAACCGTATCTCCTTCTTTTGCAGTAACAGTTTCTCCTTTGCCGGCCAATGCAGGTGCCATCACCGGAACAAGTCCTGTTTGTCCGGGTCAGGCCGGAGTGGTGTATGCTGTCCCTACTATAAGCGGAGCCACATCGTATTTATGGACTGTGCCCTCCGGTGCCACCATTGTCGCTGGTACTGGTACCAACAGCATCACGGTTGATTTCGGCACTTCAGCTGTATCGGGAGTGGTAACCGCGAGGGGTGCCAACAGTTGCGGAAACGGTGGGATATCCAGTTTCAATGTGGTTGTTTCAGCGGCGCCGGCAGCTCCCGTCATCTCTGCTACAGGAGCGACCAATTTCTGCACAGGGGGAAGCGTAGTCTTGTCCTTTACACCAACAGCAGGGGTGAACTACCAATGGAGGAAGAACGGTACAGCCATTTCCGGTGCAACCGGTACTTCTTATACCGCCACCACCGCAGGCACTTACGATGTACTGGCTTCCCTGCAGCCTGCGGGTGCGCAGCTGTTCAACAGTGCTGCTGCCACGAACATACCCGATAACTCCTGCACGGGAGCCAACAATGCCATTAACGTTAGCGGCTATACTTCGTCGGTACCTTCTTCCGGCATCTATGTGCGCATGAATATCACCCATACATGGGTCGGTGACCTGGATATCTTCCTTGAGGCGCCGAACGGTCAAAAACTCGGACTCAGCGATCAGACAGGCAATGCCAACAACAGCGCGAACAATTTCACCAATACTGTTTTTGCGGATTCAGGCGCGGCACAGGTTCCAGCCAGCGGTGCGCCGTATACCGGTTTGTATAAGCCCTGGACATCACTGTTCACCGTGACAGGCTGTACACAGGCTACTTCAGTGACGACCTTTGCGGCATTGGGCGGAGGTAGTATAAATCCCAACGGTACCTGGACACTCCGTGCCTATGATAGGGCGGCTACCGATTCGGGTGCAGTCACGAGCTGGTCCATCTTTTTCCCCTATGCAGGCGGTTCTTGTACCGTCCCTTCGAACAGTATCGCTGTTACTGTGAATCCGGCTCCAGCCATTTCCTCCTTCACCCCGGGGAGCGGTCCTGCGGGCACCGCTGTCACCATCAACGGTTCAGGCTTCAATGGTGTCTCCGATGTGCGCTTCAATGGCACGGCAGCAG
>CAZPCA010000165.1:0-5443 GCA_964584995.1 uncultured Bifidobacterium sp.
ATGAATTTGCTGAAGCCCAGGGTGTCATCTGCAAAACCTCCCAGCACGATTTTGTTATCGGGTTGGATGTAAATCGAATTGATGGTGTTGGCACCGCCGCCGACGTTATACGTGTACTTGCCGTTGAAGCCGAAGCCTGCATCGAAAGTGCCGTTGCTGTTATACCTTGCCACGGCGATATTGCTGTTGCTCGTCTGCAATTGTCCGGCAATGACGATTTTCCCGTTTCCATCCAGTTCCAGCGCGCCCATGTCAGCTGCCAGCTGGAATGTGACCGTTGTCATTCCGGTCGTGTTGAAGCTCAGATCAAGTGCCCCTGTCGAATCGATGCGCATGATGTGCATGTTATTGCCTGCCGTAGCGCCCACAACGATTTTACCGTCGGCCTGCACGCGGATGCCGCGGCCAAACTCGAGGAAGGTGGTGGGGTTGTATAATTTCTTTCCGTCTCCGTCGAAGGAAGGTGCCAACACACCGTTCGTATCGATTTTCACCACTGCAATTTCATTGTTCAGCGGTGAAGGACCGTTGCGTGTCATGCCTACTACGTAGATGTTCCCATTCGCATCAAAATCAAAATCGGTGGCAGCATCGGGATACTGGCTCGTTCCCGTCATATCGATGTAGAGAGAACCTGTACCGTTGAAGGTGGGATCAAGCACACCGTTGCTGTCCAGGCGGCAGACGAGGATGTCTTGTCCAGAGCTGGAAGGCGGCTGTCCCGAGTTGACCACAATGATTTTGCCGTTGGCCGCAACCTTTACTTTGGGCATCAGTCCGCCTATGGATCCTTGTGCACCCATTGACAGGTACGCGACGCCGTCCCCGCTGAAGGTGCTGTCGAAGCTGCCGTCCACTTTCAGGCGAACGATTCCCATCTCGAAGTTACCGGTAGTATTGTTTTTGCTCATCCCGGCCAGCAACACTTTCTCGTCCGGCTGCAGCGCTGCTCCGAAAAGTCGGTCGATGTTGTTGAAGAAGATGAATCCCTTCAGGCCATCGCCGTCAAAGGTGGAGTCGGGGAGATAGGTGTAGGTCTGAGCCCGTGTAACGGTCGTAAAGGTCAACACGGTGGCGAAGGCAATGAAGAGGTGGCGTAGAGATAGGTTCATGGGCTTGTTGCTTTGGAATGACAAATTAAGAGGATTTTCGCCAATCTGAGGGCCTGATCTTTCCCCTTTTGGCTACGGGGGCGCCCGATTGTGAACGCATGAACACGTTAATGATTAGTTAACTAAAGGGCTGTCCAATGCGGGAATCGGGTGACAATCAATGATTGGGAACCTGACGGTATCGCTACGCCCATCAAACCCCTATAAAGGGATTCGATAATCGCCTACTTTTGGTCCTGCGGGAGGGAAGGAGCCAGGATACAAAAAAGCAATTTTTGACAACACAACTCCACCTCCAAGCGCTTCCTTTGATTCACCAATAATCCAACATAAAAGCATCCATTTCAAATTCATCCGAACCCATGAAAAAAATCCTTTCTTTTCTCCTGCTCGCATTCCTGTCCCTTCAGCAGCTTCAGGCGCAGAATGTCGATGAAATCATCAACAACTACTACGAAGCCATCGGTGGAAAAAAATGGGATGCCGTGAACGGTATGCGCATGACCGCCAACGTGGATCAGGGCGGCATGAAAATTCCCCTGGAAGTGGTGGCGATGCGCGACGGCCGCATGTACACGCAAATCACCCTGATGGGCAATACCATGACCATGGCGGCTTTCGACGGGAAAACCAGCTGGACTACGAATTACATGACCATGCAGGCGGAAGAAAGTCCTGCCGATGATTCTGAGAACGCACGCCGTGCAGCAAAGGAGTTTCCCAATGCCCTCGTGAACTACAAGAGCTATGGCTACACGGCTACGCTGATGGGTACCGAAAAGATTGACGGTACGGATTGCTACAAGATCAAGCTCGAGAAGAAAACCATTCTTGTGGACGGCAAAGAGGTGCCCAATGTGGAATTCCATTACATCGACAAAGAGAACAATGTGCCCGTGATGACTGAAGCGGAAATACAGTCCGGTGAGATGAAAGGCAAATTTTCGCAATCAAAGTTCAGCGACTACCAGGAAGTGAACGGAGTGATGGTGGCTTTCTCCAATACATCCGGCTTGAAAGACGGCCCCAGTCAGACCACGCAGTTCGAAAAAGTGGAGATCAATCCGCAGGTCGACGAAAGCAAATTCAATTTCCCTAAAAAGTAATACACCATGAAAAAAATATTTCTCGTCATCCTCTCCTGGGGATCGGCGCTGACTGCGCTTTGCCAGGACGCTCCCCTCAATGCCGGTGAATACTTCGGCGATATGAAGGCCCGTCCGATTGGCCCTGCCCTGATGAGCGGCCGTGTCTCGGATGTGGAGCTGCACCCGAAGAATTCGAACGTGGTGCTCATAGGCAGTGCCGGCGGTGGCGTATGGAAATCGCAGGACGGCGGTGTGCGTTTCACGTCCATCTTTGACGGCTACTGCCAGTCGATCGGTGTGGTGAGCATCGATCCTTCGGATCCCGACAACACCTATTGGGTAGGTACGGGGGAAACATGGACACGCAATAGCGTTTCCGTAGGAGATGGTATTTACAAGACCAGCGATGGAGGTAAGAACTGGACGAAGATGGGGCTGGACAAAACCGACCGCATCGCATCCATCCAGGTGCATCCAAAAAATCCGAATACGGTCTACGTAGCTGCGTTGGGTGCGCTCTGGGGCAACAGCGACGACCGAGGTGTGTACAAGACGGAAGACGGCGGCAAGACCTGGAACAAGATTTTCTTTCTCAATAACACCACCGGCTGCTCAGAACTCGTCATGGATCCTTCCAATCCTGAAGTGCTGTATGCAGCATTTTGGGAGTTTCGTCGAACTGCTTACTCCTTCAGCTCTGGCGGAGTCAACAGCGGGCTGTACAAATCCAGCGACGGCGGTAAAACCTGGGCGAAGCTGACCGCCGGTCTGCCGGCCGGAAAACTCGGCCGCATTGCCGTCGCTATCGCCCCTTCCAACCCTTCGGTAGTCTATGCCGTTATGGAAGCGGAGAAAAAAGAAGAGAAGGGCTTGTACCGTTCCGACGACGGCGGAAAGACCTGGAAGTTCATGAACGGAGATTTCGCATTGACCGTTCGCCCATTTTATTTCTCGCGCATCACCGTGGATCCTAAAAATCCCGAAGTCGTGGTGAAGGCAGGCCTCTTCGGCTCCATCAGCCGCGACGGAGGAAAGACTTTCAAAGGTCTGGGCTCCATGCATCCTGACATCCACGACATCGCCATCGATGCGCTGCACCAGGACAAGATGTTTGTGGCCACCGATGGAGGGCTGTACCGTTCGCTCGACGGCGGCAGCAGCCTCGAGATGATTGAAGATTTGCCCCTGAGTCAGTTTTACCACGTCAGCACCGACAACCGCGATCCGTACTTTGTGTACGGCGGTTTGCAGGACAACAATTCCTGGTTCGGTCCCTCTGAAAGTCCGGGCGGAGTGGAGGCCCGCGACTGGGAACTGGTGGGGCAGGGAGATGGGTTCCGTGTATATCCGCATCCTGCAGATCCCAACGTGGTTTATTCCGAGATGCAGGGTGCTGAATCTATCTGGCGTTTCGACGTGAAGAAGCAGGAGATAAAGCAGATCAAGCCGTATCCGGTCAGCGGCGATCCCAAGCTGCGCTTCAATTGGAATACGCCCATCACTACGAGCAGACATCGGCCCGACCGCCTTTACGCAGGTAGTCAGTTCGTGCATTTGTCCGACGACAGGGGCGATACCTGGAAGAAGATCTCTCCCGACCTCACCACTAACGACAAGACCAAGCAGAACCAGGAGGCCTCCGGCGGATTGTCAGCTGATAATTCAGGTGCTGAAAACCACTGCACCATTTTCACTATCGCCGAATCTCCTATCAGCGATCAGGTGATATGGGTCGGAACCGATGACGGAAACGTCCAGCTCACGCAGGATGGAGGGAAGACATGGACCAGCCTGAGCAAGAACTTTCCCGGTCTCCCTCCTGCAACATGGTGCTACCACATCGAAGCCAGCGTGCACGGCAAGGAGATCGCCTACGCTGTATTCGACGGACATACCCGGAACGACTACCGTCCCTACATCTACAAGACAAGCGATTTCGGCAAGACATGGACCTCCCTGGCCACTGCTGAGATCACCACCTTTGTGCGCAGCCTGCAAGAGGATTTCGTGAACAAAGACCTCCTCTTTGTGGGTGCAGAAAACGGATTGTACGTTTCCCTCAATGGAGGACAAAGCTGGTCGCCCTTTACCAATAATTTCCCGAGGGTGGCGGTGCATTACCTCGAGTTGCAAGCCTCCAAAAACGCATTGGTGGCGGCTACCCATGGCCGTGGTATCATCATCCTCGACGATATCAGTCCGCTCCGCAAGATCAATCCTTCGCTGCTCAAGTCCAACCTTAGTTTCTTCGATACCCGTCCTTTCACCATCAACGAGAAGAGTAATTTCGGCGGTACGGCCTTGTCCAACCAGTTCGTCGGGGACAACCCCACACGCAACGCGCAGATCCGCTATTTCCTGCCCAAGCGGCACACCTTCGGGAAGATGCTGGCAGAAGTGGTGGACATGGAAGGCAAGCCCGTGGCCAAGCTCGAAGCCGGAAAGCTGAAAGGCATCAATACCATCGAATGGGGATTCAACGCCATGGCACCGAAAGCGGCCAAAGGCAAATCCCTTTCCTTCGCCACTGCTCCCGGTGTCAAAGCCGGAAAGTACAAAGTGAAAATCACCAAGGGCAGTGAGGTGTTCGAAAAGGAAATCGAGGTGCAGTACGATCCACAGTCCGGCTTTACAGAGAAGGAGCGTGCCGAGCAGCAGCGCATCACCAAAGAGCTCTTTGATTTCATCCAGGACCTCGCATATTTCGTTTACACCATCGACCAGTGGGACGCTGCACTCGAGGACTACCGCAACAAAAACAAATCTGCCAGCAAGCAATTGCTCCAGCTGGATCAGAAGCTCGATGGCTTGCGGGAGAAAATGGTTGTCACCACCGGCGACAATTACGTGGGCGCCGCTGAACCACGGCTCCGCGAGAAGCTCAATGATATCTATGGTACGATTGCTTCCTATCCCGGTGCTCCTTCCACCTCGCAGCTGGAAAATGTAGCTTCTCTGCGCAAAGACTTCGATGCCGCCCGTGCTGATTATGAAAAAATACGTGCCGGCGAACTCAAGTCCTTCGAAAAAACGCTGGAAAAGGAAAGCCTTAAAAAACCAGACATCGCCTCCTTCGAAGATTTCCTGAAGCTGTAGTGTGATACGCTCAAACAGCCACTGCTTGTAAAGGGGGGCTTCGTGTACCTCAGTGTCCATCTTGTCTCCGTGGTAAATAATCTGTGTCAATTAGGGGCGGGGGCTCCGTGTACCTCTGTGTTCTTAGTGCCTCCGTGGTAAAAAATC
>CAZPCA010000166.1:0-5417 GCA_964584995.1 uncultured Bifidobacterium sp.
GAAGGTATATAGTTCAAAAGAAAACTATAACTGAGATAGGAAAAGAGTGCGGAGTGTCCGCTATGACCATACAGAGATACCTAGATAAGTTTGGGTTAATTAAAAAAAGATGACTTTCAATAAATTTTGTTATAAAGTTTTTCATATCCCAGGATATGGGGAATCTCACGAACAAAGATCTAACCTGTTTAAAAACCTTGATGATTTTTTCGCGTTCTGCTTGTCGTTTCGCTTCTATCACCTCTATGGAGCGTTCCAGATCAACGGTGTAAGGGTCGTCGTCCTTATTAAGGGAAGCAAAGCTGCTGCCATGACGCACATAAGGACCAAAGCGGCCAATTCCAATCACGACTTCTTCGCCTTCATATTCGCCGAGATTACGTGGCATCTTGAATAAATCCAAGGCTTCTTCCAAGGTGATTGTCTCTAAACGTTGACCGCTGCGCAGTTTAGCATATTGCGGTTTATCCTCTTCACTTTTAGCGGCAATCTGCACCAAGGGACCAAACCTTCCTATCCTTGCTGATACCTGGCGGCCGGTCTTGGGATCCTTTCCAAGAATCCGTTCTCCGGTAGCCCGCTCACTGTGTTTTTCCGTCTGTTCAACTGATTTATGGAAGGGACCGTAGAACTTTTTGAGCATCTTGGTCCATTGCAATTGCCCGTTGGCGATTTCATCGAACTCTTCTTCCACCGTTGCGGTGAAATTGTAATCCATGATGACCGGGAAATTGGAAACGAGGAAATCCGTCACAACCGTACCTATATCCGAAGGGAACATTTTCGACTTTTCGCTACCATAGGTTTCGGTTTTCACTTCGGAATTCACGACACCGTTGCGAAGAGTCACCACAGAAAAATTCCTCTCCCTACCCATTCGGTCTTCTTTGATCACATACCCACGCTTCTGAACAGTGGAGATGGTTGGGGCATAGGTAGAAGGTCTGCCGATGCCCAACTCCTCCAGCTTTTTAACGAGGCTCGCCTCTGTATACCTTGCCGGCGGCGATGAAAACTTCTCCGTAGCCGTGATGTTATCCAGGTCCAGCTTTTGACCTATTTCGAGGGGCGGCAATAATCCGCTTTCATTCTCCTCACCCTCATCGTCAGTGCCTTCCATGTATACGCGTAAAAATCCATCGAACCGGATGACTTCGCCGGTGGCGTTGAAAATATCCTTGGTTTTGGAATTGGAAATACTCACAATGGTCCTTTCGAGCTGCGCGTCTGCCATCTGACTGGCAACAGTCCGCTTCCAGATCAGCTCGTACAATCTGCGTTCTGCCGCATCGCCCTCTACAGTGTTGTTCTCCATGTAGGTGGGGCGTATGGCTTCGTGGGCCTCCTGTGCGTTGGCGCTCTTCGTACGGTATTGGCGTGTGTGTACGTATTGTTTTCCGAATTGTCGGGAGATTGTATCCTTGGCGGCGTCGAGTGCAAGCTGTGAAAGGTTGACAGAATCCGTACGCATATAGGTAATCTTACCGCTCTCGTACAATCGTTGCGCCACCACCATGGTCTGCGCCACACTGAATCCCAGCTTTCTGGATGCTTCCTGTTGCAAGGTCGATGTGGTGAAGGGCGCAGCAGGTGATTTCTTGCCAGGCTTCACTTCTAAATTGTCTATTTGAAAGGATGCATCCGATAACTTCTTGAGAAAAGCAACTGCATCCGCTTCTTGCGGAAAACGATGGGGCAATTCCGCCTTCAGGCTGGCTGCATTCCCCTTCTTATCCTTGACCCTGAAAAGCGCAATAACGCGGAAAGCCGACTGGCTGTTAAAGGCCTCTATATCGCGCTCCCGCTCTACTATGAGACGGACTGCCACCGATTGTACTCTGCCCGCGGACAAACTGGGCTTCACCTTTTTCCATAGAACAGGCGACAACTCGAAACCTACCAAACGATCCAATATCCTACGGGCCTGTTGAGCATCCACCAAGTGCATGTCTATAAAGCGTGGATTGTCCACCGCATCCCTGATTGCTTTTTTGGTAATCTCATGAAAAACAATTCTTTTGGTATTGGCTTTCTTCAATTCCAAGGACTCGAACAAGTGCCAGGATATGGCTTCCCCCTCGCGGTCCTCGTCCGTCGCCAGCCAAACCGTTTTCGCTTTTTTGGCCAAACGTCTTAACTCATCCACCACCTTGGTCTTTTCCTCACTGACTTCGTACCTTGGAGAGAAATCATTTTGAATATCAATGGCTTTATCGTTCTTCACCAGATCCCGGACGTGACCAAAACTGGATCGGACCGTGTAGTCTTTGCCCAGGAATCCTTCAATCGTTTTTGCCTTTGCAGGCGACTCCACTATCACTAAGTTATCGGCCATTCGGGGTATCTGTTTGTTAAGTCTTGACGATTTTTACTTCGTGCAAAATAATAGAATTAAAACCATCCCTCCGGTAGGCACAATTCCCCTTTTAGGGTTATTTATATTGATTATCAATAATTTAATCTGATAAAATAAGTGCGTATAACGGCTCCGAAATGAACTCCCGGAGGGGCATTTCATCCTATTCTAGCCGAAAACCGACCGAGTTACACGCCGTTTCAAACCAACACATGCTGACCTGATTTTTAGCATGTCTGCAACTGACAACATGTCAGCAGGGCCTGTTTTTCGTATCTTTGCGGCATGTTGCACGAAGGCAATAAAGTAATCGACGAAGCCAGACAAGGCGAAGCCACCATGTTGGAGACCGGCCCGGTCATTAACGGCAAAAAACTGTTTTTGGAGAGTTACGGATGTCAGATGAACTTTTCTGACAGTGAGATTGTGGCTTCCATCCTGACCGGCAAAGGCTTTGAAACAACGAAAGACTTCGCAGGAGCCGACGTCATTTTCATCAACACCTGTGCTATTCGCGACAATGCGGAACAACGGGTCCGCAACAGGCTTCAGGATTTTAAGAAGCTGAAACGGGATAACCCTGCTCTCATCGTCGGCGTGCTGGGCTGCATGGCAGAACGTCTCAAGTCGAAATTTCTGGAAGAAGAACAATTGGTCGATATTGTAGCCGGTCCGGATTCCTACCGCGACTTGCCACAGCTGATAGAAAAAGTGGAAGGCGGGCAGAAAGCAGTCAATGTACTGCTGTCGAGAGAAGAAACATATGCCGATATCAGCCCTGTGCGACTGGGATCCAACGGTGTCAGTGCATTCATTTCCATTATGCGGGGTTGTGACAATATGTGCTCCTTCTGCGTAGTACCCTTCACCCGCGGACGTGAAAGAAGCAGGGACCCAGAGAGTATTCTTGCAGAAGCAAAGGACCTCTTCGAACGTGGGTACAGGGAGGTAACCCTACTCGGTCAGAATGTGGATTCTTACCTATGGTGGGGCGGCGGTCAGAAGAAAGAGCTGGATTCCGATCGGGTACACAATGCCCTGGACCACCGGCTTCCTGAAGATGAACAGCAGTGTTTCACCACCTTCGCCGATCTCCTCGAGAAGGTAGCCATGGTCAACGCCGACCTGAGGGTTCGCTTCTCCACCAGCAATCCACGGGATATGACCGATGCCGTGCTGCACGTGATGGCTAAACATGAAAACATCTGCAAGTACATTCACCTGCCTGTACAATCGGGTAACAGCAGGGTTTTGGAGAAGATGAACCGGGGCTACACGCGGGAACAGTATATAGACCGAATAGAAAGCATCCGCAGAATTCTTCCTGACTGCGGACTCAGCACGGATATCATCAGCGGATTCTGTTCTGAAACAGAAGAAGAACACCAGGACACCCTCAGCCTGATGGAATGGGCCTGCTACGACTTTTCCTACATGTTCAAGTATTCCGAACGACCGGGTACTGCTGCCGAAAAAAAATTCGATGACGATGTACCCGAAGAAGTGAAAGGTCGTCGACTACAGGAAATCGTGGACCTTCAGCAGCAATTATCGGCACGTAAGACGCATGCTGCGCTGGACAAAACATTTAAAGTATTGGTGGAAGGCACTTCCAAGAAATCAGAAGAGATGTTGTTCGGACGTAATTCACAAAACACGGTGGTGGTATTTCCTAAAGGAGACTTGCGGCCCGGGGATTATGTATACGTCCATGTCAACCGATGTACAAGTACCACGCTGATTGGAGAAGTGGTCCGTCAAGATTAATATCCGACCAAAACTCCCAGCAGATTTTCCTTAGTATGACCATACAAGAGTTAAAGAACAGGTTCGGAATCATCGGCAAGTCGTCACAGTTAGACCATGCCATTGATATTGCACGTCAGGTGGCTCCTACCGACTTGTCTGTTCTTATTACCGGAGAAAGCGGAACGGGTAAAGAGATTTTTCCACAGATCATCCACTTTCTCAGCAGCCGGAAACATGGTCCGAATATCGCTGTAAACTGCGGGGCCATCCCGGAAGGCACCATCGATTCGGAACTTTTCGGACACGAGAAGGGCGCTTTCACGGGGGCTCACGAGGCACGAAAGGGCTATTTCGAAGTTGTTGACGGCGGGACTATTTTCCTTGACGAAGTGGCCGAGTTGCCGATGATGACGCAGGTACGCCTGTTGCGCGTTCTTGAAACCGGGGAGTTCATCCGTGTTGGCTCCAGCAAAGTACAGAAAACCAATGTGCGAGTGGTGGCCGCCACCAATGTCAACATACCGGAAGCCATAGAACGGGGAAAATTCAGAGAAGATCTCTATTACCGTCTGAACACTGTACCGGTGCACGTACCTCCGTTAAGAGAGCGAAAAGACGATATTTTCCTGCTCTTCCGAAAATTCGCTGCCGATTTCGCAGACAAATACAAAATGCCCTCTGTACACCTTTTACCGGAAGCACAGCATCTGCTGAACGAATACCGCTGGCCCGGGAATGTTCGACAATTGAAAAATGTAACGGAACAACTCTCCATACTGGAGCAAAACAAGGAAATCACAGCAGAAGTACTCCTTCGTTATCTTCCGGACACCTCACGCAATGTGCCTGTTGTTTTAAGGGATGAAGCGAAAAACGGAGGCGACTTCAGCGAGCGCGAACTGTTGTACAAGGTGCTTTTCGATATGAAAAAAGACCTCACTGAGCTGAAACAGGTAGTGGCTACGCTCATGGGCGGCAGCCCGGTGAATCTGGGTGAAAGACCTGTGTATGAGCATGAGTTATACACCGGGAACAATGAACCGTCCATCATTGAAACCCAACCGGGAGTAACGCTCTCCACCAAGCCCTTGAAAATAGAAGCACACGAAGAAGTGGAAGATGAATCCCTAAGCCTGACAGACAAGGAAAAAGAGATGATCCGCAAGGCCTTGGAAAAACACAAAGGCAAACGCAAGGATGCTGCCCGAGAATTGGGTATCTCGGAGAGGACATTGTACCGTAAAATCAACGAATACGATATCAAAGGATGAAACGATTCGGTCCAGTCCTTCTTGCGTTAATCCTGCTGATG
>CAZPCA010000167.1:0-5407 GCA_964584995.1 uncultured Bifidobacterium sp.
CGGAAGCCAGGCGACCGATATCTATTCGGGAAGGTGCCAGGTCCATGGTATTGAGTATACGCGTCAGTTCAAGTGTATCGGCAATATCGATTGGCTTCTTGACGATGTCTTTGGCGTATTGGTGCAAGTTGAGGATCTGGCTCGCGCTTCGATCAACCAACTGGTTCCTGAAAATAATCAGCTCTACCGACTTGTTGAACCAAAGTGCTCCTGTTAGGTGAATGAGCTCGATGGCTGCTTTTTCCTGTTCAATCCAATCGCCCAGCTGCCTTTCATAGGTTTGCTGGCCTGTTACTTCCTGTGTACTTGATGACATAAATGCTGATTGCTGATGGTTTTAAGCATGCAAAGATACTTCCCTGCGCTTGTAACTTAAAATGGAAAACTAAATAATAAAAAGCCTCACACTTATGGCTTGCTCACTTGAAGCGATATATTAAAAAATAACCCAAAACAACTGGCAATCAAGAAAATAAAAAAACCGGAATCTTTAAAAAGATCCCGGTTTGGGTGAATGAGGGGGGTCGAACCCCCGACCTCCAGTGCCACAAACTGGCGCTCTAACCAACTGAGCTACATCCACCGTTTGGGGTTGCAAATGTAAAAAAGCTTTTGCAAGACAAAAAATGAAGTATGCACTTATTACATATTAAGACAATTTGTGAAGCTTAACTTTGTGCCATGGACCAAAAGGTCGTATTGGACGTAAAGGGGATGACCTGTGCCAGTTGTGCGCAGGGCATTCATAGACATCTTATGGCCAAGGGGCTCGAGGATGTACTGGTAAGCTTCGACAGTGGAGAAGTGGAGGTAGGACTTACGCCAGCATATACTGTAGAACGGGTAATTGATGAGATCAATGGCCTTGGCTACAAAGCCAGCCTGCCGGGTGAAAAAAGCGAACTTCCATCGACGGGATTTGACTGGACATCCCAGGAAGCTCAGTTCCTGATTTGTGCCCTGCTCACTTTTCCATTGATGATGCAGCATCTTCTGCCCAACATCGCATATTTATATCATCCAATAGTGCAGCTGCTCCTGGCGACACCTGTGCTCTGGATAGGAATGCATCACTTCGGTAAAAGTGCCTGGGGTTCTATCAAAGCGTTGCACCCCAACATGGATGTACTGATCTCCATGGGAAGCATTGCTGCATACGCGTATTCGTGCCTTGTTTGGATCATGCATCCTCTGCACGCCAGCGACTCCCCTCACCTATACTTTGAAACTTCATCCAGTATTATAACGCTACTCCTTTTGGGCAATATCATTGAGCGACGAAGCCTCAAAAAAACACTTTCCTCCCTGGAGGATCTGATCCGACTGCAGCCTCGAAAAGCGCAACGCATTGTTCAAGCCATGAGTAACCAGGAAGCCACAGTGGAAATTGACAGCCTAAAACTAGTAACCAACGACCTTATACTTATTCGCCACGGAGAACAGGTGCCTGCAGACGGCACCGTGTACGAGGGAAACGCCCTTGTGGATGAAGCCATGATGACTGGCGAAAGCATGCCAGTAAGTAAGGGAGTTAACGATACGGTCATGAGTGGCACCATTGTGTTGCAGGGCCACCTTAAGATCGTTGTACAGCAAACAGGCAGCGGAACGGTATTGGGAAAAATGATTGAGACCATCCGAAAATCTGCACAGCGCAAACCGTCCATTCAGCGTCTGGGTGACAAGGTCAGTGCGGTGTTTGTTCCCGTTGTTGTCTTCATAGCGCTGATTACCTTTTTCATTGCATATTTCGTAAACGACCTTTCTTCTTCCGACGCCCTGTTGCGCGCCATTGCGGTCCTGGTCATTTCCTGTCCATGTGCCATGGGACTCGCTACCCCTACTGCCGTAGCCGTGGGAATCGGAAGAGCCGCCAGGGCAGGAATTCTGATCAAAGGAGGTGATACGCTGGAACGGCTACAGGCCGTTAAAACCATCGTATTCGATAAGACAGGCACACTTACAACAGGCCGTATCCAAGTTACCGATGTGCATATATATGAAGTAAATGAGCGTATCGACCTTGCCAGCCTCATCGCACTGCTCGAGCAATACTCCACACATCCCTATGCCCATGCCTTGATCCGCCATTTTGAACAAAACGCTCGACCAGGAAGCATCGTATTCCAGGAAGTAGAAGAAATACCAGGTCTGGGCATCCGTGCGAAGGATAAAGACGAGAACCACTATAAAATAGGCGCACAGCGTTTTGCGGGTGACGATACCTCCGGAACTTCACACCATGTCTACGTGAATATGAATGGCAGCGTGATTGCCGGTATCGATTTCGAAGACCCCCTCCGTGATGAAAGTTACAGCCTCATCGCCAGGCTGAAACAAAAAGGCATACAATGTGTTTTGCTCAGTGGTGACAAGAAAGAAGTGTGTGAAAAAATCGGAAGTAAGCTCGGCATGGATGCTATCCACGCTGAAAAATTGCCTCATGAAAAAGCTTTGGTCATTCAATCATTGCAAATGAAAGGAAGAACAGCCATGGTCGGCGATGGAATAAATGATGCTGCAGCGCTTGCAGCTTCCGACGTAGGCATCAGTGTTCAACGAGGCGCAGACATCACCTTACAAACTGCGGAAATCGTGCTGTTGCGCTCCGGCGATTTGAGGATACTGCTTGATGCAGTTCATCTTTCGAAGGAAACCATGCGCACCATTCGCCAGAACCTCACCTGGGCACTCCTTTATAATGTGGTGGCCATTCCGATGGCTGCAACCGGATTTCTCAGTCCATTGCTTGCGTCGTTTTCGATGGCCTTTTCGGATGTGGTGGTCATCGGAAATTCACTGCGCATACGCGCAAAAAAACTACCTGCACTACGTTGAGAAGAGCCTTAGGATTGATTTCATCCATCAGCATGGTCCGCGCACTGCAGTTGTTTCAGGTCATGCGCTTCTGTGGTATCTTGTTCGGCGGCATCCTGCTTAGCAGAAGTCCGTTGAGTATGCGTGAAATCGGCATTTTCGAAAGTATTTTGTTCATTTCAGGCGCCTTCAGTTTTTTCTGGATTGGTGGTTTAATGAACGGACTGAGTATTCTGTATAGGGAACAGGATAATCCGGAAAAATCCTCCTTTTTTTTCAATGCCGCAGTGGTGCTATATATTCTCAATGCGCTTCTATTGCTCGTCATGTTGCTTTTTCAGCGCTTTGTAGAAAACCTTCTGCCTCCAGAGGCGGTGGATTATTTTCAACTGTTGCTGCTTTTCATCTTCCTCAACAACCCGGCCTTTCTACTAGAACAAATGATGATGTTGCGGCAACAGCCTCGTGCCCTGCTCCTTTACGGATGGGTGCAAATGTGCGGATACATCCTTTGTAGTACACTGCCTGTATTCATGGGCTACGGACTAAATTACAGTCTGTATGCTTTGATTGCCTTCGCCTTACTCAAAAACGTCTACCTCCTTTCGGAAGTCCGGAAATCAAGCAGAATAGAAATTGACCTCAACTTTGCCAGCACCCTGCTTGTATACACGGCTCCTTTGATCGTTAGCATGCTCATTTCGGGATCTGCTGAATACATAGATGGCTTCCTCGTTAGCACGCATTTTGGTAGTGATGCTTTTGCCATCTTCCGGTACGGCGCTAAAGAGCTTCCGCTTGCGGTATTGCTTTCCGGTGCACTAAGCAATGCCATGACTGCCGCCTTCAGCAGCAAGGGCCTAAACAAAGACACATTGGGAGAGTTGAAAAAAGAGTCCTTACGGCTTATGCACCTTTTGTTTCCGGTAACCATAATCCTATTGCTCAGCAGCACCTGGTTTTACCCTATTGTTTTCCGAAGTGAATTCATTGCCAGCGCGCCTATATTCAATACTTATCTGTTACTGCTCATCAGCCGTGCCGTTTTTCCCCAAACCCTTGTCATGGCCTCCGGCAAGACCGGTATCATCTTCAAAATCGCATTGCTGGAAATTACGGTGAACATTGTTTGCAGTTATTTCCTGATGTTACAGCTGGGTATCATTGGTATCACCCTCGGGACGCTGGCAGCCTTTTTCACCGAGAAACTGGCACTTGCCGTATACCTGTACAAAAACCAAGGCATAACTGCATCCGACTACATCCCCTGGAAAACCTGGCTGCTGTACTCCTGCTTATTACTCAGCGTGTACTTTGTTCATTATTTTTCGGCGCACCTTTAATCAATAAAAAGCTGTATTTCAATTTTTTAAATGGCTTTTGACTCTTCAACATCTGTCCGTTAAAAAACTTTGCCGGAGAGCCATTAAAAGTTTCATCAAAAAAATTAGTTTTGTGGTCTATCTGTAAAAACAGCAACTCCCTAATGTTTTATGAGGAGTAATGTTCTTACATTTACAATGCACGCTAATTATCAACTGTAAAACAACCCAAAAATCAACGAATGATGAAAAAACTACTCATCTGCGGGCTTGCACTCGGCTTCGGTTTCAGTGCTATGGCTCAAAACGCAATCCGGGCGCAGTATGCTACCGGTACATTCATGAAGGACAGAGGTCAGGTCGTGAACGGAGAAACTAAGACTTCTCCAGCTTCTACTCCTGCCCCCATTGCTGTTCGCAAGAAAAAATCTACCCCCAGCACCCAGGCTGCTACCGTAATCAACATCGGTCAGTCCGGCAATGCTTTCGGAACAGCTTTCGGTTCCAAGACTGCACTCTTCGCTCACCCTGTGGTGAATTCTGTTTCTATGGTTTACCGCTCAGCTCCAGCTGTTACAGGTGACGTTTCTTCAGGATGCATCCGTTTCGGTTCTTCTACTGATGGCGGTGCTACATGGACAAGCAACAATGGCCCCCTGTACACCTCCAACGGAACCAATGCTGCTCCTTTGGCGAATGCACGTTATCCCCAGGGTGTAATTTACAACCCTGCTGGCAACACAGACCCTGCTAATGCTTTTGTTTCTCATTTCTCTCCGACGCTGGCTGGTTTCGGTCCCGGTGCTAACTCTGCATGGGGTGGTCACGCTCACGGTTCCATGCCTTTGAATGGCTCAGGAACAGCTACCGCTACAGAAGACCTGGATGCCAATAACGGCTTCCTGATTCCTGACGGTGGTGCATTGAACGTTAACACTAACTCTTTCTGGATCAGCAACGGTTACTTCGACACGAACACGGGTGATTACTCTGACACCATGTTGCTGGCTGGAAGCGCATGGTCAAACGGAGATTATGTGTACACTTACAACAAAGTTTACGCTCCGGTAGATATTGACTTGGCTGGTGCTAAAAACCTTGCTGCAACCAATGTTGCCTGGGGTAACAGCGGAACGGGTTACATGGCGCTGCTGGCGCACGAGTCTTTCGCTCAAGTGGCTGACTCCAATCTGTACCCGGTCATTTACAAGACCTCAGATGATGGTGCGACCTGGAATAAAGTTGCTGCTATCGACATGAACAGCTTC
>CAZPCA010000168.1:0-5327 GCA_964584995.1 uncultured Bifidobacterium sp.
ATTCTGTATTCTGTATTCTGTATTCTGTATTCTGTATTCTGTATTCTGTATTCTGAATTCTGAATTGATTCTGAATTGTCCCCTCCGACAATCATCAACAATACCCCATCCATTTATACATCAGCATTCCCACCCACTCGTGTAACAGCATATCCCATTGGCTGATGTTTTCCGCGTCGGGTTGCAGGTAGCAATCCAGGGTCTGAATATGGGGAGCAGTGCGTGTATCTACTGAAAATGGACTCACCTTCAGTCCGGTCTTTTCAAAACACTTCAAGGAACGTCGCATGTGGAAAGCTGAAGTCACCAGTAAAAACCTATCACCGTACTTCCCCGAAGCCAGTAACGCTGCCGTATTCCGGGCATTTTCAAATGTGTTTCTTGACTCATTTTCCAGAATAATATCTCTTTCGGCCACTCCGCCTTTCAGCAGCACTTCAGCCAGAAGGGCCGACTCCTTCCACTCCTGAAAATTCACGAAGCCAGAGCCACCGGAGAGCATTATTTTCCGGACCTTTTTATCGTGGTACAGCTGCATGGCCTGCACGAGGCGATCCGCACTGGAGGAATAAACCACGCGCTTTAGCTCCGGATCGTAGTGCCGCATGCTTCCCCCCAATACGATGGCTAGGTCGTAGGGCTCCTTGATTTCTGACGAGGATCGTGCAGGCACCTCCCAGGTCCGCATTGCCCATCCTGCCAGCCATGGATTTGTACACAGCAATAGCAATAGAACGGCACTGTATTGACAACGTCTCCTCCATACTGCATTTTTGAGGAACAGTCCCAACAGCAATAAAAGGATGATCCATACCAGGGGAGAAATCGCGAAATCCAGGATTTTAGAGAGGAGAAAGAACATCGAGACCGCCGTATATTTTTTTACCTTCTTTACGTTATCCGTTTTGCGTAACGCTACCACTGAAGATGTACAAATATATTCAGCCGCTTGATTCGGCAGCTTCCGTGCGATGCCGTCCGGAAAACTCAGTGCTCCAAAAGTATGCGGCGCAGGTAATTCATCTGACCGGTATGCCGTGAGAGATGGCAGGAAAGCTGAAGCAGAAAGAAGCCGATGCTTCTGCCCTGATGGTGAGGAGGAGGATTGGGCATTGCGCGGGTCAAGTCCATATCTTCGATGACCGTAAAAGCCTGCTGCAGTGCGTCCAGTGTAATCCGGATCTCCGCCAACACATGTTCCCTGGACATTGCGCCAGGCGAAAACTCGCGCTCCCTGTCGCGCTGGTAACCGTCTGCCGCAAGGGCCGCACCGATGAAGTGGCGAAGGTTACCACAACAATGCAGGGCAAGTACTCCGACGCTGTTGGTGACACCCGGAAGAGACGCCCATAATTTTTCTTCCGGCATCTGCTCCACTTCGTCGATCAGTACTGCCACATCACGGAGGAGAATATCGCGAATAGACGCTAAAAGAAGTTGACTCATAGCTCAGTACTTTTTTGCTGCAGATCGACCTTTTCACTGGTGAGCTCCCTAGACCAGCAACGCATAGTTTTTTCGTCAATCTTCCGAATGGATTCCGCATTTAATTTATCTTCCCAGTCGTTGATTTTACCTGCCCGGAAGAATGTAGCGGGATTGAAATGAAAGGACCCCGGCTTTTCGATGATCCGGTTTTTCATCGTTTCGAACCGGGTGCTCTCTATCACTTCCAGCATCTGCAGCGGGGAAAGTGTCGCTTTGCTCATAAATGATAGCAGCCGCCCAGCTGTCTCCTCTTTCCGCTCCACCAGGTCTTCGTAGCGTAGAAACAGCAAACTGTCGGAATCCAATCGCTGCTGGCAGTTGTTTTTCCATTCGCTTACATGCTGGTGATAATCTCCAAAATACAATGCTCCCTCGAGAAACAGGTTCACGAAGGCATCAATGCTCATTTCCTGCGGAAAAGACAGCAAGGGATGCGATTTATAGAAAAAATACTGTGAAACCACGGCCGCTTTCGGATCTCGGTACACGTAGATGAACTTAGTATCCGGATGAACACTTCTGAAAGGCAGATCTTCCGGCTGACAATGCATGTACCAGACACGGGGTTCTGCGCTGGTTTTCTTCAGGTGATCGAGGAACACCTCCTGCCCGTATTGTGCGTGCAGCACTTCCGGCCATGGCACCGTATCGTGTCCGATGTCACCCCACTCCATGCCGTGTCCCTGGGGATACGCATGTACCCTTCGCAAAATCTCCACCACGAATTTCTTGGTCAGGTGTGTTCCTACTTTCTGGTGGGAACAAATGAAAATATCATTGGCTTCGGTATCCCACTCAGCCTGGAGTTTTTCAATGGTATCGGGATGGATGAAAGGTGGTAAAACCCTGCCTTGCCGGCGATGGCAGACCATGGGACCACCCAGCAGGCTAGCCACCGGCTCGAGAATTCGTATGGGTTTATGCGCTGAAGAATGCTGCATGTACTACAGGTGTTTTACCGGCAGATCAGTGAAGGGTCGCTACGAGTAATCCACACTCTGTAGGCCTCACCTCACAATCGGCAGTGTTGGCCATCATGAAGTCAAGGAAGGACTGACACTCTGCTTTTCTGTCGGTCACATTATCGGCGAGAATCAGACAGGAGGAACTCAGCAAGCGGTGATTCAATAACGCTGCAAGCTGGGCATAGTACTGGTCTTTCTGTGCATCAAAAAACACCACATCGTACCCCCCGGGCAATGTTGGAATCGTCTGCAAGGCATCCCCAGCGAACACTTTCACCGGTGCACCGCAACGGTTGAACAAATCCTGGCTAGAGGAGGCTACGGCCGCATCGAACTCCAGCGAGTGCAGTTCAGCATCCTCCCTTTGCAATCCCTCCGCCAAATACAGCGTGGACAATCCATGACCGGTGCCGATTTCCAGTACCCTCAGCGGATTTGCTTCAGCTACCAGGGAGGTAAGCAAAGGCCCGGTATCGCTACGTACCGGATTACGCCAACCAAAGCGGCCTTCCGCGTTCGCGTAACTCTCCCCCTGCTTGCTCAGTTGTTCCAGCAATTCAATTTCCCGGGTATAACGGCCCAGCGACAAGGCTGCATTGGTATCCATACGTGTAGGTTTTTCACAAAGTACCACTATTTCATCCAATGCCGCAAGTGGAATCTAGAATCGACCAATCTGAGAAAAATCATACCAATTGTTCCCTTCGGCACAATGCAGGGCATCAACAACTATCTTTGCGCCATGCAACAAATGCAAAACGGAGATACCATTTGTGCTCTGGCTACGGCTCCCGGGACCGGGGCTATAGCTGTGCTGCGCATCGCGGGGCCAGCGGCCTTCAAGGTGGTGAATGCCGTTTTTCTGCCCCCCGACGGGGGCACTGCTGCTTTTGAAGCTGCGCGGCCCTACTCTATCCACTTCGGTCAGCTCCACGATGCAGGCCGTATCGTTGACGAAGTACTGGTGTCGGTTTTCAAGTCTCCCCGCTCCTACACAGGCGATGACATCCTTGAAATCAGCTGTCACGGTTCTGAGTATATCCAGCAGGAAATTTTACAACTGTTACAGCGGCATGGCGCCCGTCTGGCCGAACCCGGCGAATTCACCCTGCGCGCCTTTCTGAACGGTAAAATCGACCTGAGCCAGGCCGAAGCGGTAGCTGACCTCATCGCGGCACGGCACGCCTCCGCCCATCAAGCCGCATTACAGCAGCTCCGCGGTGGATACAGCGATACCATGCGCCGTTTGCGGCAACAACTCATCGACTTCGCCTCCTTGCTTGAACTTGAACTTGACTTTGCCGAAGAGGACGTCGAATTCGCCAACCGCGAAAAATTACGTACACTGGTCGGAGAATTGCTCAGAGAAGTTCGGCTGCTGGAAGGCAGTTTCAGCGCCGGCAATGTCATGAAACACGGCGTACCTGTGCTTATCGCCGGGAAACCCAATGTAGGCAAGAGCACCTTGCTCAATGCCCTGCTGAGCGAGGAGCGCGCCATCGTGAGTGAGATTGCCGGCACTACGCGCGATGTCATCGAAGACCATCTTGTCATACAAGGCATACGCTTCCGTTTTATGGATACGGCGGGCATACGCGAAACCGACGACAGCATAGAACGTATTGGTGTGGAGCGCACCCTGCAGCATGCGGCCAAATCTGCCATACTGGTGTACGTATGTGATCCTGCGCAAAGCGATGCCGAGAGCCTGCAGGAGGAAATCCGTCAACTCATTCAGCAAAGTGGCAACAGCAACGCGCCGGTCATCGTGGTCATCAACAAAAGCGATCGCTACAGCAGCGAGGACCTGAATCAACGTTATGCGCCCCTACCGGAGGTTTTGCTCCTGTCGGCCAAAGAAGGGTGGCAACTCGATATCCTGAAGGAAAAACTCTGCGCAGCCGCCCTTCCGCTCACTGCCGTTGCAGGACAAACCACTGTTACCAATGCGCGGCATGCAGGCTCCTTGCACCATGCAGGTCAGGCCTTGCAAAAAGTGATCGGCGGTATCGACTCCTCCCTCAGCACGGACTTGCTTGCTTTTGAGCTGCGCGATGCCATCCACCACATCGGCAATATCACAGGCGAGGTGTACACCGAAGATTTATTGGGGAATATATTCAGTCGGTTTTGTATCGGCAAATAAAGCCCGATAATCAACGATAACCATCTACAACAAAAGATAAATGAAACCCTTGCTAGTCGAATTTTATTCCTTTACCAAACAGTTCGAATTTTAGGAGGGAGTGCATTTGTAATAAACTCTCCCGACTCCAGTTCACACATTACCAGTGGTCATAAAAATATCCGTTGTGAAATATTGATTTTAGCATCTTCAATAAACCGAACTAGCGCTACATTAGCATCGGACAGATGAGCCTTTTCTTCCATGATGAAAAAATCGAATTGCCTGCTTGTGCTCCTTGCCTTTTGGCTGAACACCAAAGCGCAACCCTCTACGCTCGGAAGCTGGAACATACTCAACGTAAAATACAGTCTACACAAAAACTGGAGCGTATTCGGAGAGGGACAACTGCGATCGCTGAAGTTCTACGACGACTTCCACTATTACGAATACAAAGGAGGTGTGAATTTCAGCGCCTCCAAGAATATACAACTGACCATGGGCGCTGGAAGTTACCAGACCTACCTCGAAGGGGGCAATTTTGTACTGCCCAAAAACAACGATGAGTTCAGGATCTGGCCACAGCTGACCATAACCCAAAACTTAGGCAAATTCAAATTAGAACACCGCTATCGGGCTGAAGCACGCTACACCAGCCGCGGATACAGAAACCGATTTCGCTACCGAACATCCTTGTCCCTTCCTTTCGGTAAAGCCCGTAACGAGCGCCGCCCCTTTCAGGCTACACT
>CAZPCA010000169.1:0-5176 GCA_964584995.1 uncultured Bifidobacterium sp.
GGCGTCGGTTTTGTTTTGCTTCCATGTTGTATAATCCTTCGACTGCGCTTTGCGCCCGGCAGGCACCTCGCGCAAGGGTTCAACAGGTTTCCAACCGGCATACATCTCTGCGGGCAATTGAGTATACAGCGCAGTCCCCTTCGTTTTCCATGCAATCATTTCTTCGGTGACGTCCTTGATGATTTTTGCAGGATTGCCCACTACGATTTTCCTCTCCGGAATAACCATGCCTTCCGGCACAAAACACAAGGCACCGATGATGCAATTATCTCCGACTACCACACGGTCCATCACCACCGCGTTCATGCCCACCAGCACGTTGCGTCCGATATCGGCACCGTGTACGATGGCACCGTGGCCGATATGTGCGCCCTGCTGCAGGGTGACTGTAACTCCCGGAAACATGTGAACTGTACAATTTTCCTGCACATTGCAGCCGTCTTCAATCACAATCTGACCCCAGTCACCGCGAATGGCGGCCCCTGGACCGATGTACACATTGCGGCCGATGATGACATTGCCGGTGACAGTGGCGTTGGGGTGTATGAATGAAGATGCATGCACCACCGGAATAAAACCATCGAATTCAAATATGTTGGCCACGTTGAATGCTTATCAGGTTTGAATGATTCCTACATTGAAAGGTTTTTCCACCGGCGCGTGATTGGCCGCCTGAATGCCCATAGAGATCCATGTACGTGTATCCAGCGGATCGATGATCGCATCTACCCATAGACGGGAAGCTGCGTAATAGGGTGACATCTGTTCGTTGTAACGGTCCGTAATGGTTTTCAGCAAGGCGGCCTCGTCTTCGGGACTCACCTCCTTGCCTTTCGCTTTCATCGCCGATGTCTGGATCTGCAACAATGTTTTGGCCGCCTGTGCGCCTCCCATCACCGCGATTTGTGCACTGGGCCAGGCAGCGATCAGACGGGGATCGTAGGCCTTGCCACACATCGCATAATTTCCAGCTCCGAAGGAGTTACCGGTGATGATGGTGAATTTAGGCACCACCGAGTTGGCCACTGCGCTCACGAGCTTGGCTCCATCCTTGATGATGCCTCCATGTTCGGAGCGCGAACCCACCATGAACCCTGTCACATCCTGCAAAAAAACGAGCGGTATTTTCCGTTGGTTGCAATTCATGATGAAGCGGGCAGCCTTATCGGCACTGTCGCTGAAGATGACACCCCCGAACTGCATCTCCCCTTTCTTGCTCTTCACCACTTTGCGCTGGTTGGCAACGATTCCCACTGCCCATCCATCGATTCGGGCATAACCGCAGAGTATCGTTTGTCCGTATTTCTCCTTGTACTCATCGAATTCACTGTTATCGACAAGCCGTGAGATGATCTCGTGCATGTCGAACTGCTTGTCGCGTGCATCGGGAAGAATTCCATAAATCTCCCCGACATTCAGTTTGGGCGCCTTCGGTTCAATACGGTCGAAGCCGGCATCCGGCAGTCGGCCCACCTTGCCCATCACCCGGCGTATGTAATCCAGGCAACTTTTATCATCCGGGAATTTATTGTCGGTGACACCTGAAATCTCACTTTGCGTAGTAGCGCCACCGAGGGTCTCATTGTCGATGTCCTCTCCAATCGCCGATTTCACCAGATAGGAACCTGCCAGGAAAACTGATCCCGTCTTGTCGACAATCATTGCTTCATCACTCATGATCGGCAGGTATGCACCGCCGGCCACACACGATCCCATGATGGCGGCAATCTGGATGATACCCATGCTGCTCATCACGGCGTTATTGCGGAAAATACGTCCGAAATGTTCTTTGTCGGGAAATATCTCGTCCTGCATCGGAAGGAAAACGCCGGCACTGTCCACGAGATAGATGATGGGCAATCTGTTTTCGATAGAAATTTCCTGTGCACGCAGGTTCTTCTTGGCGGTCATTGGGAACCAGGCGCCGGCCTTCACCGTGGCATCATTGGCCACGACGATGCACTGGCGTCCTGCTATGTATCCTATCACCACCACCACACCTGCTGAAGGGCATCCGCCCTGCTCGGCATACATACCATCTGCGGCCAAGGCACCGATTTCAATCTGTGGACTGTCTTTGTCCAGCAAATAGGCTACCCTCTCGCGGGCCAGGAGTTTTCCTTTTTCCTTTTGCTTCTCTGCACTCTTGCTCCCACCTCCCTCGTAAACCTTACGAAGCCGTTGCTGCAGGAAACTCAGCTGCATCTTGTTGAAATCTTCGTTTTTATTGAATTCTATATCCTGTGGCATATGCGTGTGTAAAGGCCGTTACTTTTAGCTGCGCAAAGATAGGACGCAAAGGCGAATCACTCTTATCTCCTGTGCGGAATATCAAAAAAGTTTTAGCCCGACCGAGCGTTCAGCCAAGGTGCTGTGCGGGATCCCAGAACAAGTCACGGAAACGCAAAACCCGGTCGTTTTCCACTTCTACGCCCTCCTTTTCCAACAGGGCCTGCATGGCATGGATATCGCCGAAATGATGTTTACCGGTCAGTACGCCGTTGCGGTTGACCACTCGTTGAGCCGGAACCCTGGGCTTGACCGTATGGCAGGCGTTCATGGCCCAGCCCACCATGCGCGAGGAGCCGGCCGCCCCCAGGTAACGGGCAATCGCACCATAGGTAGTTACACGGCCACGGGGAATCATGCGCACGACGGCCCAAACATCTTCGAAAAATGAAAAATCGGTTTGGGAGGAAGCGGACGAGGGCATAGGTATAGAATGGGAATTCAAAGTTACATCAACGAACGTAGGGTGTAAGATATGCAGCCTGATTTCTACGGTGATACCCTTCATTGGATTATCTTTGCCGACGCTGAAACTACCGCGATGAATATAAAAATCACCCTGCCAGACAACAGTGTACGCGAGTATCCCAAAGGAAGTACTGCCCTGGATATCGCCAAATCCATTTCGGAAGGACTCGCCCGGAATGTGCTTGCCGCTAAGGTCAACGGAGAAGTGCGCGATTTAAACCGTCCCATCGAAGAGGATGTACAATTGACCTTGTTGACCTGGAACGATGCGGACGGAAAGAGTACCATGTGGCACTCCTCTGCTCACCTGATGGCGGAAGCCCTCGAATTTCATTATCCCGGCATCAAATTCTGGGTGGGCCCACCCGTACAAAACGGATTCTACTACGATGTGGATTTCGGTGGCCAGACCTTTTCTGCCGACGACCTGAAGAAAATCGAAGACAAAATGGCCGAGCTCGCCAAGCAAGGCAATGCCTTTGTCCGCAAAGAGATGAGCAAGGCGGATGCCGTCGCTTATTTCAGCGAGAAGCAGGACCAGTATAAGCTCGACCTGCTGAGCAATCTGGAAGATGGCAGCATTACCTTCTACACCCAGGGGAATTTCACCGACCTCTGTCGCGGCCCCCATATCCCCCATACCGGCTATATCAAGGCCATCAAATTGACCAATGTAGCGGGCGCCTACTGGAAGAACGACGCCAGCAATCCGATGCTTACCCGCATCTACGGCATCACCTTTCCGAAAAAATCGGAGCTGGATGAATACCTGACCATGCTGGAAGAAGCGAAGAAGCGCGACCATCGCAAAATCGGGAAGGAAATGGAAATTTTCACCTTCGATGACGATGTTGGTCCGGGCCTGCCACTTTGGCTCCCCAACGGAGGCGTACTGATCGAGGAACTTGAGCGGCTGGCTAAAAAAACAGAAGCCGTAGCGGGATACAAGCGCGTACGCACGCCCCACCTTGCCAAGGAGAACATGTACCTTACCTCCGGTCACCTGCCGTACTATGCAGACAGCATGTATCCGGCCATGGAATTTGACGGGGAGAAATACTACCTCAAGGCCATGAACTGCCCGCACCACCATAAAATCTTCAAGGAGCTGAATCCCAGCTACCGCGATTTACCCATACGGCTGGCGGAATACGGCACTTGTTACCGCTACGAGCAAAGCGGCGAATTGTTCGGCCTCATGCGGGTGCGCTCCCTCCAGATGAACGATGCGCACATCTACTGCACCAAGGAGCAGTTCGCCCAGGAGTTCAATGCCGTTAACGACATGTACCTCAAGTACTTCAAGATTTCGGTATCGAGAAGTATGTCATGCGCTTTTCCACTCACGAACCCAGTAAACTGGGGCAGAAATACGTTGACAATCCGGTGCTCTGGAAAGAAACCGAGGACATGGTACGCCAGGTACTCATCGATTCCAAGATCCCATACATCGAAGTGCCCGACGAAGGAGCCTTCTATGGTCCCAAGATAGATGTGCAGGTATGGAGTGCCATTGGCAGGGAGTTCACCCTGGCGACCAACCAGGTCGACTTTGCGGTGCCCGCCCGTTTCGGACTGACCTATCGCAATGCGAAAAATGAAATGGAAACGCCGATTTGTATCCACCGGGCGCCCCTGGGCACCCATGAGCGGTTCATCGGCTTCCTGATCGAACATTTCGCCGGCAACTTCCCTCTGTGGCTGGCGCCTGAACAAGTAGCGGTATTGCCCATTTCCGATAAATACAACGACTACGCTAAAAAAGTTTTACAAGTCCTGATAAATTCCGATATTCGCGGCTTCGTTGACGACCGTGACGAAAAAATCGGCAAGAAAATTCGCGATGCCGAGGTGAAAAAGCTCCCTTTCATGCTCATTGTGGGTGAAAAAGAAGAGCAGGATTTCAGTGTAGCCGTTCGTCGTCACGGACAAGGAGACCAGGGAACCATGCGGGTACAGGCCTTTGCCGACAAAGTATGCGGCGAAATCAAGGACATGCTATCCGTTTAGATATCAGTAAGTTTAACTAATAAAAAGGAGGATCACATAGCAACTTTTCCCTACAAACCCGGCCAAGGCAGAGGTCGTGGGCCGATCAAGAAAGAAGCGGAACACCGCATCAACGATAAAATCAGGGCTACCCAGGTACGTCTTGTTGGTGCCGGCGGTGAACCCAAGGTAGTTTCCATTCAGGAAGCGATGAAGATGGCGGAAGACGCCGGACTCGATTTGGTGGAAATCGCAGCGCAAGCTGACCCGCCGGTCTGTAAAATCGTTGATTACCAAAAATTTCTTTACGAGAGAAAGAAAAAGGAAAAGGAGACCAAAGCCAAATCCACCAAACAGGTTCTCAAAGAGATCCGGTTCGGTCCCAATACGGATGAGCATGATTTCAACTTCAAGGTGAAGCATGCCACCA
>CAZPCA010000170.1:0-5174 GCA_964584995.1 uncultured Bifidobacterium sp.
CCCTTCTTTTTTGAAGGCATTGTTTCTGGTATAACACCAGAGAATGGTCGCCATGCCCAATTCATGTGCACGTTCAAAGGCCTGCGCAACTTCCACAATCTGGCGTGACGATTCTTCCGATCCGAAATAAATGGTGGCACCGACGGCAACTGCACCCAGGTTCCAGGCTTCTTCCACGCTGCCGAACATGATCTGGTCGAACTTGTTCGGATAGGTGAGGAACTCGTTGTGGTTGATCTTTACGATAAAGGGGATCTTGTGTGCATACTTTCTGGAAACAGAGGCCAATACACCATACGTGGAAGCTACCGCATTGCAACCGCCTTCAATGGCCAGGCGAACGATGTTCTCAGGGTCAAAGAAAATGGGATTGGGAGCGAAGGAAGCTCCGGCACTGTGCTCGATGCCCTGGTCCACCGGGAGGATGCTCACATAGCCCGTACCGGCCAGTCGACCATGGTTGTAAATGCTTTCGAGGCTGCGCATGACCTGGTTGCTGCGGTTGCCGGGAGCAAAAATCCTGTCCACAAAATCGGGACCGGGCAGGTGTAAATGGTCACGCGAAATAGTGGTGCAGGTATGGTTCAGCAGGTGTTCGGCATCCTGGCCAAGCAGCGTGCGGATTTTTTCGATGGACATGATAAGTTGTAATTGGTATTAATAAGGCAGGATGGGATTTCCCGTCATGGCAAAATTAATCAAAATCCTCAAAGCCGGAAAAAGCTCCTTGAGAGGGAAATTACAACGCAATTCAAGGTAGTCGCCCCAGGTTGCTGAGGGTGTCAAGTACACTAAGGTAGGGCACAAAAGGGGGACAGCTGTTACCCGATCCGGCAACCCGATCAGCAAAAACCTGATGATAAGGGCTTCCCGCTTTTAGTAGGGAGGAAACACTACCGATTTCATGGAGTGTTCTAAGGTCTGTCCATTCTTCCTGCAGTGAAGAAGCTATTTCAGGCTCAGGGAGACGCAGCCTCTTAAAAAGAAATCGCATGAGTGACATGTTAAGGTCCAGTAGAAAAACAGGCTTCTTGTCGAAGATGTGGAAGAGCTCAGCCCGAAAAAATTCAAAAAAAGCCGAACGGTTATATGCGGAAAAGAGTGATCCTTTGTGTACACGCACCCAATCTTCCGCATAACTGATTCGGATATCTTTCACCGGCACCCTCTTACCGCCGGTATGTTGTACAGGTACGCTGAGGACTTGCAAGCCGTTGGCACCTATAATCCGCGTACGGTTCCGCAGCGTCTGTTTCTGCCATAATTCATTTTCATCGATGAAGATTCTCTGATGAACGCGACAAGTCTCCACCAGCTCCCGGAGGGGGAGGTAATGTGCTGAGAGCAGTACGATGCCGGAATCAGTTGTTGTTGTAATGGATGACATTGAACAGGCGGCTCCAACGGATTTTGTTGAGGAATGAACCGTTGCTGTCCCACGACATCCAGATGAAAACAGCCTTGCCCACAATGTGGTCTTCCGGTACAAATCCCCAGAAGCGTGAATCGGCGGAATTGTGGCGGTTGTCCCCCATCATGAAGAAGTAATCCTGGGCAAAAGTGTACGAAACAGCTTCCTTGCCGTCGATGATATATTTCCCGTTGCGCTCTTCAAGCGTATGTCCTTCGTATTTGGTGATGACCCTGCGGTAGATGCTGATGTTCTTGGCATCCAGTGCAACGGTAGCACCTTTTTTCGGAATATAAATGGGACCGTAATTGTCCATGTTCCAGGCCAGCGATGGTTCGTAAGGGTATATGTAATCTTCGAATTGTCCTTTGGGCATCGTCATGGCGGTCAGGCCAGTGACATTGGGGAGCTTTTTTAGTTCAGCGGCAGCGCTTTCGGTGAGGCAATACCGGTACTGGCCGGGAGCGAAAGCTGGCCCACCATCGGTGATGTCGTTCTTCTTGAGGATGCGTTCACCCAAGCCACTTCCCTGTGTGGTGATATCGTAGACATATTGGCTCTTCTGCGGAAGCATGGCTTTTTCACCGTTCACGTATACCACGCGATCAATGATTTGAAGACTATCACCACCAACGCCCACGCAGCGTTTGATGTAGTGAGTTTGCTTGTCAATGGGACGGTCGTCTTCCATGGGGTAATTGAAGACCACGATATCGTTCCGTTCAACTTCTCCAAAACCGGGAAGCCGGAAATAGGGGAGTTTCCAGGATTCAGAATAGGATTTGCCACCGATGACCGGAATTTCCTGGTGCATGAAGGGGATGGAGAGCGGCGTCATGGGTGTACGTGCTCCGTAATTGACTTTGCTGACAAAAAGGAAATCTCCCACCATGAGCGTTTTTTCCATGGAAGGTGTAGGAATGGTGAACGCTTCGATGAAAAAAGTACGGATGATGGTGGCCGCCACCACTGCAAAAACAACCGCATCAATCCACTCTCGGGTTTTGCTTTTCGGACCGTTGCTTTGCCAGAATTTCCAATTCATAGTGATGCTGTTTCAGTGTGCGAAAGTACAAATAATACAGGTGTGGCTGATTCAGCCGGAGGCCTGCTCACCGAAGAGCACATCCTTCATGCTGAAGACCCCTTTTTTGCCGTTTATCCATGCGGCAGCGAGCAAGGCTCCTGCAGCGAATCCGTCCCGGCTATAGGCTTCATGGGTGATTCGCAGGGAGTCGATTGGGGAGTCCCAGGCTACCGTATGCAGTCCAATGACCTGGCCTTCGCGATGCGCCCGGATAGGCAAGCGATCAGAGGCAGCCGGCGGATCCTGATCTTCAAGTTTCCAGCCCTGTAGGTCAGAGCGATGCTGAAGGATGCCATCGGCCAGGGTGATGGCTGTACCGCTGGGTGCATCCAGTTTTTGCGTGTGATGGGTTTCTTCGATTCGTGGGGTGTAACCGGGTTGGCGCTGCATCCAGTATGCCAGTTGTTCGTTAAGCTGGAAAAGAAGATTGACGCCCACGCTGAAATTGCTCGCTGCTACAAGGGAACCCTCTTGTGCCAAGAACTCATTCCGTATTGCTTCGAATTCAGACTGCCAGCCGGTGGTGCCGCACACCACCGGGATGCCGGCACTCAAACAAAGTCGAAGGTTCGCTGGCGCTGCCGCTGGTCGGGTGAATTCAATCGCAACATCGGCCTGGCGAAGTACATGAGCCGATAGCAGATGTTTGTTTTCACCACCTATACTCACTACAATTTCGTGTCCGCTCTTCTGCGCCAGAGTGGCGATGGCCTGTCCCATCTTGCCGGTTCCGATTATGGCTATTTTCATTGCTTAGAAACGTAAATGCATGGATAGGCCGGCAAGCACGCCCTGCTCGTTGAATGTGCCGGTAGGACTCCATTGCAGACTTAGGTCATCGCTGACGTTGAAATTGAACAACTGTGCATCTACATGGGCATCGATGATATTGAGTACATACACCATCGTGAGTCCCACTACTGACAAATCCCTGTTTCTGCGGTAGAAATCACTCAGGGACCTAAGATTGTCTTCCGTATACACGTCTGCAAATTCATCCGCAGTAAGTGGATCATTGTCATAACGTATCAACAGTGCATTTTCGTATTTCCGGAAATTGTCATTGTTGAATTTAACGAGGTAGCCCATGCCTGCAAAGGCCGCGTAAATGATGGGGACCTTCCACGCTTTTTTATTGTAGACCTGGCCGGAACCGGGGATAATGGCCGACATGGCGGTGGCCCTGCGCACATTGTGTTTCCTTACAAGGGAGGAACTATCGGTCGCGATCGTTCGACTGGAGTCAGCAGAGCCTTGCGCCATAGCGAAACGGGGTAGGGAAGAGCTGAAAAGTAGAGTGCAGAAGAAGTACAGGAAGGCGTTGCGCATGGGCTTGGGCTTGGACGGCCTGGTCCGCAATCAGTCAAAATCCAGCATGTCCATCAAACGGTTCAGGTCATCGTTGCTGAAGTATTTGATGAGGATTTGTCCACTACCATTGTCCTTGTGCTTGATCTCCACCTTCGTTTCGTAGCGGTGTTCAAGGCGGTCTTGCAGGTTACGAATTTCAGAGGCCCACGAAGCCCGGCTTTTCTCTTTTTTACCGGCTTTCCTGGGCGCGGCCTGGCGTACCAGCTCTTCCGCTTTGCGAACGCTCAGGTCGTTGGCAAGTACATCGCTCAGGATTTTCAGTTGCATGCCCACATCGTCAACACCAAGGATAGCACGGGCATGACCCATCGAGATTTTACCATCGCGGATGGCGAACTGGATTTGTGGCGGAAGCTTCAGCAAACGAAGGTAATTGGTGACGGTGCTGCGGTCCTTGCCAACACGCTCACCCAATACTTCCTGTGTCAGACTGCATTCTTCAAGAAGGCGCTGGTAACTGATGGCGATTTCGAGGGCGTTGAGATTTTCCCGTTGAATGTTTTCCACCAAGGCCATTTCCAGCATCGCCTGGTCATTGGCTGTGCGCACATAGGCCGGAATCTGTGTGAGTCCTGCCAGGCGTGAAGCCTTGTAGCGGCGCTCACCACTGATAATCTGGTAACGGTCGGGACCCATGCGGCGAACCGTGATGGGCTGAATAATCCCCTGCATCTGTATGGATTCTGCCAGCTCGCGCAGGGCCTGCTCGTCAAAATCGGTACGTGGCTGGAAGGGGTTGGCTTCGATGGACTGTAATGGTATCTGCGCTACTGCGCCGGCAGTGACCCTGGATACATCGGTGGTGGTTTCCACTGTTCCCGGAGTTGTCGGGCTATTTACCGGACTGCCTTCCAGGAGCGCACTTAAACCTTTACCAAGGGCTGTTTTCTTCGTCGACATAAAATGGATTTGAGAGATGGAAAGATGAATGGTTGCAACGGAAAAGTGGCAGGATTAATTATCCGACATCTTTAATTTTTCAATCACTTTTTCGCTAAGGACCTTTTCCGAAGCAGACATGCCCGTCATGTTATTTTTCTGAAGGATTTCACGGGCAAGATTGAGGTAGTTGATGGCGCCCTTGCTGGCAGCATCGTGCATGATGATGCTTTCTCCGAAACTGGGGGCTTCTCCGAGCTTGGTATTGCGCTGAATGATCGTGTCGAAGACCATGTCCTGGAAATGTGTTTTCACTTCTTCCACCACCTGGTTGCTGAGACGAAGGCGCATGTCATACATGGTCAGTAAGATGCCCTCGATGGCCAGTTCGGGATTGAGGCGCGTCTGAACGATTTTGATGGTATT
>CAZPCA010000171.1:0-5127 GCA_964584995.1 uncultured Bifidobacterium sp.
ATACACCATCACAATCAACACAATCAGCAATGCGGATACCGCACTACCAATCAATAACTGACGTTGGCGCACAGATAGGCGCGCTTTCTGGGTGTTTTTGGGCTTCTGGGCCCTTGCAGGTTGGCCTGTTGTCATTTTTTCGGTATTTAGTCCGGTTTCTACGCCAACACATGGTCCGGGTTACATTTCCGCTAAAACATAGGTGTATACACCCTGTAATTTTGGTAAATTGCCTAAATGAAGCTACTTTCATCTCCTCAAAAACCATAAAAGATGGATGTCAACTTCGTTGTGATCTTGCTGGCCGCCCTTGTGCCGATGATAATCGGCTTTGTATGGTACCACCCATCGGTGATGGGCCGTGCCTGGATGAAAGCTTCCGGGATGAACGAAGAACAAATCAAAGGCGCCAACTTGCCACTCATTTTCGGGCTCTGCTTCCTTTTCGCTTTCATGCTTTCTTTCTCCCTTCAATTCAACGTGGTGCATCAATACCATCTCTACTCCATTGTGGCAGATCAGGTGACCCCCGGCGACACCACCTCTGCAGCCGGTCAGTGGTTGCAAACATCCTTCGATAACTACGGTTCTAATTTCCGTACCTTTAAACATGGCGCTTTCCATGGATTCCTCATGGCGATCTTCCTGGTGCTGCCATTGATAGGTACCCATGCCCTGTATGAAAGGAAAGGTGCCCGCTATATTTTTGTCCATACCGGATTCTGGGCCATCAATTTCACCCTCATGGGAGGCATCATCTCCCAATGGGCCTGATCGGCATGCCGGTTAACCCTCATGGTTTTCAGTTAGGGGCATAGGCATATTTTTAGCCATAAAATCATTAATTTGAGTTTTATTTCCCGGACGGGTAAACCATCTGCCGGCCGATTACGTGATACATTATAACCAATCAACCATATCATGAAAAAATTGTACTTTCTATTACTATGCATCGTTACCGGTCTTGTCGCTCAGGCGCAGAACTGCTCGTTCACCTACCAGCCACCCGCGCCCGGCACTTCCTTGTACGTGTTCATTCCCAACAGCACCTTTTCACCCTCGCAATACTATGCGCAATGGAATGTCAACGGTACTGTTATACCCGGCTCCCTGAATAGCCCGGTATCTGTTAACCTCACCACAACCGGAGCGGTACAGGTGTGTATGCAGGTGTTCGATTCGTTGAACCCTGCCTTACCTGTATGTGTCTATTGTGATACAATCATGGTCAATGGCGGAGGTGGCAGCGTAGGCAATTGTAATTTCACAGCCAACGAAGACTCGCTGACCAACGGCCTCTTCTATTTTGCTGCTACGGGTGTTTTGCCAGGCAATAATATCGCCTGGGATTTCGGTGACGGATCGCCGGTCTCCTACGGAATTTTTTCGAATCACCAGTACACGGCACCGGGGACCTACAACGTCTGTGCGACCCAGTTCGACCCGATGACTCAGACAACCTATTGCACGCAGTGCACAACAGTAGTGGTGAGTAGTTCTACTGCATGCCAGGCATCTTTCACCTGGAATTCCGGTCCACAGGTATTGTTTGTGAACAGCCAGGTCACCGGTGGTCCGGTCACCAGCTATCAATGGACTTTCGGAGACGGCTTTACGGCAACAACCGCCAATGCCGCACATACCTATGCCAGTCCGGGTACGTACGGTGTTTGCCTGATCATCCAAACAGCTTCGGGTTGTTCAGACACTACCTGCCAGACCATTACAATACCTCCTGCATCCAACTGCAGCTTCACCTGGGTGCCAGACAGCTCCTCCGCCAACACTTTCCAGTTCTACAGTTCCTCTACCAGTATCTTATCGCAATTCGTGTGGGATTTTGGCGACAGCACCACAGGTTTCGGTCCTGTCATCACACATCAATTCCCTGGACCAGGCGTGTACCTTGTATGCCTGGATGAGATAGAGCTTGCCACCGGAAACGTCTTGTGCACCTATTGTCAGCAGGTGACGGTATCATCGACGGGCAATTGCAGTTTCACCGCGCAAAACACTCCCGCCAATCCGAATGTCTTTGTATTTACACCGAATCCCCTCCTCCCCAATTACACCTATACCTGGGATTTTGGAAACGGTAACGTGGGATCCGGAGGCATCGTGACGGAGATTTACAATGCTCCCGGAATCTACAATGTTTGTCTGACTGTAACAGGCAACGGAACCACCTGCACGTATTGCATGAACATCGTTGTACCCAACACCTCTGCGGGATGCCAGGCCTATTTTCAGCAGGTGAGTGTTGGACTTAACGCCTATTTCATCAACCAATCGGTGCTGAGCGCCAACCCGGGCACCACCACTTACGCTTGGGATTTCGGTAACGGCAACACCAGCTCTTTGCAGTATCCCAACCACCAATATAGCTTCCCCGGCACCTATATTGTCTGTCTGACGGTCAATTCTTCCGGATGTGTATCCACGTATTGCGACTCCGTCATCATTGATACCACTGTGGTGAATCCCGTGGGCTGTAATGCCTATTTCCTCTTCACTCAGCTGGCTCCCTATCAAATGGTAGCGGTCAACCTGAGCAACGGAAATAACCTCTCGTTCAGCTGGAATTTCGGTGATGGATCACCGTTAGCCACCGGGGCGTATCCTACACATCAATATGCGTCTACGGGAAATTACCTTGTGTGTCTTACCGTAAGCGATCCCCAGGGATGCACCGATACGTATTGTGATACCCTAAGTGTTGATTCCATGGGTAACATCGTTTACCGCGGATTGACCGCTGCCGGATTCACACTGAATGTACTTGCGCCCAATCAGCTCTCCACGGCAGGGGTAGAAGATGATCAGCCGATCATCACCGGTTTGTATCCTGTTCCGGCAAGGGATTTCATCCGCCTCGAACTCAGCCAGCCGTCGAAAAACATACGCTATGCCATCCACAGTACGGACGGACGTGCAGTGCAAACAGGTGCCTTGACACAACCGGTCATCGATATCGCTGGCTTAAGCCAGGGGATTTACCTGCTTCAGCTCATTACACCGGAAGGCAATACCTCCTCCCACCGTTTCATCAAAGAGTAAATAAATACCACGCGTTGATCCATTGCCCGGCGTAACATGGAACCCACCAGGGAACTGTTGAGTAAATGCCGGTTGAACGACCGGAAGGCGCATCACGAATTGTACGTGATGTGCTTTCCGGTTATTTATTCCGTGTGTTCCCGGTACCACCATCACCGGGAAGACCGAATGAGTGCTCTCAACATGATTTTTCTGCGGCTCATACAGAACATGGACGCCTACCTCAAAAAACACCATCATGTTCCCTATGAGCAATGGTTGCGAAGGGTCAGCGTGAACTACATCATCGACGAATTCAGAAAGCAGAAAAAATACAGGGAGCTGATTCAGTTGCAGGAATCGCTGCCGGACCATCAGCAGGTACAGCAGCCCGAGGCGGAAATGAAATACGATAATGAAGAATTGCTGCAGGTCATCAACCGTCTGCCCCCGGCGAGCAGGGCTGTCTTCAACCTGTATGCAGTAGACGGTTTCAAGCACGAGGAGATCGCCGGCATGCTCGGAATATCTGCCGGTACGTCCAAAGCACACCTGTTCAAAGCCCGAAAACTATTGAAGGAACTTTTGGAAGACATGCACCACAAAAGTCCCGCATTAAAAAATATTGCGCCATGACACATCAACAGGAGGACGAGCTTCGTCCGGAAGATCACTGGCCGGAGGCAGAGCGATTGCTGGATACCCACTTCAAGCGGAAGCGTCGCCGTTCATTGATTATTATTATCGCCTTGCTGCTCCTGGGTACCTGGGGCGGGTACACCCTTTTCCAGAACGGTGGCGGTACGTTGCCGATGGATGTTGTTGCCGAGGAAAGGAACGGTATCTCCGCAGAGGAAAATACAGGTGAAGCAAGCATAGAAAATACAGAAGTTACGGAAGAGTCCAACACCATCGGGTTGAAGGACGCTACCCCTTCTGCTCCGGAGAAATCCGGCAGTGACAGCAGAGTGCTTGAGCAGGCAGCGTCGGCGGGTGGAACGCAAATCGTACAAAGTGCCAACAAGGGATCCATCGAAAGCACAGGGAGTACAATCACCCAACATAGGATCCCCTCCTATGTCAACAAGGCCGCTCAGAGGGGAGAGGAGAAAGCCAGCGCCGCGCTGAACCACGGAGCTATTTCATCGCAATCAGAGGAAGAAAAATCATTGCATCCTAATATTGAAGACCCGGAGACCACTTCAATCGAACCTATGACACCATTGCGTTCGTTGCTTGTACTTCCCGCCACCACCCAGTACGACTTCACGCTTCAACGAACGGATAAAACACAATCATCGGCACAGCAGGGCAAGTCTGCACTCGTTGTATATGCCGGCATGTCTGAAGTAACAAAGAAAATGGAATCGACTCTTTCTGCCGACTGGCTGAAGCGCAGGAAGGAGGAAGAGTCTGCGCTGTTATTGCCGTATGCCGGACTTCAGTGGAGCCACACCGAGGGCCATCTTGAGTGGAGGGCTGGCCTGGAATTCTCCATGCTGGGGGAGCGGACCCGTTATTCGCCCTATGCCGACGGGGATTACATCCGATCCTACCAAAGCTGGCAGCCTATCCAATACACCGTGACCGATACCGACAGCACCTATATCTTCGGCATCCTGTTTTACAATACCCGCAACGAGCTGGTGAACGACAGTGTTTACACGACAACCACGGACTCGCTCAACGGGCTCCATTACGATGCCGAAATGGCCGCCAATAACGGCATCAACCGCTGGTACATGCTGGAAGTGCCCGTGGAGGTCGTTTATCAGGTAAGGAAAGGCCGGTGGAGCACGGGATTATCGGCAGGACTTTCTGCGGGTTGGGTGTTGCAAACACGGGGAACCTATATCAACAGCGAACAGGAGGGATTTGCGCCCATGAAAAGGGAAAACAACATGCAGCTTGCGCTTCAGGCAAGAGCGGGAATCGAATTAGGCTATGCACTAAACGAACGGGCGAGGATCCTCTTGCGTCCGGCTGCACGATACCAGCTTACAGGCCTAAGCACAGCCGAGAAGGTACGGCAACGTTACAGGATGCTGGGTGTACAAGCGGGAGTGCTACTTCAATTGCCCTGAGCCCCTC
>CAZPCA010000172.1:0-5127 GCA_964584995.1 uncultured Bifidobacterium sp.
GGCCGCGTCAGGAGGTGCAGCATCATTTGTTTTCCGGCAAATCCTGGAAAAGCTTTGACGGAGTCGGCAAGCTGCAGATCCAATACGGTTACCAGTACAATCATCGGTTGGAGTACGACCGAGATAATCCCCGAAACGATTCGCTCGCTGCGCTCAGCAGGCCTGAGCTCGAACTCAAGTTGTACACGCAGACCGTGGATATGCATTTGGAAACCTTCAATGTGAAAGGATTCACCGCCGTTATCGGTTTTGCCGGATTTGCACAGGACAACCAATACGGTGGCGAACGCTTCTTTGTGCCCAACTATCGTTTGCTCAGTGCTTCGGGCTACGGGATGTTGCGCTGGCGCCGCGATCGCTGGGAGATGGAGGCGGGTATGCGCAGCGAACAACGTGTGCAGCGTGTTTACCGGAATATCGGAGGCATCGTAGTGGAAAACGACTACCGGTTCACCAACCCCGGTTACAGCGGAGGAGCGATCTACCGGCCGGATTCACTGCAAACGTGGCTGCTCAATGCGGGTACGGTGGTTAGGGCCCCTTCCATCAATGAGTGGTTCAGCAATGGCCTGCATCATGGTACGGCGACCTACGAGCGTGGGGATTCGGCGCTGGGGCCGGAAAAGGCCATCAATACCGTGGCGACCTACCGCCTGCAGAGCGGTAGGATATTCCTCGAGTGCAGTGCGTATTACATGTTCATCCGTGACTATATCTATCTTGTTCCTGACAGTGCCCCTGTGCTCACTATCAGTGGTGCCTATCCGGCATTTCGCTACCGCCATGTTGATGCAGGCTTCAATGGTGTGGACTTCACCCTTGACTGGGACCTCACACAACGGATAGGTTTCCGGAGCAGGAACAGTGTGGTATTTGCCAATAACCGCTCCGACGGAAAGTACCTGGAGTTGGTTCCTGCTCCACGATTTGAACAGAGTCTTACGTACAAATTCAAGGATACACGCGTGTGGAAGGATATCAGCTGCAATGTGAACGTGCTCACCGTCAGCCGGCAGTGGAGGTATGAACCGGGAACGGATTACATACCGCCTCCTCCAGCGTATACGCTTACCGGTATAGACCTCTCCGCGGTGTGGATGCCCGCCGGACAAGTCCTGCGCATGAGTCTCAGTGTCCAAAATCTATTCAATGTCCGCTACCGTGACTACCTCAACCGTTTCAGGTATTTTACGGATGAGTCAGGACGCAACATCACTTTGCGTGTGTCTGTGCCGCTTCAATTCAGAACGGCTCCGCATACGCATGAACACTAAAACAAGCAACCATCTCGAATTTCAAAAACATCAAAAAACAAAAATAGAAAAATGAAAAATCATACATCCCTTCTACTCGCGACAGCTTCGGTCGCCATTCTCTTTTCATCTTGTAAAAAAGACGATACCACTCAACCTCCGGCTGTCAATCCTTCTGAACTAATCACCACTGTTCAGTTGCTTATCACCGACAGTGCCACCAACTCCACCATCGGCGCATTCAGCTGGAAGGATATTGACGGTGATGGCGGCAACAATCCTGTCATCGATACGGTCGTGTTGCAGCCCACTGGCACCTACAAAGTTTCTGTCCTCATCCTGGATGAGACAAAGTCACCCGCAGATACTGTTTCGAACGAAGTGGCGGAGGAAAATTTGCAGCACTTGCTCCTGCATTCATTCAGTCAGGGCAGCTTCCTGCAGTTCGCATCCACCGATCAGGATGATAACGGAGCTGCGCTTGGACTTGAAGGTATCTTGAATACGGGCGTTCCCACTTCAGGGACCTATACCCTTGAACTGCGTCACTACGATTCAGCAGCCGACAAGGTTAGCGGTACTCCCTATGAGACCGATATACAAGTCGTTTTTCCTGTAAAGGTCAACTGATGTAGGATTATTGTAGATGGAGGCTGCAGGGGATTAATTTCCCCTGCAGCCTTTTAAACCATAGAGTCCTTCGTGTATCCAAATTGCCGGCGATAACACTCTTCATAAACTCAAAAAGGATGAACATGCGACCATTTCTTCATTGCTTCAAATCAAGCAGCATTCACTTTCGTTGTTTTCTGTTGGCAGTTATTTTTTCGAGTGTATTGGGTAGTAATACGGTCAACGCCCAACAGACATTGTACTTCCCACCTCTGCAGGGCAATGCATGGGACACCGTTTCTCCGGCCACGCTTGGCTGGTGCCAGGATGAGCTCGATACGCTGCTGGATTACCTGCAAGTGAACAATACGAAGGCTTTCCTCTTATTGAAAGACGGGAAGATGGTGGTAGAGAGTTATTTCGGTTCTTTCACCCGCGACAGTTTGTGGTATTGGGCCTCGGCAGGCAAGTCGCTCACCGCTTTTGCCGTGGGCATTGCGCAGCAGGAAGGCTTACTCAATATTCAGGACACTACCTCGGATTATTTGGGTGCCGGCTGGACCGCTTGTCCTCCGATCAAGGAAGAAAAGATCACCATCAGGAATCAGTTGACGATGACATCTGGATTGGACGACGGTGTTCCGGATCTTTATTGCACGCTGGATACATGTCTGCAATATCTCGCTGATGCCGGTACACGCTGGGCATATCATAACGGTCCATATACCTTGTTAGATTCGGTAATTGAGGTCGCCAGTGGGAATTCGCTGAATAACTTTGTCAATACACGCATAAAACAGCAAACCGGTATGGACGGTTTATTCCTTCCTATAGGATACAACAATGTATTTTTCAGTCGTGCACGCAGTATGGCGAGGTTCGGATTACTGATGCTCAATCAAGGAAACTGGAACGGCACCCAGGTCATGACGGATACAGGGTATTTCAACGCTATGGTGCAGTCATCACAAACGTTGAATCAGAGTTACGGTTATCTCTGGTGGCTCAATGGCAAAGCATCTTTCATGGTGCCTGGTATTCCGTCGGTATTTCCTGGGAACATAATGCCCAATGGTCCTTCCGATCTGGTCATGGCTTTGGGTAAAAACGGACAGATGCTCAATGTGGTTCCATCCATGAACCTGGTGTACGTCCGCATGGGTGACGCTCCCGGTACAGCGGAAGTGCCCTTGTTGTTCAATGACACTATATGGCAAAAGCTGAATGCCGTGATGTGTACAGGTGTCGGAGCACAGGAAGTCAATCCCTCGATTAAATTTCAACTTGCGCCCAATCCGGCCAGCGGTTATTTTCAATTGCGTTTTGGTTCCTCACAAACGGGTTCAATATTGGTGCGTGATCTTTGCGGTCGCATCGTCTTTCTGGAAGAATTGTTCAATGTACTTTCAGCAGAAATTTACTTGAATGTGCGTGCAGGCATGTACATCGTTCAGTTTATCGACCGGCAGGGCGGCATAAGTTCGGAGAAGTTGTTGATAGAGTAGTAAAGGTGATTGGGAGGAGGGTTAATGGCGGCTCTTTATCCGCGGAGAAATCACATTGAGGAAGTCAGTATTATTTTAATAGGGATTCGATTGTTTTTTCGAGATCGGTCAATGTCGTCGGCCCAAGGCCGGTAGAGTAAAAAGCGATGTTTGATTCCCGATCGATAATCACGTGGGTGGGGAAGGCGTCTACATCATACTGATGTGCGATTTCTCTACTATCTGCGATAAGATGGTACAGGAAGGGTTTTCTTGTAAGGAAGTTTTCCAGGCTTGGCTTATCATTGGTGGCGAAACCCAGGAAGACGACATCCTTGCTCTTGTATCTTTCAACCAATGTGTTCAACTCAGGGATTTCCATGACGCAGGGTTTACATTCTACAAACCAAAAATTCATCACAATCACTTTTCCTTTCAACATTTCAAGCGAATAGGCGGAGCCGGTGATATCTGTAGCACTGAAAGGTTTAGCCCCTTTACCGATTAGAGCTTTACCTTCAGCCGTTGTGTTTTGCATGTTCGGTTGCATTTTCTGTATGCGCTCCTTCTCAAGCATTGTGGCTTTTCGCAGTACGAATGCTTTTATGGTTTTTGTACTGTCGATATACGGCTCTGGAATGAAGTCGCCGGACATCATTGCTTGCATAAAATCAAAACCTTGAAGCAAGACCAGATCCTCATTGTACATGGGGATGCTGGTGGGGTCGAGCATGATGGGTTTTCCGGGATCGATATCGCCGGGTTCGGCTTTTTTTAGGTCTTTCAATGCTTGTATGACTTTGCCGTTACTGTTTTCTTGGGATGTGTTGGTCCCTTGAGACAATGAAAGATGGGAAAATGCGCTTAGCAACAAAATACAGAATATAGTTTTTGCTTTCATTAGATATTCAATTTATTGATCAAATAAAACCGATTGTGATTGATGTAAAGAAACGAAAAAAGTGTTTGAAGTAAAATCAAATTACGTTTAAGGAGGTATGGAAGCGCCAGGGGTAGGTTAAAGATAGAGTTTTATTTTTTGAAAAAATGATTGGGTTTCTGAATTCACCTGCCGCGCTATTTTTCTATAACATCCTTTCATAGAAGCCTAATAATTTATTTGAATCCGGTAAGGAGCATACGCTAAAAAGTGAAAGGCTGAATTCATATGTTTTTTATAGGCTTTGATGCTTAAATCCGTATTTCAGTTTCAAATTGGTTCCTTCGTTTCCTTATTATTTTAGCATCTTACACAAATATTTATTGTCTGATTTGTAGTTCGTTTCATGTATGGAAATATAATAGTCTGAAAATCGGATTTATTTCAAAGATGTGGATTTGGATTTTATTGTCCACATCTTTAAGAATATGCAATTTTCACTATTGATGCTTTTCAATCGAATGATTTACTTTTTATGGTGCTATTAAGGATAGCAGCGGGCTGGATCTGTTGGCTGATGTAGTTCCCTCTGTCTGATCTTAGAATGCGAAGTGACGCCTTTGTTCTGGATATACATTAAAGATGCATTTTATGATCATTTACAATGTTGAGGATCCGTATATCAATTGAATTATTGCTCGCTATAGTGCGTGGTTGTATAAAATACTGAGCTGTCGACGACCGATATTTATTGTATTCCTTTTGATAAACAGGGTGCAAGAGGTCTCGTTAGTTGATCTCAACTTCTACTACCGTTCGTATTTGGCTATAAATAATTATCTGCCGATTATTGAATTTTCAATTGGTAATTTTGATGTGGGGCGGGGCTGGAGGCCCC
>CAZPCA010000173.1:0-4968 GCA_964584995.1 uncultured Bifidobacterium sp.
TACTGGCATTTCATTGATGGTCTTTGGCTGTTTTTGTTTCTCACTTTTCTTTTCACGTTGTAGTATCAAAATTATCTTCCGGGTTTATCTTTGTCCCTGAAATGAAAAATCTCATACTTGCGGGGGTATTGGTCTTATGCACCTCGCTTCTCGAAGCACAAGCCATCTACTCCGAAAAAGAGTATAAAAAGCATCCACTATGGATCAAACTGATGGATGACACGCTCTCCAATTTCACAGAAACAGAGAAAGCCTTCCGCTTGTATTTCACCGTACATGAATTGCCGCACGAAGAAGATGAAATCATCGGTATGCGGAACGCAAGTGAGACGGAGAAACGCGAAAAAGAAACATGGTTGCAGCGACTTTTCAGAAAAAGGCGCGACCTGACTGAAACCGAATTGGCCTTTGCCGTGAAGCGTTACCGTCACTGGACATTGATGGTAGCGCCCTGGATACAGGAAGATGGCAGCATACTGTATCCATCCCAAAGAAAAACCGTTCTTGAATCCATCTCCCGATAAGCGCATGAGGGTCCTACATTTTCTATTACTTCCTTTCCTGACACTTAGTTCAGGATTACTAATGGCGCAGCAGCCGGCCAACTGGCAGTCGCTGGGTCCTGTACAATTTCCGGTCAATGTGAGCGGACAAATCAATGGGATTGGCAGGGTATGCCAGATGAAATTCCATCCCAGCGATCCGCAAAAAGTATATGCGGTGAGCGCTTCAGGTGGACTTTGGTTCAGCGCTAACGGAACGACGAGCTGGCAAAAATGCGGCACGGACGCATTGCCCCTCACGGCCTGCGCCAGCGTCTGTATTGATTATACCAATGACAGTATTCTATACCTCGGTACAGGCGATCCCAACTATTACGGTACGGGCCTGGGAGTTTACAAAAGCACTGATGCCGGTAGTTCTTGGTTGCCTGCCCAGTCAGGCATGGGAAACCGTATGGCGATTGAACTGCTGATGCACCCAACGGACCATCTAACCCTGGTTGCCGCGACCAATGATGGCATCTGGAAGTCGACCAACGGTGGCCAGACATGGAATGTAAAAAAGCCCGGCGGTGAGTTTACAGACATGGTGGCAAGACCTGCTCAGGGCTCACTGGTCCTTTATGCTGTCACCATGTTCGGAGAATTTTTCCGGTCCTTCGATTTCGGTGACTCCTGGACGCTTATCACCAATGGCATTGCTGTTCCCGGTGGAGGCAGTGCGGGCGGAACCAGACTGGGCGTTTCAGCCGCCGACACCACGACCGTTTACGTAGGCATGGTACGTGACGAAGGAACCATTTTCCGTTCGACAGATGGCGGCAGCAGTTTCACGACTGTGTATCACAATCCAGCACAAAGTCTGACTGGGTATGATGTGACCGGCAACGGTCAGGGCAATTACAATTTCTGCATGACGGCCTCGCAGGGCAATCCCAATGTAGTCTTCGTGGGCTCACACGTAGTTTGGCGCTCGACGGACGGAGGAATAACCTGGACCCAATTGACACAGTGGTATGCCGGTTTACATACCGACATGCATCAGATGTTGTACAATCCCTACAACCCTACCGAGCTATACAATATCAACGACGGAGGCGTTTGGAGAAGTCTGAATGCAGGCGCCAACTGGTCGGCACGCAGCAACGGACTCGCAGCAACCGAAGTTTACAAAGCGGCCGTCAATCCGCTGAACAAAAGTATGATCAGCATCGGCACCCAGGACAACGGCGAACTCTATTCCCTGAACGGACAATGGCGCACCAACCGCGGAGGCGACTGGGGTTCCAGGATGACGTATGATTACCTTAACAGCAACCTTGTCTATTACCACGAGAACGGCAAGCGTAGAAATGTGGTAGCCGGTCCGGAAGTGTCCATCGGGTTACCCTTCACAGCGAGTAATAATTGCCGGCTTGCTTTCACGCCGCTCAACTCAGAGAACGGACTTGCCGGACAAACCGACCTTTATTTTAGCGCAGACCTCAGCAGTCCCGTTCCCTTTTGGGCACAAACAAGTACCTTCAATACCACGATTCGGGACATTTGCTTCAGTGCACACCGCTCTGATGCTGCCTATGTACTGTTCATGCCCAATGTCATCCGCAGAGTGACTCAGCTCGGATCGAATCCTGTCTGGACTTCATCTACTGTGCCCACGGCTATGACGGGAGGTGGAAGTATATGCACCGTTGCCGCTGACAGCAATGTTGTCTATATCACTGCAGGCTCCAAAGTATATCGTTCCGGAAATCAGGGTCAAACCTGGACGAACATATCGCTGAATCTTCCAAACATCAACATCCTTCGGATTTACAATGACCCTTATGACACCAACGAGGGTGTTTACGTTTGCAATGCTGCCGGCGTATGGTATTACAACCAAAATCTGAGTGCATGGTACAGCTACAACCAGGGACTGCCGTTCATCGCCAATATCACCGACTTCATGTTTTACGATGACGGCCCTCTCAGCAGCGTCATACGCCTTAGCACGTATGGACGTGGTGTCTGGGAAACAACGCTGCAATCCGCGTTCACTTCTTTACCGGAACCGGAGCGTAATTCCATGCTGAAAATCGCACCCAATCCTGTACATGACGGACTGCTGCGCTATTCCATACCCTCCGGGTTTGCTGGTTCAAGCCTACGTGTTCGCATTTTCTCTCTCGATGGAAAAATGATGCTGGAACAGATTGTTGATCCAGCTGTCAACGAAATCGATATCAAGTCACTTTCAGATGGGGCCTACTTGATCGAACTGCAAAGCGCTAACAAGCAGTATGCAACCGGCAGATTCATTGTTCAGTAGTTACCTATTCTACATTATTTATTTTAGGTAAATATAAAAAGACCACTAAACACCAAATAAATACTTTTGCACCGCTAACATTCACACTATGCAACACATTGCCGTAATAGGATCTGGACAAATGGGAAATGGTATCGCGCATGTATTTGCGCAGAGCGGCTATCGTGTCCGGCTCATCGACATTCAGCAGCAGGCGTTGGATCGGGCGCTCGAAACCATTGGTAAAAACATGGACCGTCAGGTAGCCAAGGGAGCACTGACGGAGGACGATAAGCAGCAATCCCTTGCCCGTATCAGCACCACTACGGATATGAAAGCGGGCGTTCAAGATGTGGACCTTGTGGTAGAAGCTGCCACAGAAAACATCGACCTGAAATTGAAAATCTTCGCTGACCTGGACGCCACAACCCGACCCGATTGCATTCTGGCCTCCAACACTTCTTCCATCTCAATCACTAAAATAGCTTCTGCAACGCGCAGAGGGGATAAAGTGATCGGTATGCACTTTATGAATCCCGTGCCCGTCATGAAACTGGTGGAAGTGATCCGCGGTTACAACACCAGCGACGAAGTCAACCATACCATTGTGGAGCTCTCGCGTAAACTCGGGAAAGTACCGGTGGAGGTCAACGATTATCCGGGATTTGTAGCCAACCGAATCCTTATGCCTATGATCAACGAGGCCATCTGTACTTTGCACGAGGGCGTGGCCGGTGTGGAAGAGATCGACACCGTGATGAAACTCGGCATGGCCCATCCGATGGGTCCTTTGCAGCTCGCCGATTTTATCGGACTTGATACCTGTCTGAGCATCTTACGTGTGTTGCACGATGGCTTCGGCAATCCCAAATACGCGCCATGTCCCTTGCTTGTCAACATGGTTACCTCCGGTAATCTTGGTGTGAAGAGCGGGCAGGGTTTTTACCAATACACGAAAGGATCCAAAGAGCTCGTAGTAGCTTCCCATTTCAAAAAGTAATTCGCGATGCGCAACACTGTCTTTTCTCCGGGAGACTACGTACGCTTCCTGAATGAAAAGCAGGAAGGTACTGTTCGTACTGTGCTCGCCAGTGGCGTGGTGGTCGTTGACATCGAGGATGGTTTTCCGGTAGAGGTCTTGCCAAGCGAACTGGTGAATGTGAAAGATGCCGCAGGTCCCGAAGGACCAGCGAACGCATCGGCCAGCACAACAACTTTACCGGCACAAAAACCAGTGCAGTCTCTCGCATCCATTTTCCCTGCCAGCAGTGCTGTTTTTATTGCCGTAATTCCTACACCGGGCCAAATCACCCAGGGGATACTGCAACTATGGCTGGTGAATGGCACCTCGTCTGTTTTCCTTTTCACCTTTTCTTCCCGCCAGAAAAAGCAAATCACCGGAATACACTACGGCACACTTTTGCCCGGCGAAGACCTTCTGATTTATGAAAAAGAAAGGAGTCACTTCACCGACATCGATGCTCTTGTGGTGGAGGGACTCTTCTTCGGTCCACAAAAAACCGGAAGCAGTGCGCGGCTGATTAAGGAGTTCTTGCCTGAATTTCCGGATATCACGCAACGCTTCCCTTCACTGGACAGTCCCTACGCGTTTGCCAGACTTCAACCGGTCTTCAACGCAGAGGAACCGGAGGATGAAAACCTACCCGGAATGCTGGAAAAATTAAAAAGCGAATTGACGGGTGAAGTGCGTGGAGAAAAAGCTCCCTCTCCCACCCGCAGAACAGTTACCGGAAAAACCAACTTTCAGCAATACCAGGTTCAGCCGGCCATGGCCGAAATCGATCTCCATATTGAGGAGCTGGTCAAGTCTGTGGAGGGCATGAGCAATGCTGACATGTTGCATGTACAGCTCTCTCATTTTCGCAAAACCCTTGATGCTGCATTGATTCGCAGACAGTCTACCATTGTTTTCATCCATGGTGTAGGCAACGGTGTACTCCGACAGGAAATTCGCAAAGAGCTGAAGGAATTGGGGCTGAAGCACTCCGATGCCAGCCATGCCTTGTATGGAGGAGGCGCCACCGAGGTACATTTAGACAGCCGGCATTGACCGGCGCTGCATGCTGTCAGCTGGTTACACCTGATATCCTTGACAGAGATGCAGTTTCCTATATTGAGGCTATGTAGTACATTTACGCCCTATGCACATCACTT
>CAZPCA010000174.1:0-4945 GCA_964584995.1 uncultured Bifidobacterium sp.
ATTGTTCAATCCACGGAGCCAATTTGTCATCGTAGATTTTTTTCATTTCAAAAACAACTCCGTTTTTATCAATGGCCTTGAAGATTTTGCCACGCTTGTCCAATCCTTTGTACTTTACGCAGAAAACAAGGATGGTGGAGGGTTGGGGCTGAACTATGTAATTCAGCAGAGGGTCGTCTTTTTCTTTGGAGCTGTCTTTTTTATCCGCATCTTCTTTTTGCGCTTTAGGGAACAGCGCCTTCATCTCCTGTGCCTCTTTGACTATCACTACCTGATAACCGGAAAGCATAGGATATCGTTTGGCGGTACTGGCTAACCCTGCGGCATCACAGTCTTTCCCATAAAGGACCACCTGGTCGAACTCCCGCTCCATTTCATTCAGTACGCCATTTTCAATGATACCAGCCAGCTGGTCGATGTAATATGGTTCCTCCCCTTGAAAGAGATAAACAGGATGGTAAATCCTGTTCTTCAGGTCCCGTTTTATTTCCTCGATGGTTTTGAGTGGCATGCTTGCAGCTGGAAATACTGTATTAAAAGCGCAGGTGCTTAACCGTGAGTCCGTTGTTGATTAGCTCGTTGAGTGCAGCTATGCCTATGCGGATATGGTCTTCCACATAACGTTGGGTCACCTGTGAATCACTGGCAGCAGTCTTTATACCTTCCGGAATCATGGGCTGGTCGGAAACGAGCAACAGGGCCCCGGTGGGGATCTGATTCGCAAAGCCGGTGATGAAAATGGTGGCAGTCTCCATATCGATACCCATGCAACGAAGAAGTGTCAGTTTTTTCTTGAACTCCGTGTCGTGCTCCCAAACCCTGCGATTAGTGGTGTAAATGGTTCCCGTCCAGTAATCCTTTCCGAAATTCCGTATAGTTGTTGAAACAGCCTTTTGTAAACTAAAGGCCGGCAGGGCCGGTACCTCTGCCGGTAGGTAATCGTTCGATGTGCCCTCGCCACGGATGGCCGCAATAGGCAATATCAAATCGCCGACCTTGTTCTTTTTTTTCAACCCGCCGCATTTCCCCAAAAAGAGACAAGCCTTCGGTTTCAGTGCGCTGAGCAAATCCATCACTGTTGCGGCATTTGCACTGCCGATACCGAAATTTATAATGGTGATGTTGTGGGCGGTTGCACAAGTCATGGGTTTGCCAATACCCACCACCTTGACTTTATTCCATTTGGCGAACAGGTCAACATAATGCTGGAAATTGGTGAGTAAAATGTATTGTCCGAATTTTTCCAGTTTTTCTCCGGTGTATCGGGGTAACCAGTTTTCAACAATTTCTTTTTTATTTTTCATAGAGTGGTCGTTCGACGTAGACTTACAACGGGAGGATGATTAATTTTGAGGAAGTGAAACCCGATGCATTGACACCCCTTAATTTTCCGGATTTTTCCTTCCGAATCCGTGACGATGGGCAAAGTACGCAAATTTACGATTCTGTCAGAAAGCGTTTCGTGGTATTGACACCGGAGGAATGGGTGCGTCAGAACCTGCTGGCATACATGGTCCATTGTTGTATGTACCCCTTGGGCTTGATAGCTGTAGAAAAAATGGTGAAGGTGAATGGCTTGAGCCAACGGGCAGATATAGTCGTCTACCACCGTTCAGGAAAGCCCTGGCTGCTGGCAGAATGCAAATCCGTATCGGTTCCATTATCCCAGGACACTTTTCTGCAGGCAGCCCGGTACAATACCAGCCTGGAAGTGCCTTTCTTTGTGTTGAGTAACGGTTTGGAACATTACTGCTTGCAAGCCAGGGGGGCAACTTGGGACTTCCGTGAGGATTTACCAGAATTTCCCTCCGAAATTTGAAGCGGCTGAAGTTTAAGCCGGGCATTGTTTATATTTGTTAGCAATGGAATTTATCTATCTTTTTTCCGGTGTTCTGCTTGGTTTCTTGATTGGCTGGTTATCGCTTCGTTCCAGGGTGGCAGCGCAGGAAGGGGTCACACCCGATGCCCAACGGCAGTTGGAGCTGGAGGTGGCATTGGCAAGAAAGGAATCGGAAACCATCCGTGAGCAGTTGTTGAAATCGCAGGAAGAAATGAGAAGTCTGCAGTCGACGAACACGGCATTGTCGGAGGAGAGAGTAAAAGCTGAAACTACCGCGATTTCTCTGGCGCAGCGGCTGGAAGAACAGAAAAAGGATCTTGAAGCCATCCGGACGCAATTGAAAGAGCAATTCAGCACAATTGCATCAGAAGTGGTCTTGAAGAATGCCCAGAGGATACAGGAAGAAAGTAAGACGCGCCTGGACGACATACTGACGCCACTTAAAGAAAAAATATCCCAGTTTGAAAATCAGGTCAAGACGGCGCACGAGGAGCGGATCCGTGAGAATCAGTCTTTAAAAGAGCAGTTGAGTCAGCTCCAAATTCTGAATAAATCCATAGGCGATGAGGCCAAAAACCTGGTGACCGCTCTCAAGGGGCAAGCCAAGACTCAAGGGAACTGGGGTGAAATGATTCTGGAGAAGTTACTGGAACGTTCCGGGCTCGTCAAGGGGCGAGAGTATTATACCCAGGCCAGTATGGTCTCTGAAGAGGGACGAAGGTTACAACCCGACGTCATCATTTCACTTCCGGAGGGCCGCAGTATGGTGGTTGACTCAAAGGTCTCGCTGATAGCCTACGAACGTTACTGTAACGAACAGGATGATTCACTGCGCCAATTGGCGATGAAGGAGCATCTGTCCTCGCTGCGAAAACATGTCAAGGACCTCAGCAGTAAGAATTATCAATCACTCTACCAGATTCAAACGCTGGATTTTGTATTGCTGTTTGTGCCCGTAGAGTCGGCATTTGCATTGGCAGTCGATCAGGATCACGAACTGTTCACCGAGGCATTTGAAAAGAACATAGTGATCGTCACAACATCGACATTGCTGGCTACACTTCGTACAATAGCCAGTATCTGGCGTATCGAGCACCAGAATAAGAATGCCCTCGAAATTGCTCGTCAGTCGGGAGATCTCTACGACAAATTTTCAGGTCTCATCGATGATCTGGTCACAGTCGGTAAAAAGATGAAGGAGTCCCAGGGGGCTTATGAAAGTGCAGTCAATAAGCTGCACCTCGGTAAGGGTAATCTTGTTTCAAGGGTGGAGAATTTGAAAAAACTGGGAATTAAAACTTCCCGTCAAATCAATCAGCAGCTTTTGGATAGGACCGATGACCTCGAAACACAGGCCGGAGATACCGATGCGGCAAAATGAAGTTCCAATGTATTGGTGGGGGATTTGTTCTGTCCTGCTATCCTTGTTGATTCAACAATCCTGCAGTTCCCGCATGCAGCCGGGCAATACCAATCTCTCTTCACAATTCAGTCAGCAGCTGGATGCTTCCGGTGTACGGATTCGCCTTATCAATAATGAGGCCGATAGTTCCCTCGTGCTTTTCAGTCTGCCTGCAGAATGGTTGCTGTATAAAAATATCGGGGATCGGTTTTCTGCAACACTCCGCGTGGAATTTGCGGTTTTCTCTTCCTTCAGTGCCAAACAAGCTTCGGATACAGGGTCCTGTGTGTTTTTTATCGATTCGAAACCGGCTAGTGCGACTTACAGGCAGTCTTTTCGTATCGCTACACCTAAAGGGGAGAACAGTGTCCTCAGGGTCTCTTTTGAGGATGTATTGCGGAATACTATATTAGTCAGGTTCCTGAATTTGAATGTCCGGAACAGAAACGCTGGCCCAGCTTATTTCATCACCGATTCAATCGGAGTGCCTTTTATCGGTAATCAGTTGACGTTAGGGCAGAAATACAGCATTTTGCCGGTTGACAGTAATGACCATGCCCCGAGAACTGTGCGCTGTTATTTCAGGGATTTTCCGCTGGCAACACTTCCTTTCAGGGTGATCGACGATGCCGTGTTTGACATGCGCTCAGACAGCAGTTTTGTATTGCAGAAGGAACAATGGAATCTGTATTCGTTCAATAAGCCCGGCATTTATTTTTTGCAAACCGACACACTTGCGAGGCAAGGGCTGACGCTGAAAGTGTTTTCTGAGGATTATCCTATGGTTACCACTGCTGCCGAAATGATTGAGGCCACAAGGTACCTGACTACCAGGAAGGAGTATATGGCGTTGCTGAATTCAGATCGAAAGAAGCAGGATATAGACGGTTTTTGGCTTGACCTGGGCGGTTCTCAGGAAAGGGCTCGCACACTTATCCGCTCTTATTACAATAGAGTACAGGAGGCGAACCGACTTTTTACATCGTACATGGAAGGTTGGAAAACGGATCGTGGGATGATTCACATTATTTTTGGAAAACCGAATGCCGTTTATCGCGATGATGAGACAGAACAATGGACATACAACAATATGAATGGTTTCCCGGACCAATTGTTTGTTTTCAGGAAGATGAACAATCCTTTTACCGACAACGATTATGCACTCATCCGGCAGCCAGTGTATGAAAATTACTGGTACATGGCCGTAGACCAATGGCGACAAGGCAGACCCTTCAATGAAATACGCTGATACTATGCAGAACAGAAACGAAGATGATTTGAAAATGATCTATGGCACGCGCGCTGTCATAGAAGCGATTCATTCGGGTCAGGAACTTGAACGTATTTTTATTCAGCAGCACCTCAGTAATCCTCTGATTCGAGAGTTGAAGGAGGAAGTGAATAAGCATCAACTGCATTTTCAGCTCGTACCCGTTGAGAAGCTGAATAGGATCACAAGGAACAACCATCAGGGGGTTGTGGCTTATTTGTCTCATGTAGAATATGGAAACTTGGAGGAGATTGTCCAAGGGGCTTTTGAAGCAGGTCGTACGCCTTTGTTGCTGATTCTTGACCGTATTACAGATACACGCAATCTGGGAGCCATCGCTCGAACTGCGGAATGTGCCGGGGTCGATACTATCATAATCCCCTCCCGCGGTTCGGCATTGATCAATAGCGATACGATGAAGGCGAGTGCAGGC
>CAZPCA010000175.1:0-269 GCA_964584995.1 uncultured Bifidobacterium sp.
AATAAAGAAGCCACCCCATTTCCGTGGCGGCCTCCTCGCACCTATTGCAAACAACCTATATCAATCTGCAATCAGTATTCGCATGCGGGCGTAAGCCTCACCCGTGCGGATTTCAATGATATACACTCCCGCCTGCACATTAACGAAGTACACATCAAACTCGTTGCGTCCGGTAGCGGTAAAGCCGGCTTCTGAAAGTACCGTTCTGCCCTCCAAAGCCCCCCCAATGCAATAGCCTGAATGAAAAATCGAGCAGCCGTTAATACTTG
>CAZPCA010000175.1:279-4904 GCA_964584995.1 uncultured Bifidobacterium sp.
ATCAGTAGCACGAACTGCTCTGTGTCTGGATTATTGTCGGACCTAAGCAATCTGTAGATTTACCGACGTTATCAATTATGCAATAGACACACCAGTGGTTCAGCGTGGCTCCCGATGCAATCGAAGAAAAGCAATGGCCTGCCTATTGAAAACATCTGGCCGCTCGACATTCACAACGTGCCCGCACTGCGGAACGATGAAGAGCTCAGAAAACCGATGATTTTTCACCAACTGAGCAATAGAGGGAAGAAACATGTGGTCTTCTTCACCCATGATATATAGCGTTGGCTTACCGCAATCGTTGACACGAAAGAAAGAGAGCAACGGAGTGAGTTGAGCAGCAAGCCCGAACCACCGCCTGAATTCTTTTTGATAGAGCTTCTGTGCCTCACGAATGAACAGATTCCTGGATTCACGGTGCTTACGCCGTGGCATAATGACAAAGGCAAAAAACCGATACAAGAGCATATAGGGCACCACTGATTGCAGTAACTGCCCTAAACGCATCAGCATTCTGCCGCGCAGATTTATCTCCATAACAGCACCTCCCATGATCAGCCGGAGTGTCCTGTCAGCATGTCGCTCACTGATATCCCGGATGATGATAGTACCCAGGGATATTCCGACAAAATGAGACTGCCGTATGTCAAGATGATCCAAGACTTCGATGACCTCGTCACCTATCGCCTCAATGGTGTACGGCCTGTGCTGTTCTCGCTTCCCTTTCTGAGAAGTGCCGTGTCCGCGAAGATCGACCAGCAAAAGATTGAAATGCTTGTAGAAATCACGCAACTGCTTGAACCAAATGGCACTGCTACCGCCGGCCCCGTGCACAAAAGTGACCCAGTCGGCCGAGGGATCAATGACATGGGTGGTGTAATGAAGCATGCTCCGCTAAAGTAGTCAAAACAAGCGGACTGTTGAATTATATATTCCTTGAATAGCCGGAAGAAAGCTGTCAATCCTACACACCATGCAGGTATGAAAAGCCCCCCCCCTACTCAACATAACGACCGAAGAAAACAAATGAATATCCCTAATTTCGCTCCGATGCAGGCAATCAAGCAGGTAACGCTACTCGTACATGACCAGGACGAAGCCCTGGCATTTTACATTGGTAAGCTTGGATTTCATGTTTTAGAAGACCTCTTGCAGGAATCCGGCAAACGTAGAATCGTGATTACACCCTCAGGTGGCGGCTGCTCGCTTGTACTGGCGCTGGCTACTACTGCGGAACAGCAATTACGCGTTGGTGACCAATGCGGAGGGCGTGTTTTTCTCTACTTGCATACGGACGATATTCACGCAGATTTTGAAAAACTGAAGGCTGCAGGGGTGAAGATTACGCGTACGCCCACGGAAGCTGACTTCGGAACGGCACTGGTATTTGAAGACCTGTACGGAAATCGCTGGGACCTGGTACAAGCACGCGAAGGACTGTGATACTTACCCACCCTAACCCATAAACATCCTGTAGAATTTATCTTAAAGCTGATTATTGGCAGGGGTGCTCATACCTTAAATTATTGACAAAGTCCAGCGGGCACAGTAAATACACTACTGCCACGTTAGAGGATTTGATGCTGTTTTCGAAGCGAGGGATACGTATTTAGCTATCTTCGACAGCCGAATGCCAATAGGCATCATATGCCCGCTGCCAACAGCACCTGTTTTTGGCAAAGCCATCCCTACTAACGACAAATCAACCAAATACACCTATTAACGCTATGAAGAAGTTCCTTTTAGTTCTCGCATTGACCATTATCAACACCACCATCTTTGCCCAAAACATCCAATTCAGTGGATATGTAGGACATCAGACACCCGCCTCACTCGACCTCTACTACGGAAAATACCGTACGCAGAACGGCACCAGTTATGGTGGCACAATCTGTTTCGGACAGGGACCCGGAGGTAAAGATATTTACCGTAACTCCTGGGTGGAGCTACAGTACAATTACAAAAAAGCATCGTTGAACTATTTTGACTATAAGAAAAACGAAAATTACGACGCCGGTGATTTGGAGATGCACAATATTCTGCTGGGTCCTATCAAAGAAGCGACAACCGACAGAGTCCGCCCCTATGGAGGTCTGCTGTTGGGTGCCACCATTCTTGTTCCGAATTTCACGTACAGTGAAACGCGTTTCACGGCTTCGGTTGTAGGCGGTGTAAAAGCAGACATCACCGACCTGATAGGCGTACGCCTTCAAACACAATTGCTGATGCCCTTCTACTTTACCGATGCCCAGGTAGAATGGTCTCCGGGTTACGGAACTTCCACGCAAATCACCTCCTCTGCTATCATCTTTTCAGCATCCTTCAACGCCGGAATTTATATCAACCTGGCTAAGGATGCAGACAATTGATAGCAGGCATTGTCAGCCAATTCTGCTGCTGATTCACATTCAACCTTTCACTCAACCACCCACTTTGAAATGAGCATTACGGATTTACGTCCTTTCTTTTATTTCATCCTTCTGTCGCTTGCTTCGACTACCTACTGTCGCTCACAGGAGGTCCCTTCCACCTGGCCCAAGGATATTCAAACACCACAAGGCCTCGTAGTGTTGTACCAACCGCAACCACAGGAACTCAATGGAAACGAACTCAGCGGAACAGCTGCCTTTTCGATTGTACCTGAAGGTAAAAAGGATCCTGTCTTTGGCGCTTTGTTCTTCACTGCCGACCTGGAGTTCGACCGAGACCTGCATCTTTACCATGTCCGTACAGCGAACATCACCAATGTCCGGTTTTCCAGCCAGGACTCCACGGTCGACCTTGAAAAGATCAAGGCCGGCATCATCACTGCTGTGCCCGGCTGGTCCCTCTCCGGCTCCACTGACCAACTGATCACTACGATAAGTCAGACTACGACTGCGCATAGCGGAGTCCAGTTCAAGAACGACGCGCCCGTGATTCTTTATAGAGAAAAACCATCTGTATTGGTATTGATCGACGGCGAGCCGAGGTGGCAAAAAACAGAAGGAAGTTCTGTGCAGAGGATCATCAACACTCCTTTCATCATAATGAAAACGGAAAAAGACAGCTCCCTATACTTATACGGCGGCGACCATTGGATGAAGTCCGCCTCGATAAAATCCGGATGGGCCATCACCAAAGACGTCCCCTCTTCAGTGAAGAAAGCGCTCGAAAAAAACAAGCAGGAATCCGACAGCGCCTCTGCTATGAAAACAAAAGAGGACGGTGTTGTGCCAGAGATTGTTGTTTCGACTGTTCCTGCAGAGCTACTGCAAACCAAAGGAAGTCCGCAATTCCTTCCTCTTTCCCCTACCGACTTGCTGTATGTGGAAAACACAGACGACTACATTTTCCGAAAAATCTCTACCCAACAATACTTCATACTGAAATCAGGACGCTGGTATACCGCCGGAGCACTGGATGGAAGTTGGAAATATATGCCATCGGACAGTCTTCCAACTGATTTTGCCAATATCCCTCCGGGATCAGATATGGACGCTGTGCTCGCCAGTGTACCTGGCACTCCTCAGGCCAAAGATGCTGTGCTGGATGCGCAGTTACCACAAACGGCTACGGTAGACCGTAAGACTGCTGCAAAAAATGTGACGGTTTCTTACGATGGCGATCCTAAATTCGAGCCTGTAGAGAACACATCGCTCTTTCTTGCTGTAAATGCCTCCAAGACAGTTTTTCGCTCGGGATCCACCTATTATCTCGTTGATAACGGCATCTGGTTTGAAAGCAAGAATTACAAAGGCCCCTGGGAAGTGAGTACCGCACGCCCTTCGGATGTAGATAAAATCCCCGCCAGCAACCCGGCGTACAATACACGTTACGTTTACATCTACGACCACACACCTGATGTAGTGTATGTTGGTTACACGCCCGGATACATGGGTGCCTATGTTTACGGTTCCACCGTGGTTTACGGTACAGGCTGGTATTACAGTCCATGGTACGGCACCACCTATTATGCCAGACCTTGCACATGGGGATTCGGCATGCATTATTCACCATGGACCGGCTGGAGCATGTCCGTAGGATATACATCCGGTCCCTGGAGTTTCGGTTTTGGTGGACCGGCTTACGGATACGGAGGTGGCTGGTTTGGACCGCCCATGTACTACCCTCACTATTATTATCCACCGCGTTATTACGGACCTTCACGGGGATATTATGGCCCCCGTACGGGATATCCGCCTGCAAGACCAGGATATAATGGCGTTCGCCCGCCTTCCTACTACTCCGGACCACGAGAGAATATATACAATCGTCCGGGAGGAAACAGTGGTGTGCGTTCCGGCATTTCCAACCGTGATATGGGCAATATGAATTTCAGCAATGGAGGAAGACCTTCACGGAACCCATCGAATGTGAAACCATCAGGAGCGGCCAACGCTGCGAACAGAGCCAACAATGTCTATTCAGACCGCGAAGGAAATGTTTTCAGGCAAAACAACGAAACATGGCAGCAAAATCGCGGTGGCGACCGATGGGAAAATGCCAACCCCTCCTCCATGTCAAAATCCGGAGATATACGTAACCAATCCATTGACAGAAGTCGCGGCACACAACGTTACAACAACTTCCAGCAGAACCGTGTATCGCCTGGAGGAGGAGGTTTCTCACGCCCCGGCGGTGCA
>CAZPCA010000176.1:0-4890 GCA_964584995.1 uncultured Bifidobacterium sp.
TACAGGTGAGCAGTAGCGGATGTCAGCTGCGCGATACGATGAACCTGACGGTGAACGCAATCCCTTTGGTACAGCTGGGATCCGATACCGTCCTTTGTCCCGGTGCGAACATCTCACTGAATGTAGCGAATCCCGGTGCTTCCTATTTGTGGAACACAGGCGCAACTACACAGAACATCACTATCACTACCCCCGGCACTTACTGGGTGCAGGCAGCCAACGGACTTTGCAGCGGGACGGATACGGTAACGGTTACCAGTCTTTCCGCCATCACGCTCGGTCCTGACCTAACGGTATGCGATACCGCCACGGTAGTGCTGAGCCCCGGGATTACAGGAGCGACATACCTCTGGTCGAACGGCGCCACCACACCGAGTATCAGTCCGACCCAATCGGGCAGCTATTGGGTACAGGTGAGCAGTAGCGGATGTCAGCTGCGCGATACGATGAACCTGACGGTGAATCTTCTTCCGCTCGTAAACCTTGGAGCTGATACCTTGATCTGTCCGGGGAATTCTGTAACGCTGGATGCAGGCAACCCGGGGGCCGCCTATGCCTGGAATACCGGCGCAACGAATTCCACCATTGCAGTAATAGCTGCAGGGACATATTCTGTGCTGGTGGCCAATGGGCTGTGCGTAGCCACAGATTCTGTACTTGTCAGCGTTGAACCAGCACTCTCTTCCAGCAATGACACGACCCTTTGTTCCGGACAGAGCTTTACAATTCTCGCCAGTGGTACCGGAGCCTTGACCTGGTCGGATGGTTCGCAGGGCAGCACGCTGACTGTTTCGGGGACTGGCACCTATTGGGTGGAGACGAACAATAACGGTTGTCTGCAAAGGGATACCACCATCGTCACGTTCGCACCTGTTCCCCTGGTGAACCTCGGTACAGACGATGTGCTTTGCCCGGGTGAAACACGCATACTGGATGCTACCAATACCGGTGCCGTATATGCCTGGAATACGGGCAGCACCGCTCCGCAGATCGTAGTTTCTACCGCCGGACAATACACGGTGCAGGCCAGCATCGGCAATTGTGCTTCATCCGATACCATAGTGATAGATGTAGAGCTCCCGCTTGATCTTGGTCCTGATACGGTGTTGTGTGATGGGGACGCCTTCACGCTGGCATCGCCTGTGCAGGGCCTTTCCTATCAGTGGAGCACTGGTGCTGTGTCGAGCACCATCAGTCCGGTAGTTACGGGTTCGTATATACTGACCGTTACCACACAGCATTGCGTGCTCTCCGATGATATACTTATCACTTTTCAGGCAAGGCCTGTTGTCGATCTTGGTCCCGATACATTGTTGTGCGAGGGCGAAACGATACTGCTGGATGCCGGCAATGCGGGAGCTATCTATGCCTGGTCGGACGGTAGCAACGGACAGCAGCTCCTCGTCGCCCGTAGCGGTTCGTATGCAGTGATTGTCCGTACAGGGGTGTGCAGCGAAACCGACACGGTGAAGGTGACCGTAGCCGATTTCGAAAACCTCAACAATAGGATTTCATTGTGCAATGCCTTCGAAGCCGTATTGAAGGCCCAGGAAAACGGCTCCGTGTTTTTGTGGTCTACTGGTGCTACTACTTCGTCCATCAGCGTACGCGACACCGGTGTGTACTGGGTAGAGACCGAGTTGGGGCGCTGTGCAGTGCGCGACACCTTTGTGGTGGAAGGTGCACCCGGCTTCAGTCAGGTGTTTTTACCAGAAGCCTTTACGCCCAACGGCGATGGCAAGAACGACGTGTTCTTCGGCATGGGTGAGCGCTTGGAAAAGTATTCCCTGCGTATTTTCAACCGCTGGGGTCAATTGGTTTTTGAGACAACGGATGAGCAGCAGGGCTGGGACGGCCGCTTTGAAGGAATGAATGCGCCCGAAGGCGTCTATGCCTACAAGATCAGTTACCAAACCCCCTGCTCGAAAAACCGACCGGTGGAACGCATGGGCAGCACGGTCTTGATTCGCTGAGATCGTCGCGGGCGAAAGGCGGTATGCCATTGTCGCAGCATAATGCCTGCAGGTACATGACATCCAATTACCCGATGTGCATGCTTCTGTTTTGTATTGACATCAAAAAAGGTGTGCCCTTTATCGACACACCTTTTCAAAGGCAAGCGCTCTTTATCTTTTATTTCAATTTGAAAGTCTCGAGAAACTTGGTCGTGTAATTTCCCTTTCTGAAGTCCTCGTTCAGCATCAGTTGCTGGTGGAACGGAATGGTTGTTTTGATGCCTTCGATCACAAACTCGCTCAGGGCGCGCTCCATGGTCTGGATGGCCTCTTCACGGGTCTGTGCGATGGTGATCAGTTTCGCGATCATGGAATCGTAGTATGGAGGAATCGTATAGCCGGCGTAGATATGGGAGTCCACACGCACCCCGTGGCCGCCGGGCTGGTGCAAGACCGTGATCTTGCCCGGGCTGGGACGGAAATCGTTGTAAGGGTCTTCCGCATTGATACGGCACTCAATGGCGTGCATGGTGGGGAAATGGTTCTTTCCGCTGATAGGCACGCCGGCAGCAATTTTAATCTGTTCCTTGATCAGGTCGTAATTGATAACCTCTTCCGTCACGGGATGTTCCACCTGTATCCGGGTGTTCATTTCCATGAAGTAGAAGTTGCTGTACTTATCTACCAGAAACTCGATGGTTCCGACGCCTTCATAACTGCTGGCAAGCGTGGCCTTGATGGCGGCATCGCCCATCTGCTCGCGCAGCTTCTCCGTCATGAAGGGGCTGGGCGTTTCTTCCAGCAATTTCTGATGGCGGCGCTGGATGGAACAGTCGCGCTCGCTGAGGTGACAGGCCTTACCGTACTGGTCGCCGGCTACCTGTATTTCGATGTGACGGGGCTCTTCGATGAATTTCTCCATATAGAGGCCATCGTTGCCAAAGGCGGCACCGGCTTCCGCTTGCGCCGTTTCATACGCTTTCTGCAGCTCATCCTCGTTCCATACGATACGCATGCCGCGTCCACCACCGCCTGCAGTGGCTTTGATGATGACAGGATACCCGATCTGCTTGGCAGTTTGTTTGCCGTGCTCCACATTTTCAAGGAGTCCGTCCGAGCCGGGAATGGTGGGGACTCCGGCCTTCTTCATGGTATCCTTGGCATTGGATTTATCCCCCATCGCGTCGATCTGCTCCGGAGTGGCACCGATGAATTTAATGCCGTGCTGCGCACAGATGGCGGAGAAGCGGGAGTTCTCCGACAGGAATCCGTAGCCAGGATGGATGGCGTCGGCATTGGTGATTTCTGCCGCTGCGATGATGCGGGGGATATTCAGGTAGGAATCGCGGCTGGGTGGAGGGCCTATGCAAACTGCCTCGTCCGCAAAACGTACGTGCAGGCTTTCTTTGTCGGCAGTGGAGTAAACCGCCACTGTCCGGATACCCATCTCTTTACAGGTGCGTATGATCCGCAATGCGATTTCACCCCGGTTGGCAATCAGAATTTTCTTGAACATACACGGTGTTTCTGGAACACATCGCGGGAGTCTGCACACTGGCAGCTACCACGCTGTGCCGGTTAAAGCAAAATGTTAGCTGGGGTCTACTAAGAAGAGAGGAGTGTCGTACTCAACAGGCTTGGCATTGTCCACCAATACCTTTACGATACGGCCGGAAACTTCCGACTCGATTTCGTTGAACAGCTTCATCGCCTCGATGATGCAAAGCACTTTGCCGGGCTTGATCTCATCGCCGACGTTGGCAAAAATGGGTTTGTCCGGTCCGGAAGCACGGTAGAAAGTCCCTATCATAGGGCTTTTAACAGTTATGTATTTGGAGTCATCGTTCGATGCGGCGGGCGCGGCAGCGGGCGCAGATGGAGCGGGGGCCGGAGCCGGAGCAATGGCTACGGGCGCTGCAGCTACTGGCATGGCAGCCGGAGCCACTGTATGGATGACCTGCTCTACCTTCTGAGCACTGTTCTTGATCGTGATTTTGAAATCTTTCAATTCCAGGTTCACTTCACTCACACCAGACTTGGCTACAAATTTGATGAGGTCTTCGATTTCCTTTTTGTTCATGAGGAGAGTTGTTGAGGGCGTAAAATTACTTCAAAAAGCATTAAGGAATTCCGATAAAAAATGATAAAAAAGCCTCCTTTTTGGTCAAAAAACGGCAATTTTTAGACCTTTTACGGCATAATTCAGTCAAAAAGCCACTTCTCAAAGGATCCTGCGTCACTCAAAAAGTACCTTCAGGTAGAACCTTGGATCCTTGAGCCGGCCCCTCAGGTCGAGGTCCTCGAACATGCAGGAGATGGTTTCCTGTAGGGTCTTGCTGCGGCTAGCTTTGTTGACCACCATGTTGAATAGCCAGGGTTGGCCAACCAGTTGCTGCATGGTTTTGCTGAGACTCAACTCGGGCCACAGCCGTTTGTAAACACTTTCGTCATACCGCAGCAGTGAGGAGGCAGAAAAATCTCCGGCCGCTTCCGATATCGTTTCGGCTGCTTTGATTCCTGAAATCATGGCATTGCCGATTCCCTCGCCTGTGAATGGATCGATTAGCGCTCCTGCATCGCCGAGTAAGAGAAAGCCCTCGCCCGACAAGGCTCGCTTTCGGGAGCCCAGCGGTAATCCGTACCCGCTCACCGGCCCCTCTGCCACGGCATCTGCAAAGCGGCGGCGTATGGGTTCATAGGTGCGGATCAGCTCGTTCATCGCCTCTTTCAGGTTGATTTTACGTTTGCGGGCCACATCACTGCGCATACCCACACCCACATTGGCGGCACCTCCGGCCAGCGGAAAAATCCAGAAGTAGCCCGGAAGGAAGTCCTTTACGAAATGGAGCTCGATGAATCCGTTCGGATCCAGGCCTTTTACACCTTTATAATAGACACGTAGCCCTGCGCAGTAATGCTCGTCTTCCATTTCCAT
>CAZPCA010000177.1:0-4876 GCA_964584995.1 uncultured Bifidobacterium sp.
TATTGCTATCACTGGTGTTTGAGACCAGCGCGTCTACCAATTCCGCCACCCGGGCTTTCACGGAATCTGTGCACTTCACGCACAAATACCCGCTGTGAGGCGGACCGCGAAGATAGGATAAATCTATATTTCAATCCCCGGCATTTGTACCGGGATTCCCTCCGGTGACTACCTGTTTCATCATTAAATTATTATAAAACAATAAATTATAATTTATCAAACCCGGAAATGACCTGTCCATTCCAAGTGCCTTGCCAATCAGATTCCCATGAGATGCCTAAACGTCGAATATGCTCTGTAATCAACTTAAAAAGAATCAATTGCACTCTAAAATACTTGCCGTCGACTCCAGGCTCGTCCCAACCCTGTTTTTCAACATCTAATGGTGAATTCATTTTGATAAGCGGGTAATTTTTAGTTTCTTTGCAGCCCCTTAAAAGGGACTAAACCATGGCACGTCAGGTAAAAATCTTCTCCGGAACCGCTTCCAGATATCTGGCTGAGCAGATTGCAGATGCCTACGGCGCTCCCTTGGGGGATGTGAAGGTGGCCCGCTTCAGCGACGGAGAATTTTCTCCCTCCTTCGACGAAAGTGTCAGAGGTTGTGATGTTTTCCTGATCCAGAGTACCTTCTCACCGACCGACAACCTTTTTGAGTTGCTTCTGCTTATCGATGCAGCAAAGCGCGCCAGTGCCCACTATATCACTGCTGTGATTCCATATTTCGGTTTTGCCCGCAGTGACCGCAAGGACAAACCAAGGGTAGCCATCGCTTCCAAAATGGTCGCCAACATCCTGCTGGCTGCCGGAGTGACCCGCGTCATGACGATGGACCTCCATGCACCTCAGATCCAGGGCTTCTTCGACGTACCGGTGGATCACCTCGATGCGTCGGCCATATTTGTGCCCTACATCAAAAGCCTGAACTTGCCCAACATGATGATTTGCGCTCCCGATATGGGCGGCGTACACCGGGCAAGGACCTATGCTTCGTACTTCAATGCCGACATGGCCATCATCGACAAGCACCGCAAACGTGCAAACGAAATCGAAGGTATGACCGTGATTGGCGATGTCTCCGGACGCGACTGCATCCTGGTGGACGATATCTGCGACACCGCAGGCACTCTGACCAAGGCAGCGAGTTTGCTCAAGGAGCGTGGCGCAGCCAGTGTTAGAGCCTTCTGTACACATCCTGTGCTCAGTGGTCAGGCGTACGAACGTCTTGCCGATTCGGATCTTACCGAATTGGTGGTTTGCGACACCATTCCGCTCAGAAAGCAAAGTGCCAAAATCAAACAGCTGTCCTCGGCAGCCCTCTTCGCTAAAGCCATCCAAAGAGTGTACTCGTATGAGTCCATCAGTTCACTCTTTGTAAAAGAATAATACATTAATTACAATGAAAACGATTGAAATCCAAGGTTCAAAAAGACCATCTATGACCAAGCAGTCTGTAAAGGCGCTTCGTAACAATGAGCAGGTGCCCTGCGTACTCTACGGTGGCGCTGAGCCCGTGCATTTTTCCGCTCCGCTGGCTTCCTTCAAAGGACTGGTGTACACTCCGGATGTGTTCATGGTAAAGCTGCTGGTAGATGGTAAAGAATACCTCAGCATCATGCAGGATATCCAGTTTCATCCCGTGACCGATATCATTCAGCACGTTGATTTCCTCGAGGTGCAGAACGATAAGCCGGTGACCATTCTCATCCCTCTTAAGTTCACAGGAGCTTCTGAAGGCGTGAAGCAGGGTGGTAAGCTGGTTACCAAGGTGCGTAAACTGAAGGTGAAGGCCCTTCCGGCACATCTTCCGGACTACGTGTCTATCGATATCACTGGCCTCAAAATTGGTAGCAACGTGCGTGTTCGTGACCTGAATGTTGAAGGCGTGACCTTCCTCGATTCACCTGCCAATGTCATTGTGGGTGTTCAGACGACCCGTAATGTCGCAGCCGCTGAAACTGCTGATAAGAAATAATCTGTTGATCCAACAGGCAGGAGGAACCCGTAAAACGGTTCCTCTTGGCATTTAATACTGTCCCTCGTGAAATACCTCATAGCCGGTCTGGGAAATATTGGTCCGGATTACGTCCACACCCGCCATAACATCGGTTTCGATGTGGCCGATGTGGTAGCATCCGCCTTGGGAGCGACGTTCAGCAGCGATAAGAAAGCCTGGGTGGCAGAGGCCCGGCACAAGGGGCGCACCCTGATTATCATCAAGCCGACCACCTTCATGAATTTAAGTGGGGAGGCTGTAAGGTACTGGCTCAATTTGCACAAAATTTCGCTGGAAAATTTGTTAATTGTGACGGATGACCTGGCATTGCCCTTCGGAACCCTTCGCATGCGGCCTTCCGGTGGAGCTGCAGGTCATAACGGTCTTACCAGTATCATCGAATGCCTGCAGACCGACCGCTTCGCGCGGCTCAGGTTCGGAATAGGGAGCGATTTTCCCAAAGGCCGACAGTCGGATTTCGTATTGGGCCACTGGACTTCGGAAGAGGCACATCAGCTGAGCGGTAAGATCAAAACGGCAGAAGAAATGGTCAAATCCTTCGTTAGTATCGGGGTTCAGGGCACTATGAATGCTTACAACAATAAATAACGGCAGGGTATTTGCTGATTGGATATGAAAAGTAAAGTGATGAAAACAACCGTACGTGCTTCCCGGGTCCTCTTGGTCTTGTTCGGATTGTTAATCAATATAGTGTGTGTTCAGGCAGAGGCCGGAAAACAACCAGCCGCCAAAAGAGAACCGCTCATTTCCGTTTACCCTCAGCCATCCACAGGTCTCATTCACCTCGCTTTCCAGCGGCCTTTATCGGAAACGCCGCAGGTAATGGTATTTGATGTATTGGGCAATCCCTTGCCGCACGTTCAGTGTGAGCGAATGAGCGCAACCGTTTTTTCCATCAATCTGACGGGAGAGAAATCCGGGTACTATTTTGTGAAAGTCGTTGCCGATAACGAATCGTTCTCTCGGCGCATTACACTCATACCCTGATTTTAGCCAGAAATCTTATTGAGGAAATCGTCTTTCTTCCTGCGGGCTACCGTGAGCGTAGTGCCGTCGCTCATCACCACATACCCACCATCTTTCTTCACGAACTTATCCAGGTGATGCAAATTGATCAGGTAGCTGTGATGGATGCGGAAGAAGCCTTGTTCACTCGTCAGGTCTTCGTATTCACCCAGAGACCGTGATGCGAGGATGGTCTTTTTACCGGTCAGGTAGAACTCGGTATAGGGCCCTTCGGATTTGCAATAGATGATCGAACTGTAGTCGATGAACTGAATGCTCTGCTCGGAATGTATAGCCAGTTTTCCGATGTTTTTCTGGCTGTTCAGAATGTTCAGCAGTGACAATAGTGTGCCATTCTCCTCCTGCTTAAGTTGATTGATTTTTTGGATGGCCTGCCGGAGATCGTCACCGTCCACCGGCTTCAGCAAGTAGTCGGCAGCGGAGAGCTTGATGGCTTTCAAGGCGTACTCGTTGAATGCGGTCACAAAAATCGTCTTGATCTTCGGTTGCTGAAGTTGCTGCACCAGTTCAAGCCCGTTGATGTGCGGCATGTCGATATCAGTGAACAAAACATCCGGTTGCAAGTGCGGAATCTCTTCCAGGGCCTGTTTCGGGTGCTGAAAAGTCCGGATCACTTCTACCTCCGGGCAATACTGTGCGAGGGTATATTGCAGTATCTCGATGCAATTCAATTCGTCATCGACGATCACCGCTCTTATTTTCTGGTTATCACTCATGGTGGAGGTAGTGCGGAATGAGTAATGTGGATACGGTGCCCTCTTGCAGCCCTTCTTCGTTGTACCTGTCGCGAATGCTGAGCAAGTCTCCTCCATGTTTGCCCTTTGGCAGCAGGATTTCGAGCCTTTGTCTTGTGATACTCAAACCTAAGGATCTTTTTTCATATTTACGCGTTTCCTTGTTGGCCAGCGACTTACTGTAGCCGATGCCGTTATCTTCCACATCTACCCGTATGAACTCACCTTCTTCTTTGATCTTGATGCGGATGAGTCCCAGTTTTTCTTCGACATGCAGGCCGTGCCAGATGGCGTTTTCTACCAGCGGCTGTATCAGCAGGGGCGGTATCCTGATTTTTTGCGGGTCGATGGCAGGAGAAATATCGATGGAGTAGGTGAAAGACTGGCTCAGCCGGATAGCCTCAATCTCTATATAGTTCTTCAAGGCAATCAATTCTTCTTCCAGGCTGATCTCTTTCTCTCCCGATTTCTCCAGGATGTAACGGATCAGTTTGGCGAATTTATTGATGAATTGAATGGCGGTATCCTTGTTGTTTTTCAGGATGAATCCATTGATGGAGTTGAGGCAGTTGAAGATGAAGTGAGGATTCATCCTGCTCTTCAATGCCTGGTTTTCGAGTTCTGCCATCTGCTGGCGGATGTTTTTCTTCTCCTGCTCTTTCCTGCGGATGACACGCTCCCTGTAGCGAACTCCCCAGTAGGCGCCTGACACCAGTACAGTAACGAGAAGCGAAATGAACCACCACGTTTGATAATAGGGAGGCCGGATGCTGAAGCGCAAAATTGTTACAGGACTGCTGCTGCCACTGGTGGTCACCCGTGCACGCAGGTGCAAAATGTAGGAGCCCGGCGCAAGATTGGCCAGGCGTATTTTGCGGTCGCGTCCGATGTTGATCCAGTCCTCATCAAGTCCCTCCAGCCGGTACTCGAATTCGTAAAGGCTTAGACCCGCCGGATCCGGTAAGGTGAAGGATACGGATATGGTGTTCTCTTCATGCTGCAGCATCAGCGTCGAATTGCCTTCGCTGAAATAACTGCTGAACTCTTTCTCTTCATTCACGAGGAATGCCGTAAGGATGACTTTGTTCAGCAGTTTTTC
>CAZPCA010000178.1:0-2297 GCA_964584995.1 uncultured Bifidobacterium sp.
AGCTCTTGCTCCTGGTAGGCCAACTCCTCGGCCTGCTTACGCGATTCATCCAGCAGCTGCGAAGTAATAAGATTCGCGCGCAGGTTGAAAATACTCGCAGCAATGGGCTCCGCCATCTTCTCAAGCATCTCCTGTTCAATAGCGGTGAATTCCCGCATGGAGGCCACTTCTATTGCCCCAACCACTTTTCCACTCGTAGACAGCGGAAGGATGATGATGTTGCAACGGGATGATTCGCCCAGTCCGGTATCAACCGTAAAGTAAGGGTCGTACACATCCTTGAGGGAAATGACTTTATTGCTGGCGATGGCCTGCCCCACGAGGCCTTCCTTCAACTCATACCTGCGGCTGTTGAGGATTTTATTGTTCAGTGCAAAATAGGCGCCGAGCTGGATGTGCAGATCGTTCAGGTCTTCGTTATGCAGCAGAAATATCGCTGCCTGCTGCGCTCCTGTACGGTTTACGATGGTATCGATAATCTTATCCAGCAATTCATTGAAGTCGTCGCGGTTGGAGCGCATCACCTCGTTGAGTTCTGCCAGACCTTCTGACAGCCATGCTCTGCCGGCCTCCACATCAGCGGCCGCTTTGAGTTGGTTGCGCATACGCAAGAGGGCATGGCCCTGTACATCATTTTCACTTAGCGGCTGGAAAGCATGGCTAAAATTCCCTCTGCCGATTTCCTCCACGAAGGTGGATGTACGGCGGAAGCCATCGACCATGAACCGCAAGGCCTGCATCATCTCGCCTACTGCATTTTTCGGGAAGCGCATATTAAGGTCCGGCAACTCACCACGACCCATCTGCATGATGACAGAACGGACATTCAATACCGGAACGATGATGGAACGGTTGATAATGATACCTGCTATGAAAATCGATCCGATAATCAACAACGCAATCCCCAGTACCAATATCATCAGGTTGTTAAAACTGTCCAGCATACGATCCTGCTGATCTTCGGCTATCGCAGAACGACCGCTGATGATAAGCCGCAGATCCTCTGTCATTTTTTCTGAGCGCGGAAGAACTTCGCGCTCCAGTATCTCCTCAGCGGCAAATCGCTTAACAGGATCCTGATAGTCCTCGAAATTCACCAGCAAGCGAATGATCTGCTGGTGATAAACCATCAGTTGATCATATTGCAGGAAAACATCATTGACACGAGCTGTATGCATCGTATCGGTCCATTGCCGCATCAGACCCTTCATCCGAGCCCTTAATTCGGGATACGTGGTATTGTTCAGGTTCCTGAGACTGTCCTTATCGGCGCGGTTGTTCGGCAGGAAGACCCAGTTGGTCGCCAGCATTTTCGATCGCGTCACTGTCAGGTTAAGCCGAGAAAGTGTTGTCAGCGACGGGTTGGTCGTATGTACCAGCTCGCTGGTGATACTATTACTCTGGTTGATGGTATAGGTACTGATGACCGCATTGATTGTGGCAATGGCAATGACGATGAAAAAGACGATGTATATCTTCCGGTCAATTCTTTTCAGAGCGCGGGATTGTTTCATTCTTTCTGTGTTTACAAAGCCAGATTGATCAATTGTACGCTCACTTTAAGGTCCTGCCGTTTCATGGCACTTTCATTGATTTCAAACCGGAGCTGACTGTTTTTCTCAACGATGTTGATACATGTGCCCTTACTTATCATACCCCTCTCTTCGCTCACCACCAAGGCACCACTGCCAGCGACCTGGAGAATCCGTGGGAGCATGCTTCCTTTACCTTTCCCGATATATACGATATGACTGGGTTTCAAATCCGCTATGTCCGATACGGCAACCACTTCTACTTCCTTGTCGAAAACACGACGCCCCTTCATGATGTTCACCAATGCGGACTTAACGTCCTGACTTCCTACAACGCTTATCCTGAATTTAGCTTCTTTCAGGCGCTTGTCGGGCCATTCGATCTGCTTGGTGAAATTGTAGACGAACAAGGCCTTGATGGTATTTTCATCTGCCGCATCCTGTTGCAACCGGAAAGCAGTACAAAGCAGCATCACAGCGCCAAGCATTGTGGCGATACCGATACTTCTGTAGATGGTTTTAAAAATGCTCATTCCTATTAAAAGTTCTGATAGATGACTTTTAACTCTATGGTTCTGCTCATTCCCGGTAAGGGGGCATGCAAGCTGTTGTACGGTTGAATGAACCAGATTTTCTGATCCAAGATATTGTGTCCTGCAAGGCGCAGGGAAAGACCGTTGATGTAACGGAAACGAAGATCTGCATAGCAACCGAGCAGGTGCTGATCGGGCACGGCGGAATATACTGGATCACCTGCTGCATCCA
>CAZPCA010000178.1:2307-4839 GCA_964584995.1 uncultured Bifidobacterium sp.
CGGAAATTACTGTTGCCTTTGAATGGTGCGAGTCCCAGATGAACATTGCGCTTGCCGGGAACCAGATAGGCCTCCAACGATTCATCATCATTGGTTTCATAATAGGAGCCATTGATATCGATTTGCCCCCACTTTTTGCGCAACTGGAACACCATCTCCAGGCCGGAAGTTCCGGTTCTGGTCAGATTGGTGTAGGCATCAAAGTTCGTAGCCGGATCGACAAAATAGAAAATGGGGTCTCGTGTTTCCAGCCGATAGGCATTCAGCGTAATATAGATATCGTCGGTAATCCTGGCTCCGGCCTCCAGTTCGAACACATCGGTAAATTCCGGCTTTATGTCCGTTGCCAGATCAATGTTCTGCACCCCCGGTGCCCTGAACGCGCGGCTGAGCAATGCCTTGAAGTGGAAACGGCCTACTTCTCTGGTCAATGCCAGTCTGTGTACCAAGGCAGGATCGAATCGTCGGTTGTAATTGAAGCGCAGACCTGCCGTGATGTTGGCGATTTTTGACTCAATCATCAACTGGGTGAAAGCCGCTATGTTTTCGTTGGTGAATTGCTGCGTACCGGTGCTGCGGAAAACTTCTCCTTCTACTTTCTGACGCGCATCCTCAAATTGCCAGGTAGCACCTGAGTTCAGGCTGACTTTCCTACTGAAAGAGTACGAAGCGTCCATTCCGCCCAGCCAGGAGTTCGTTTCAATGCGGAAGGGATCTGTAGTTGTTTCCAATTCATCCTTCTCTGTAGACCATGGCACCAGATGACTGAATCTGAAACGCGGGGTCAATTTGAACTTCTCCGTTTGGACCAAATCGTACCTTGCATCGAAATGATGCGAGTGGAACTCCAAATGATTCAAGGTGTCCGAAATTTCCACAAATCCATCGCGTGAGTCAAGGTGAAAATAATCAACGATATACCTCGCATGGAAACGATCCGTTTCAAACATGCTATTGATGAAGAGGTTTTCCATACAACTGTTGTCCAGCATGGCAAAACCATTTTTGTAGATGTCCTGGTAGCCGGCATGGCTGCGGTCGCCGGTCTTGCCGTTCACATTCACCGAATAGCTGCTACGCTCTCCCTTTCTTCCTGCAAACAATGAAACACTCGTCGCAGCCAAACTCTTGGCAGAGGCACTCACCGATGAACTCACTGAAAGTTGCTTGTCCTGTTCCGGCTTGCGGGTGATGACATTGACCACCGCGAAAGCCGCATTGCCGCCATACAATGCACTTCCGGGACCACGGATTATCTCTATCCTGCTGATTTGATCGATCGGATAATGGTTACCGAACTGCAAGGTGGAATAGAGGTTTTCGTTCATCTCGATTCCGTCGATGTACAATGCGACCTTGCCTTCGTGCGCCCAGTTGCCACGTACTGCCAATCCGACTACACCCTCCACGTCCATACCGAACTCAAATCCGGGCACCTGTTGCAGGACGTCCATCAGATCGCGGGCACCACTGTTGCGTATATCCTCTGTGGTTATATAGGTTATGATTCCCGGCGACTGCCTGGGCGTCAGTTCTTTCACGGAGGCCACCGTGACTTTCAACTTCATCAATTCCTCCAGGCTTAAGGTGTCGTAGCCGGAAGTGTTGAACGGCTGAGCGTCCACTTTTCCGGTTGCCGACATCAGGAAAATGAGCAGGAGGATACAACTGCTTCTTACGGTCCACATGGTTTTTATCATTTCAAGTGCTGTTTGTACGCTGACCTTATGAAAAATGTTCGGATTAAACTAGCTTCTGTTTGAAATAGATTCCGACATTTTAAAAAGCTGTATTTCTGACATTTATTAAAGATAGTGCAAGTAGCTTGCAAAAAGGAAGCAGGAATGATCTTATTTGAAACGGAAGGCGATAAAACTGATAAAAGTCATACGGATTATCCGGCATAATGAATTCACCGGCCTTTTTTGCGCTGCAAATCGTATTTTTCCGCAATGGATCACTCGCCGGTTACCATATTGGGCGCAGGCCCGGCGGGCTGCACTGCAGCGCTCGCCTTGTCTGCCCGTGGTATTGCCTGCAGAATGCTGGACCAGGCCACCTTCCCGCGGGATAAAATCTGCGGGGATGCGCTCAGTGGTAAAGTTGTGATGGCCCTGAAGAGGATAGACCCGAATCTGGCCGGTGAGCTGGGAGCACAAGCCTTCACACATCCATCGCACGGCGTAGTATTTGTCGCTCCGAACGGCAAAGCGTTGCGGGTACCTTTTCGCCGTACCCTCGACACAGCCCAGCCACCCGGATTTCTGGCCCGACGGAAGGACTTCGATAACTGGCTTTTCGAAAAAGCCTCCGCAGCTCCGGGGGTATCCTGTACCACCGGCGTTAGGGTGGATACTTTCCGCCGCGAGGGAAGCCAATGGATCATCGGCAACAAGGAAAATACATTCGCTCTTCGCACCTCGTTGATCCTCGCCGCCGATGGTGCACAATCCCGTTTTGCCAAACAGGTGGGCGGCATGGAAATGGAAGACGAGCATTACTGCGCAGGGCTACGTGTCTATTATAAAGGTG
>CAZPCA010000179.1:0-4743 GCA_964584995.1 uncultured Bifidobacterium sp.
CAATACCGAGAGCTTGTGCCGCGATACCGATCCGTCCTCCCGTGAGGGACTACATGGCGAATTTGAATCCGAATCCATCTTCTCCCACCCGATTGGCTTTTGGCACCTTCACATCCTGGAACATCAGTGAGTGCGTATCCGAACCGCGTATACCCAACTTATTTTCTTTAGGACCGATGGTGAAACCGGGCATCCCCTTCTCCACGATCAGACAATTTATCCCCTTGTGACCCTTGCCAACATCCGTTTGTGCCATGACCAGGTAAACAGATGCAGAACTCCCGTTGGTGATCCAGTTCTTGGTACCATTGAGCAGGTAATGATCGCCCATATCGATGGCGGTCGTACGCTGGGAAGTGGCATCTGAACCGGCCTCCGGCTCAGATAAACAAAAAGCACCGATGATTTCCCCTTTTGCCAAAGGAACGAGGTATTTCTGCTTTTGCTCCTCCGAACCGAACGACTCCAATCCCCAGCACACTAAACTATTGTTCACGGACATGATCACCGAGACGGAACTATCAACTTTTGAAATTTCCTCCATGGCCAGCACGTACGAGACCGTATCCAGCCCTCCACCCCCGTAACGGGGATCCACCATCATTCCCAGAAAGCCCAGCTCGCCGAGGCGCTTCACCTGTTCAGCAGGAAACTTCTGGTGCTCATCCCGCTCTATAACACCGGGCAGCAACTCCTGCTGTGCAAAGTCGCGTGCCGCCTGTTGTATCATCAAATGTTCTTCACTCAATTGAAATTGCATATTCCCGTATTTTGATGCTCCAAAAATAAACCATTCACGGTGGCAATCCCCTCATCAAAAGAATTTTTTCCTTTGCAGGTATGAAATCCCTGCCACCGCAATCATCCATCCGCGTCATTGGCCTTATGTCGGGCACTTCGCTGGACGGGATCGATCTGGCGGCCTGCACCTTTACCGAGCACGAGGGTCTATGGATGTATACGCTGCACCACGCCACCACCCTACCCTATTCCGCCTATTGGGAGAAGCTACTCAAAGAGCTTCCTTCGAAAAGCGCCCAGGATGTCTTTGCTGCACACCAGGCACTGGGCAAATTTTACGGAAAATGTATACTTGATTTCGTGGCAGAAACCGGATTTCAGCCGCAGCTGATCGCTTCACACGGACATACGTTGTTTCATGCCCCGGCGGAAGGATACACCGTACAAATCGGTTCCGGTGCTGCCATTGCAGCCATCACCGGCATCGACACCGTTTGCGATTTCAGAAGCATGGATGTGGCTCTGGGAGGACAGGGGGCGCCCCTGGTTCCGGTTGGCGACCATTTTCTTTTCCCGGACTACACCGCCTGTATCAACCTCGGTGGAATCGCCAATATCTCATTGCTGAAAGGCGGAAAAAGAGTGGCCTGGGACATTTGTCCGGTGAACATGGCACTGAATGAACTGGCGGCAAGAGAGGGCTTGTGCTTCGATACGAACGGTGAGCTGGCACGCCACGGAAGGCTGCTGGATGATGTACTGAATGGAATGCAGGGACTGGAATTCTATACTCAGGACGGAGCAAAATCGCTCGGCAGAGAGTGGTATGAGCGTTTCTTCAGACCACTGCTTGAGCAAGGTCACACCGCCGACCTTTGCAGGACCGTTTGCGAACATATCGCCCTGCAAATCGCACAATGTATGAAGACCCTGCCAGCCGACGCGAAGGTGCTATTCACGGGCGGAGGAGCCTTCAATGTTTTTCTAATGGAAAGGATTCAAGCGCGCTGTACGCAGAAAACAGCCGTACCGGATGCTGAACTGGTGAATTTCAAGGAGGCCTTGGTATTCGCCTTCCTGGGCGCCTTAAACTACTGTGGGAGAGTAAATGTTTTCGATAGTGCTACGGGGTCAAGTATGAATCACATCGGGGGGGCTTTCTATCACGGAAACCACAACTTATAAATCATCGTCTTCGTCGTCGTACATGTCGTCGAAGCCCTTGAAGTTGTCCTCCATCATCTCGGGATCCATGGAATCGTCATCATCTTCTTCATCGTCGAAGTCGTCCAGTTTTTGATTTTTGAACTCCTTCGCCTTGAGCGGTTCCATCTTCCGGGACTTGGCGCTGGCCGCAGATTTCTTTTTATCCGCGCTTGGTTTTGCCGTTTTCTTTGGGGTTTTCATTGGTTGTTTTACAAGAAATGTAAGCAGTGGTTCGTTGCTGATATAAACTCAAAGTTGAAAGTTCTCATCTACCTCGACAAATGTAAAAAAGAATACTTTTTAATTCACAAAACAATGTATCCTGTTTTATGTTAAAGATCTTAATTACAGCAGTTTATATTTATATTGAATAGTGTAAAAATCACGCATGATACTACCTGAGACGCTACGATTTCTGGAAAACCTCAGTAAAAACAACAACAGGGAATGGTTCCTTGCGCACAAGGAGGAATACCTTGCTGCCAAATCGAATTTCGAAGTGACGGTGGATACGCTCATCAGGACACTGGGCAAACACAGTCCTGCGCTTCTGGACCTGAGGGCCTCCGACTGCACTTTTCGTATCTACCGTGACGTTAGGTTCAGCAAAAACAAGGACCCCTATAAAGCACATTTCAGCGCTTCCATCAAAGCCGGCGGGAAGAAATCCTCCACGTGCGGCTTTTACATTCACCTGGAGCCCGGCGGACCCTGGGGATGTTTCGTGGCCGGCGGATTCTACCTGCCTGAACCAAGCGTTTTGAAGAAAATTCTGCAGGAAATCGACTACAATACGGAAGAGTTCCTTTCCATCCTTCAACAACCCGCCTTCAGGAAGGCGTTTGGAGAACTCGAAAAAGACCATCAGCTGAAACGGATGCCCAAGGGCATAGAAAACGACCATCCGGCCGCAGAATACATGAAACTGAAAAGTTTTCTTGTCACGCAGGAACTCGACCTTTCCGCAACGGGAAAACAGCAACTGGTGAAGCAGAGCGAAAAGGCCTACTGCACCATGTTACCCTTCCTGGATTTTCTCAACCGCTCACTCGACTAAAGCAAAAGAGGCCGCCCGTGTTTTGGGTCAGCCTCTTTCATTATAACAGCGCTGATGTATCAGCCCAGCAAAGTCAACTGCTTGGGTGCTTTCTTGGTTCCCGAAGAGGCTTTCTTGCTTTCAGACGGTTTCGCTGCAGTGGTTTTCTTGGTCGTAGCCCCGTTCAAACCGAAAGCCTTGCGCGTAGCGTCTACGGCATTCAATTTTTCCCAGGGGAACAGCGTGACCTTCACTTTTTTCTCGTTCTTTCGACCTTTATTGAACACTTTCACTACCTCTTTCGATTCGCGGCCCATGTGACCATAGGCAGCCGTTTCACGGTAGATCGGTGTACGGAGCGCAAAGCGCTTCTCGATGAAATACGGACGCATATCGAACTCCGTCATCTTCTCTACAACGCGGGCGATTTGCCCATCCGTCATAGCAACCTTGGCTGTTCCATAGGTGTTGATATAAAGTCCGACGGGACGGGCAACACCGATAGCATAAGCCACCTGCACCAGGGCTTCATCGCAAACGCCTGCAGCCACAAGATGCTTGGCAATGTGACGGGCAGCATACGCAGCTGAGCGATCGACCTTGGATGGATCTTTGCCGGAAAACGCACCGCCACCGTGTGCACCCTTGCCACCGTAGGTATCCACAATGATCTTACGACCGGTGAGGCCTGTATCGCCGTGTGGGCCGCCGATCACGAACTTACCGGTCGGATTGACGTGGTATTTGATTTTGTCGTTGAAGAGCGCCTGTACACGCTTAGGCAGCTTCTTCATAATGCGGGGGATCAGGATGTTTTTCACATCCCTGGTGATCTGATCGAGCATTTTCCTCTCGGCGGCAAAATCATCATGCTGCGTGGAGATTACGATCGTATCGATACGAACAGGACGATGATCGTCTGAGTATTCAATCGTCACCTGACTCTTCGCATCGGGACGCAGGTATTTCATCACCTTCTTTTCGCGGCGTATGGCTGCCAACTCGCGCAACAACAAATGGGAAAGTTCCAGCGGAAGCGGCATATAGTTATCGGTTTCACGGCTGGCATAACCGAACATCATTCCCTGGTCGCCTGCCCCCTGCTCTTCCGGTTTCTTTCTGACAACACCCTGATTGATGTCTGGCGATTGTTCGTGAATGGCGGAAAGGATTCCGCAGGAATTCGCTTCGAACATGTATTCACTTTTCGTGTAGCCGATATCACGGATCACTTCGCGGGCAATATCCTGAACGTCCAGGTAGGCATCCGATTTCACCTCGCCGGCCAACACCACCTGACCGGTGGTCACCAGTGTTTCGCAGGCCACTTTTGAGGCAGGGTCATATGCCAGAAAGTAATCGATCAGCGCATCCGAAATCTGGTCGGCCACTTTATCCGGATGGCCTTCTGAAACGGACTCAGAAGTAAAGAGGTAAGACATAGTGTTGAGAATATTGGGTTTGTGGGTTATTGCCGAATTCGGCGCGCCAAAGATAGGAATTGGCGCCTAATTGCATGGATTATTTATCAACGGTAAGCTGGCGGAATATATCCTCCAGGTTTTGCTCCAGCTTTTGCAGTGTAAGCACGGATGTACCTTTTTCGACCGCCAGTTTGAACAGTTCCTGCCGGACATCTTTGGCAGGATCGGCATCGATGATCCATTGGGTGTCCCTCTCCCGGCTCACCTTGAGTACGCCCGGTACGAGGCGAAGCACATCCGCTGACATCGGCTTGTCGAATTCAATGCGTATGCGCA
>CAZPCA010000180.1:0-4624 GCA_964584995.1 uncultured Bifidobacterium sp.
CCTGCGTACATTTCCGCCGTATTTTTCCATGCATCCGGGAGATGCCCGTTCAATACTACATCGGAAACCACAAAATGAGCCCCAGGCTTCAGTACGCGGAATATCTCCGCAAAAACCTGCTGTTTATCGGGAACCAGGTTCAACACACAATTGCTTACAACCACATCCGCTGATTGACCTCCCACCGGCAGCTGTTCAATATCTCCTTGCCTGAACTCCACGTTATTGAATCCCAACTTATCAGCATTCTTACGGGCTTTATCAATCATGGCCGGTGTAAAGTCCACACCAATCACTTTTCCCTCTGCACCACAGAAATGCCGCGCAACGAAGCAGTCATTGCCCGCACCGCTGCCAAGATCTATGACCGTATCACCGGTCTTGATTTGCGCGACTTCAGTAGGAATGCCACAACCCAAGGCCAGATCGGCATCTGCAGAGTAGCCCGGCATCGCTGCATAGTCCTCAGACATGATGGAATATACTTCGTCTCCGCAACAAGAGCTCGTGGCGCCACAACAGGAAGTGGCATTCAGTTGCTTATCCTGCTCGGCAATTTCACTGTATTTCTGCTTTACGAGTTCTTTCAACTCTTGGCTGGTCGGTGTATTCATCGGTAACTTACGATTTATTATGTATATTAACAGCATTTCGGTTGTACGACAGTGCATGCCTGCAGGAGCGCAGTCAGATCCCCAAGGGCTTTTTCCACTGCCGGCACATTGATGCAATAACAAACGCTTGTGCCTTCAATCTCCCCTTTGATGAAACCTGCTTCCTTCAGTTCTTTCAGGTGCTGGCTCACGGTGGACTGGGATAGGGGAAGTATATCCACCAGGTCGCCGCAGATGCAGTTCTGTCGCTTCACGAGCAATTGCAAGATGGCGATGCGGGCTGGATGTGCCAGAGCCTTGGCATGCCTGGCAAGACGGTTGTCCTTTACTGTGAACTCTTCAGATTTAGTCGCTCCCATAGGAATTATATATCGCAATATTACGATAATTGTATGCCGAAAAACAAATCTTAGCAGACTACGCACTGCAATCCATTGGCATTCAATCACACAAATTTTAAAGGCAGTATCCTCCTTTTGTTTCTCTAAAATGCAGGTCGTCGCTTAACTGACTGAATATGCGCCTATTCGAAATCCTATTGTCGTATTAGGCGGAATTTTTACAAATGGGTGCCAATTAAAGTCGATTTAAACTTGATGCGAAATGCCTTAAAACATAAATTGCGAGAAATTGAATCAAGATACCAGCTCAGACCATAAACCATGAAAAAACAAACATTTCTCTATCAGAAAGAATCCGTATTCAAAGCCTGTATGAAGGCGCTTGGTAAAAACGGATACGAGATACAACAGGCCTCCACAGAAAATGGGAGTTTAAGTGCCATTCGGGGCTCAGGATTCTGGGACGCCAAAATCGCTCTGGAAATCGCGTTGGAAGACCTGGACTTCAACCGCACCGGAGTAAATATATCGGTGACAATTTCCAAGCAGGGAATACTGAAAAAGTGCAATTCAGAGGGACTTGAAGATCAGTTCATCGATATGCTTTACCGATGTGTAAACGCACGATCAAGCTACTACATGTCTTTCAATGAAGAAAGCCAGCGTCAGCGCGTGGAATCAGCCAAAGCACGCAGGACAACCTCTTCCTCCGGAACAATAAGGGAATACGCTTATGAACTGATATAATTGCTCGGCCCGAGAGGGCGTGATGAGCAGTGATTACAGCGTAGCTGTGATGCGTTTCATTTGAACACCCTTTTTTCAAGAAAGCTCTTCTGAACCCCTGTGCGAATCCGAATGAAATGAACGTCCGCCGCGACGCTATGCATGGTGATTCCTCAATGAATCACCATGATATCTGAAAAACAAAGGAACGTACGAGAAAACTGGAAGTGCCGGGATCGGACTTGTCTTACCTGAACAAAGTCAGATCCCCCTTCTTATTCACGGTGCTTCCATCGATCAAAGTGGCTTGCAGTGTCCAGACATACACATCACTGTTCAGGGCTTTGCCTTTATGTGTTCCATCCCAGCAATTTTTCCTGTCCGTCGTTTCAAACACCAATTCTCCCCAGCGTGTGTAAATCCTGAAGGTCATGGATTGTATGCAATCTCCATACACACACTGCTTCTCGTTTTCAGCATTGGCATCCCCGCCCGGCGAAAAAGCATTGGGCACATAGATCTCGCCACAATCCGCTTCTACCTTTATGCTGATGGTAACGCTGTCGGTAGCGGTACATCCATCGGCATCCGTGACAAGGACGTAATACGTTGTACTAACCGATGGACTGGCGACCGGTGAAGAACAATTTGTACAAGTAAGATTACTATCGGGAGTCCATACATACGAAACTCCACCGCTGGCCTGCAGCGTTACAGACGTTCCTGCTTGTATGGTGGTGTCGTTACCTGCCGATGCCACTGCAGGGGAAGAAGCTCCTACCTGCCCACTGAACAGACCGGTGCATCCGTTGGCATCGGTCACGACAATGCTATAGGTACCGGCAGCGAGACCGTTCGCAGTGACTGTAGTCTGCGCCGGAGCAGTAGACCACAAATACGTGAACGGACTCGTTCCTCCTGCGGGTGAAACCGTCAGCGCACCATTGGCATCACCACAGGTTGTAGCAACGGCAGCGGTTGTCGCAGTGATCACCGCCGGCGCGGTGATGGTCACTGATTGCGAATAGGTACACCCGTTCGCATCCGTAATGATTGCCGTATACCCTCCGGCTGTGAGCCCGGTAGCGGTTGCGGTGGTCTGAGGCGGCGTGGTGGACCACAAATATGAATAAGGGGCGACGCCTCCCGAGGGGGTGAGTACCGCAGAACCGTCGTTACTATTGCTACAAGCTGCAGAGCTGACCGTGAAGGAAGAAGTAATAGCCGGTGGCGCTCCCACAGTAGCGGTTTGCAGATAGGTACAACCATTGGCATCTGTAACGGTAGCCGTATACGTACCGGGCGCCAGACCTGTAGCCGTTGCTGTCGACTGTGACGGAGTCGTGGACCATATATATGTATAAGGAGCAGTTCCGCCGGAGGCAGACAAGGTGATCGAACCGTCGGAACCATTGCTACACGAAGTACCGACCACTACAACGGATGCTGAAACGGCGGTAGGAGCTCCCACAAGGGCGTTTTGTACGGAGGAACAACCGTTGGCATCCGTTACCGTTACCGTATAATTACCTGCAGCGAGTCCGGTCGCGGTGGCTGATGTTTGAGGAGGAGTGGTTGACCACAGATAAGTATAAGGAGAAGTTCCGCCGCTTGCATTCACGGTGGCTGAACCGTCGCTGTTGTTGTTGCAGCTGGCATTGACCACAGCCGCCACCGTCACTTGGGGGCCTCCGCTGCTGCCAATCGTAGCGCTTCCTGTTGATGTACATCCCGAAGCATCGGTGACCGTCACCTGATAGGTACCTGCGCTCAACCCCGATGCTGTGGCAGCTGTTCCGCCGGAAGGTGTCCAGCTATAGGAGAACGGCTGTGTCCCTCCCGAAACAGCAGCTGTCGCAGTACCGTTCGAAGCCCCGCAACTTGCATTGACTACGGATGTGCTTACCGTTATCGCGGCCGGACTACCTACCGTGACAGTGGCCGTATCGGACAATCCGGCAGCATCCTGCACGATAACGGTGTATACTCCTGCACACAATCCCGCTAACGAAGCGGTCTGGAATCCGTTGCTCCACTGGTAGGAGTAAGGAGGGGTTCCGCCGAGTAAACTCACGCTGGCAGTACCATTGCACTGCCCATTGCATTGTACATTGGTGGCACTTGCGAAAGTGGTGAGCGTGGTGATGCAGATATAACTCAAACGCTGGCAGGCACCCAGTGAAACCGTACCCGCAAAGTTGCTACCGGACATGGCTACATCCCCGTTGTTGGAAACATCCACATCGTAAACCGGCCCCGGTGTGCTCGCAGAAGAGAGAAGATTCAATGCACTGTTGAACTTATACACTCCGTTGCCCGAGCCCACATACACGTTGCCACAGCTATCGAGGTCAAGCCCTCCATTACCCTGGACTTTACGGCTTAAAAAAGTATTGTTGGAGATTCCTCCCGGAATGGATGCAGAAGCCAGTACCGCTCCGGTATTCAAATCGCGCTTCTCCACCGTGATGCCATTCTGCGTGTAGAATGCGGTGGCATCGGCGCGTATGGCGCTGATGGGTTGCTTGGTACCGAAACCATACCCCGGAATATAGTAGTCAAAGGAGTAATTGGTGGGAGCCTTGAAAAAAATGGTGGTAAGATCGTCCTTTATGCAGCCCACAGTATCGAGGGTGAGAAAATAATAACGGCCGTTGGGAGCAAAGCAGAGCGAACTGACCTCCTGGATATTCGGGGGAATATTGAACGTGGATCCGTAACCTACGATTACATTGCTAAGTATGGATCCGTTCGCAAGATTTATCTCCATAATGTTACCGGTGATAGTGGGAAGAGGGATTGCGAAGGGAGCCCTCGACCCGCCGACTACCAATCGCGTAAGATCGCAGTTGAAGGCCAGGCTCCAGTATTCGTAGCTAGTCAGAAATCCGTTGGGATTGTTGTACCATACCTGTGTGCCGGCCGGGTTGATTTTACGGATTT
>CAZPCA010000181.1:0-4497 GCA_964584995.1 uncultured Bifidobacterium sp.
ACGGCAACAGCACGACCGCCACGCAGACAGTGATCGTGGACGATGTAACGGCACCTAGCTTCAGTGCATGCCCCGCCAACATCACCCAGTGTGGTGCTTCGGTGACCTGGACTGCACCTGTGGCTGCTGATAACTGTGCTGGATTCACTGTAAGCAGCTCGCATAATCCGGGTGATGTCTTCCCGGTCGGCACTACCACGGTGACCTATACTGTTACCGACATCGGTGGCAACACAGCTACTTGCAGCTTCGACGTCACTGTTACTATTCCAAGTGTTTGGTATGCGGACAATGACGGTGATAACTATGGCGATGCCGCTGTAAGTATCTCCGTATGTGTTCCACCGGCAGGGTATGTTGCAGACAATACGGATTGTAACGATAATAATAGCGCTGTCAATCCCGGTGCTACTGAAATCTGCAACAACATCGACGATGATTGCGACGGTTTGATTGACGAGAATACGCTGGGCGCTATCAGTGCCATCAGCGGTCCTGCACAGCAGTGTGTACCCGTCGTGACCGGTACTGCTACCTTCAGCGTAACACCTGTCGCCGGCGTTTCTACCTATAACTGGACGATTCCAACCGGAATGAGTATCGTAAGTGGTCAGGGTACCAATAGCATCTTCGTTGTATGGACACCTGCAGCCATCCAGACCGGCATTGTTGGTCAGATGACGGTGACCGCCTCTAACTCCTGTGTTACGGGAACAACTTCCAGCGTCTTGATTGATTTGAACGGTACTGCGCCGGTTACGCCGCCGTCTATTTCCGGACCTACGAAAGTGTGTGCCGGAGACGTGGTTACGTATTCTGTAGCTAACGTGGCGCGTGCCCGTCAATTCATCTGGACTCCTCCTGCTGGTATGACCATCGTGAGCGGTCAGGGTACGCAGATCATCAGTGTAAGTGTGAACGCAGGGTACAGCGGTGGCAGTATGAGTGTATATTGCATGAATTCATGCGGTAATGGTCCTGCCCGTACCAAGGTCTTAACCCTTAATATTCCAACTACGCCTGCTGTCATCACGGGTCAATCTACCGGTCTGTGCGGCGCTACCAATATCACCTACACAACTGCTGGTTCTCCGAATGCTACAGGATATAACTGGACAGTTCCTGCGGGTGTAACCATCGTCAGTGGTCAGGGTACGTCCTCCATCACCGTGAACGTGGCGGGTGGATTCACCACCGGTTCCATTGCTGTGGTCGGAACGAATGCTTGCGGTAGCGGATCTACAAGGACTCTTACCATCATCGGTGCTCCGGGTACTCCTTCACCAATCACTGGTCCGATCAATGTTTGTCCGGGTGCTACCAATATCACCTACGCGGTGAATACGGTGGCCGGTGCCTCCAGCTACTTCTGGACCGTTCCAGCCGGTGCTTCAATCGTGAGCGGACAGGGTACCAAGTCCATCACGGTGAACTGGGGATTGACTGCTGCATCCAACCAGACCATCACGGTCCGCGCCAGCAATGCCTGCGGTAACAGTGGTCTGCGTCAGTTGAACGGAATATCCATCAACTCTATCTACTGCGCACCACGTCTGGCCGACGATGTGCAGATGCTCTCTGCAATGAATCTCTTCCCGAATCCAGCGACCGATCTGGTGAATATCCAATTCATCACGGCGGCAGAGATGGAATTCAGCATCCGCATCCTGGATGTTTCCGGAAGGTTGATCGCCCTCGAGCAGGGACAGGCTGTTGCCGGTCAGAATGCCCGTCAGGTTGCAATCGACCATCTGCAAAGCGGCATCTACTTCGTGGTCATTGAGGCCGGTGAACAATCACAGATGAAGCGCCTCATTATAGAGTAAACATGAATAAATGATACTGGTTTATCCGGTTCCTGATTGATAAAACGGGTGGCTGAACAGGCTGCCCGTTTTTTTTCCTCCTCTTGGCAGTAAAAGGGGAGTACGAGGGGGCTAAGAGCAGAGGCTCCCGATAGGTGTTATCCCTATTCGCAGGTCTGTTTTTCCGAAAGGCCTGATTGGGTAATTCGATCTCCCTGTTCATTGTTTTTCACCTACGGAAACTGTGCTTTCCCCCAACTAATTCTGACACATGGAGGATTTCTTCCAACATTCTTCTGAAACTGCTTGCGTGGTGCTGAAAAATTTGCTTAATTGCATAACTTCTAAGGGTGTGTTTTGGCCCTATGGAACATCGATTTTGAATGCATTGAAGAAGATTTAGTACATGGATTAGATAGAACAATTTATTGAGAGTGCTTCCAGGACTTGGTTAAAATCCACTTGAAAGCTTCGAAGAGATTGTTACCGCAGCTGCAAAAACAAAAACAAATTATACAATGAAAAAACTGGTACAGTTAACACGTTTGAATTCGAAGAATTCTTTCAGAAATTGGCTAAGGACTTTAGCTTGCGCAGTATTCATTTTGAATTATACTGCCAGTACGGGTCAGATAGCCGCCTGGGATTTTTTCGGTGAGTCGAGTCCGGCCACTTCCGCTGCGGATGTCTACAATGCCAACCTTGATGCATCCAATCTTTTGACAAGGGGGGCTGGGGCAGCTTCTAGTACTGGTACAAATTCATTCCGTACTGTTGGCTTTCAGAACAATGGAATCAGTACAAGTAATAGCGACTATTTCCAGTTCACATTGAGCGCTGCAGGTGGATATACGTTGTCGCTTTCGTCCATCGATGCACGATTTGTGGGCACCTCCACATTTGCTGCAGCGCCTGGAGTAAGCAGTCAATTTGCATACAGTTTAGACGGCGTGAATTTTACTTTGATTGGTAGTCCTTCTGTTACCGTAGGAACTCCTGCAACGCTTGGTCAAATTGATTTGACAGGTATTGCTGCATTACAAAACCTGGATGGAAATACCACCATCACCTTCCGTTATTTTGACAGTGGACAAACTACGACTGGGGGCTGGGGCTTCAGTTCTTCATCAGCCGGTTTATACGGGCTCGCCATCGGCGGAAGCGTAAATGCATCCGGTGCGGTAGCGACCAATCTTGGCGTAGGGTCGATCTCTCCTGCCAGTCCGACTGCTGGCTCTTCTTTTTCTGTAGTGGTAAATGCACTGGATGCATCCGGTAGTTCTGCCAATGTGGCATCTAATACCTCGTTCACGCTTACCAATGCGGGTGGCGGTACTCTTGGTGGTACAGCCAGTGGCACCATCAATGCCGGTACGAGTTCTGTAATCGTGAGTGGATTGAGTTTATCATCTTCCGGAGCAGGTATCACCCTCACGGCCACACAAACTTCCGGTGACGTTTTGACCGCCGGAACAAGCGCTGCATTCAATGTGTTGGATGTGGCTTCTCAGGTGGCCTTCCAGAGCTTTCCTGCTGCAGGCATCATTAATAGCACTATCAGTACTTTTTCCGTAAGGGCTTTGCGTCCTGATTTGACGATTGACAATACGTACGTAGGTACTTGCGATCTCACGGTGGCATCCGGTCCCGGTACTATTTCCGGTACTACCAGTGTAGCATTTGTAAATGGAGTAGCCACATTCAACACCATCCAATTCAGCACTGCGGGTGCTTACACGCTTACCGCCTCATCCGGAACTCTTTCGGTAGCTACCAGTTCTGCCATTGCGATAAGTGGTGCTGCCTCATTGTCGGAAGTAATTCTTCCCCAGTATGCCATCAACGGCTCAGCAGGTGCCAGCAGGTTGCCTTATGCCTGTCGTCTTACAATTAGCGACCTTGCGCCCAACGCCACTTACCGTTACACATCGGGCGCCAGCAACAATGCCGCTTTGGGCTTGTCGATTGCTCCGGGCAACTTCTATGTTGTAAATAACACATCGGGAGTGGACGGGTACATCACCGGACAGTCCAACAATAAATCCCTTGCTGGCTCCCTGATGAGCGGCAACGAATTCACAACATCAGGTCGATACGGTGAATTCACCACCGATGCTACCGGTGCATATACGGGCTGGTTTGCGATGGTGCCCACAGGCAATGCTGTGTTCGCTGCCGGTAATGCGGTGTATTTCTACGTGCAATTGAATGATGGTGCAGGTGGAACTTCACTGGTGCAAAGCGTGCGTTCAAGCAATACCATCACCATGTTGAGCACTTCCACCGGTCGTGCTGTAAAAGGCAGCTCACTCGGTTCCGCTGAAAACATGGTTTTCCTTTATGATAATACTACCGGTTCCGGTCGCCCGCTCTACGGAAGCTGGGTGGAGTCGGACGGTATCACAACCGATTACTCTACCTGGTATACCACCGGAGTAGATGGCACAACGGGTGCCTGGGGTGCGTACATACCCACCGCCCTGTCAACAGGTGTACAGCGCGTCGAATCACGCGATGTAGCTACCGGTGCTGTTTCCGCTTGTCCGGGTACTTCTGCAGACGGAATCTGGACGGGTGCGGGTAATACGGTCAATCCTGCCGGAGGCACAACACCCATCGTATTCGCTGTGGCGGATGCTCCTTTCGCCACCTCTACGTTTTATGCGGATGCCGATGGCGATACTTATGGTGA
>CAZPCA010000182.1:0-4492 GCA_964584995.1 uncultured Bifidobacterium sp.
CTCCGTTGAGTACGGAAGAGATACGCCAGCATTTCGAGAAGGGAGACTTTACCGGCATGTGGAAAGGGGCACATAAGCTCAAAGGCACATGTCTTAACATAGGTGCCGCCAGGCTTGCAGAAGTGTGCAAGGAGATTGAGCGTAAGGGCAGGAATCTGGAAATCGGCGGATTGCTCGGATTGACCATGCAGTTGGAAAACGATTACAAGTCCACCCTGAAGGAGCTTAGAAGCCTTTTTCAATATAACTGAAAGTCATTGTAAATCAACTTCTAATATTTTCCGGGCATCTGGCTTCGGATCAGTAAATGTTCGAAAATTTGCTTGTTTTAAATAAAAGTCTGTGTATCTTTGCATTCCAATTCTAAAAATACCATGATCATTGTCCCTATCAAGGAAAACGAAACCATCGACAAAGCGCTGAAGAAGTACAAGAAGAAATTCGAGAAGACCGGTACCGTGAAGCAGCTGCGTGCACGCCAGGCTTTTGAGAAGCCATCAGTTTCCCGCCGTACAGAAATCAAGAAGGCCATTTACCGCCTCCAGCTTCAGTCGCAGGTTCAGGCCTGATTCAGACTGTCTGTCATATACTTACATCCGGGCTCCCCAAGAGTCCGGATTTTTATTTTTCCGGAACCCTCGCTTTTCCCTCCATTCGTACCTATCTTTATCAAAATGAGGCAATAATTCCTCCTTTTTTTCTTTCTTCCTTTAGAGTTCAGGTACGCTTATCATGACCAACGAACACGAGGCTTTCATTTCCTACCTGCGGCACGAAAAACGTTCGTCCGTGCATACGGTGGTTTCCTATGAGACCGATTTAAAGCAGTTCGAACACTACCTGCAGGACAATTATCAGTTCAAGGAATATAGCGAAGCGACCCATTTCATTATTCGCTCCTGGATTGTCTCCCTCATGGAACAGGGGCTCGACCCACGTTCGGTGAATAGAAAGATCACCACGCTTCGCACTTTGTATCGCTTTCTCTTGCGGGATAAAAAGATAGAACGCAACCCCATGCTCAAAGTGCAGGCTCCGAAAACGAGGAAGAAGTTGCCGGAGTATATCGATGAGCAGAAAATGCAGCAATTGTTCGACTTGCTCTCGCAGCATGCGGACAGTTACGAGGCGGTCAGGGATGTGCTCATACTGGATTTTTTTTACAGGACCGGCGTCCGCCTCTCAGAACTTATCGGTCTCGAATGCAAGGATGTGAACCTCTATAACCTCACTGTAACAGTATTGGGTAAGCGCAACAAAGTGCGGCAGGTACCCATCACCCATGGTTTCAAGGCAAGTCTGCAGAAATACATGGACCTGCGTGCTGCATTTCAGATGGAAAAAAATGTTTCGGGAGGGCGTTTTTTTCTCGACAATAACGGTAACCCTATGAGTCCGGTGTTCGTTTACCGGATTGTGAAGGAGAAAGTAAGTTTGGTTTTTACAGGGAAGAAAAGAAGCCCCCACGTGCTTCGTCACACTTTTGCTACAGCCATGTTGAATCAGGGAGCGGATATCAATGCCATAAAGGAAATCTTAGGCCATAGCAGTCTGGCTGCCACACAGGTCTATACCCATAATTCCATCGAGAAACTCAAGGAAGTCTATAAACAGGCTTTCCCCAAAGCATAACCATTTTAAAAAACAAAGACTATGAAGGTTAAAGTTCAGTCCATCCATTTCGATGCCGATCGCAAGTTGTTGCAGTTTGTTGAAGAGAAAGTCGATAAACTGACCCATTTTTACGAGTCCATTATCGAGAGCGAGGTTTTTCTCCGCCTCGATAAATCGGAAGACAAAGGCAACAAGGTTGCGGAGATAAAAATCTCTACGCCCGGTAAAACCCTTTTCGCACGCGAACAATGTAAGACCTTTGAGGAGGCCACCGATAATGCGGTGGATGCCCTGCGCAAGCAGATCACCCGCCACAAGGAAAAGCAGCGCGGCGAATAAGTGTATCTGAAAATAACAGGAGCGGCATACTGAAGCGTGTGCCGCTTTTTTTTATGAGTGCCGGAACAACAGGGTAGGAGCGCATTTCAGTTTTTTGTTATTTTTAGACATCCAATACCTGAACACATGAAACGCATTCTGATTTTTACATTCTTTTGTTTACACATTACTTGCTCGGTGTATGCGCAATCAGCAGATGTTGTACCTGGCGCAACACCCTTCTTCACCCAAGCTGCAGACGCCACATTCAGCATAGGTGATTTGCAGGGACAGAAAGGCATTATCACTGCACCCGGCACCACGGCCCTCTTTGACGTTCAGTTCACCGCATTTTTGGATTCGGCGGTCAGTGCCAGCAGTGGTTTTGTTGGCGTAGCCTGGACAGGTACCGAATGGTGGGTTTCTAAATTTAGTAAAGACTCACTCTTTACATTGTCACCTGCTGGCGTGCTTACTTCCGGTTTCCGGATAGCTGGCGTTGGCACCGCCACATCAGGTGTTCGCTCCATGACATTCGACGGCACCTACCTCTACATGGCCGACAATACCAGCATCATCAAAAAAGTCGATCCCGTCACCAAAACGCTCGTGAGCACCATCAATGTGTCTTCCATTGGATTCAACGCGCGTTCCATTACCTATTGTCCGACCTCCAATAATAACGCTGGGGGTTTCTGGATCAGCAATTTCGGTTCTCCGCTGGTGGAAGTGGATCTTTCGGGTACCGTGCTTGCTTCCATACCTCAATCCATCCACACCCTGGCGGGTGCGTACGGGATTTCCTACGATGGACTTTCGCCCGGTGGTCCCTTTCTGTGGGCCTTCGATCAGACTGCAACCGGCACCCAGGCCAGTTTGGTACGGCTGCAGTTGCCACAGGGTGCCCCCACTTTCATCAATCACAATGTTAACGGTGACGTAGGGCTACTGACACCTACGGGGGCTACTGCCGGTGGCTTATTCATCACCGACAGTTTTGTTCCTGGAGAGTTCACCATTGCCGGCGTATTGCAGGATACAACCTGCGACATCCTGTTTGCCTACGAGCTCGATAGCGCCTCGCAAATTGCGAACGACCTTGCCCTGGACAGTCTTCGCTGGCAGCCTGCCTATACCATCGTTCCGGATCAGCAAATCGGTCCATTTAGTTTTGGAGCAGTCTTGACCAACAAGGGGGCCAACGTATTGCCGACCGCCAATTTCAACGCCAGTGTCTTCCAGGGGGCAGTGCAACAATTTACTACAGGTGCATCGTCCTCTAATCTCACTCCGTCTTCTTCTGTTTTCTTAGTACCTGCCCAGACCTGGACCCCTCCAGGCATTGGCAATTACAGGGTGCAAATGTCCTGCAATACCGGGGCAGTAACCGACCTGAATCCTTTCAACGATACTGCGTCCTTCGGCCTGCTCATTTCCGATACGGTGATGGCACGTGACAACAATGTCGTCAACGGAGCCTTGGGCATTGGCAATGGAATTACAGGTATTCTTGGTCAGGTATTTACCCTGCAAACTACCGACCTCATCACCTCTGTAAGTTTTCGGGTCAATGCGCCAACGCTGGGTGATACCACCCGTGTAGTGGTATATTCGGTTTCCGGAGGCTTACCCTCTTTACTTGTCGGCCGTTCCGGCTTCCACATTTTTACCAGTGCGGCGGCGGGATGGATTACGCTTAGGGTGAACAATCTGGCAGGCAGTCCGCTCACCCTTGCGCCGGGTACATATTATTTTGGGCTGGAGGAGTACTCCGATAATGTGTCCTTATCTACTTCCAATTTTAACTGGCGTCCCAATACCACCTTTATTTCTTTTCCGGGCGCCGGTACACAATGGGCTACCAACGAGAGTTTTGGGTTCCGGAGGGTATATCTAATACGAATCAATTCGGGGAATTTGTCTACGGGATTGGAGTCTGCCGGAAATTCTACGCATCCGGTGTTGTTTCCCAATCCTGGTTCAGACTACCTGGAAATAGCCACCGAAAAAGTTGTGGAGGAGATTTTTCTCATGGATGCGAGCGGAAAAGTACTTGACAAGCGTATAGCGGGTACGGGCAAAAACCACCGCTTAGATACATCCAAATGGGCGGATGGCTCTTATTTGGTACGGGTTGTTTTCAAGGATGGCAGCATTTGGCAGCGGCCCTGGATCAAGACGGCAGGAAGGGATTGAAAAAGGTGTGTATAGAACACGCCCTTGAGCCGGTAAGTGGTCCAGATTGCATTTATCTGAAATTTTTTAGTGCTAAACTTGTTTGAAAGACAGAATTCACTACATTTGCAGTCCCAATTTTGGGAGAGTATTGTAGTTCCTTGAAATTCAAGCCGATGTAGCTCAGCTGGTCAGAGCTACTGATTTGTAATCAGTAGGTCGGGGGTTCGAATCCCTCCATCGGCTCCAGTAATTCAGTGGTGGTTAGCGGGGATGTCAGTGATGTTGCCATGAACCTATGGTCAATCAAGGCCAGCCATGACACGGTTTGGGGAGATAGCCAAGTGGCCAACGGCAACAGACTGTAAATCTGTCCTCTTCGGAG
>CAZPCA010000183.1:0-1714 GCA_964584995.1 uncultured Bifidobacterium sp.
TCAGCGTTGCCGTGAATTGCTGACACAGTTGCAGATCCACTCCTGCATTGGCAGGCACTAGCGAATCAATCGTGATACGCACGGTATCCCTCAGCACGCAAGCACCATTGGTGACTGTCCACACGAAAGTGTAAGTCCCTGTGGTAAGAATATTGTTTACTGCTGTGTTCGCATTCGTTGGCGACACAATAATCGCACCCGATGTCGTGGTCCAGAGTCCGGTAGCAGGGAATGGATTGTTTCCCGATAGGTTAACGGGAACTCCCTGGCAAAGTTGCTGATCCAAACCTCCATTCGACGGAATCTGAACACTCACCACAATGCGCACAGTATCGCGGGAGATGCAGGCGCCGTTGGTGATGGTCCAGACGAATGGATGTGTGCCCGGAGGCAAGCCCGTTACCGTGGTGACAGGACTCGTTGGATTTGTAATCACACCACCATTGAGACCTGTCCATAAGCCGTTGCCAGGCGATGGGCTATTAGCGTTCAATGTAACAACCGATGCAGTCTGGCAGATCTGCTGATCGGGACCTGCATTGGCAATCGCTGCCGAATCAATCGTTATCCTTACAGTATCGCTCAGCACGCAAGCACCATTGGTGACTGTCCACACGAAAGTGTAAGTCCCTGTGGTAAGAATATTGTTTACTGCTGTGTTCGCATTCGTTGGCGACACAATAATCGCACCCGATGTCGTGGTCCAGAGTCCGGTAGCAGGGAATGGATTGTTTCCCGATAGGTTAACGGGAACTCCCTGGCAAAGTTGCTGATCCAAACCTCCATTCGACGGAATCTGAACACTCACCACAATGCGCACAGTATCGCGGGAGATGCAGGCGCCGTTGGTGATGGTCCAGACGAATGGATGTGTGCCCGGAGGCAAGCCCGTTACCGTGGTGACAGGACTCGTTGGATTTGTAATCACACCACCATTGAGACCTGTCCATAAGCCGTTGCCAGGCGATGGGCTATTAGCGTTCAATGTAACAACCGATGAAGTCTGGCAGATCTGCTGATCTGGTCCTGCATTGGGAATCGCTGCCGAATCAATCGTTATTCTTACGGTATCACTCAACACGCAAGCACCATTGGTGACCGTCCACACGAAAGTGTAAGTACCGGTGGCGAGGATATTGTTTACTGCTGTGTTCGCACTAGCAGGAGATACGATGATTGCACCCGATGTCGTGGTCCAAAGTCCGGTGGCCGGGAATGGATTGTTTCCCGACAAACCTACGGGAACGCCCTGACAAACCTGCTGATCCAAACCAGCGTTCGACGGAATCTGAACGCTCACCACAATGCGTACTGTATCGCGGGAGATGCAGGCGCCGTTGGTGATGGTCCAAACGAATCGATGTGTGCCGGGGGGTAAACCCGTCACCGTTGTACTTGGACTTGTAGGATTCGTGATGGTACCACCGTTGAGTTTGGTCCACAAGCCGGTGCCGGGCGAAGGGTTATTGCCGTTCAAGGTAACGAGTGATGAGGATTGGCAAATCTGCTGGTCAGGTCCTGCATTCGCTATCACGGCCGTATCCACACGCAGTGTGACCGTATCTGCAGAAACGCAACCTCCGATGTTCACTACATAAACAAAGGAATTGTTCCCTGCTACCAGGTTGTTGACAGTGGTCGTGAAAGCATTCGGATTGGTAACCGTTGCTGAACCAAGGCTCAGCCAGAGCGAAGTTCCCGGTGCAGGATTGTT
>CAZPCA010000183.1:1724-3758 GCA_964584995.1 uncultured Bifidobacterium sp.
GCCTGATACAGTAGCGGTACTCACCGCACAAAGTGTTTGATCCGGTCCGGCATTGGCGAATGAGGGATTCTGAACGAGGATGCGTACTGTATCACTGCTGATACATGCTCCGTTGGTTATGGTCCATACAAAAGTGTAAGTCCCGGGCAACTGAAGTCCGCTGACTGGAGTTGAAGCCGCTGTAGGAGATGCGATGGTTCCTGCGCCCAATGCAGTCCATACTCCCGTTCCAGGCGATGGATTGTTGGCCGATAAGAGTGTTGAGCCGGGAAGCGAACAGATCTGCTGATCAGGACCAGCATTGGCTGCTATGATCGGCGTGGACGTGATGATAACCGTATCACGCGTGATACAGGCTCCACTGGTCACTGTCCAGATAAAAGTATAGGTTCCGGCATTGTTCATCCCCGTCACAGTAGAAGTCGGTGAGGAAGGATTGGCTATCATAGCTGATGAAGAGGTGGTCCATTGACCGCTAGCCGGAGCGGGGTTCGTTGCTGATAGCGAAGCTGTACCCGACTGAGCACAGATTTGCTGATCGGGGCCTGCTGCTGCAGGTACTGGAGTCGACACCACTATATTCATGGTATCCCGTGACACACATACTCCGTTGGTAGCCGTCCAAACAAAGGTGTACGTACCGGGTATGGTCAATCCCGAAACAGCTGAATTACGGTTCGAAGGATTGAGTATGTTGGCCGTACTCGTTGTGGACCACAGTCCTGTTCCGGGAGATGGATTAGCAGCGGCCAGATTGCTCGTCCCCGGCACAGCACAAATCTGCTGATCAGGACCTGCATTCGCCGTTACCGGCTGATCCACGATGACCGTTACCTGATCCGCATCGCTGCAGGTTCCGTCGGAAACCACCCAGAAAAATAAATATGTACCGCTCAGCAGATTGCCGATCTGCGTTGTATCGTTATTCGGATTTGCGATGGTGGCTGCTGAGGAGGTGAACCAGGTGCCGGTCACGCCCTGGATACCCGGATCCAAGGCAATGATGGAGGCAGAGGACTGGGGCGAACAAATACGTACAATGTTATTCAATGCTTGTGCAATGAGTACATAGACGGTATGCGTGACGGTATCGGTATTCCCGTTGGCATCGCTTACAATCAAACGTACGAGGAAATTCCCTCCCGTCGTGTAGGCATAAACAGGATTTTGCTGTGAGGACACCCCACCATCACCGAAAGACCAGTTCCAGGCAGTAATCGCTGCTGAGCCGGGAACAGAAAGGTCTGTGAACACAACGGTGTTTCCAATGCAGACGATGGTATCGTTCGCTTCAAATTCAGCGTCGGGAGCTTGTGCAAGCGCAGGCTGTATGATGCAAGAAAAAAGTAACGGCAGCAGTACCGACACGATTTTCAATGGTAATCTGGAGAACATGGTTTGGCTGGTTTTGTGGTGATGGGGCAATTTTCAAGATTTCTTACGAAAATCCTGTAAGGTTAGTTGCGGACAGGGCAAGAAATCCATTCGTATAAGAAAGGGCCTGACTCGAAAAAAAGCAGGCAAAAAAGGCAAAATCCAACACGCGCCAAATCCTTTAGACGAAGTCTGAAAGAAAAGGTTGCAGAAGGATATAGGAAAGTTGACTAGTCACTACCATTGACTTTCTGGAAATGTACGGATACCGAACCAATCCGCACATTCCATGGCTAACTTGGTCGGACCGACTTTACCGAACATAAAGAACCAGAAACTTGCAAGAACATTAGGGCTACCGATGAAAATACATTCCACCATTTACAAATGAGGTTAGACTTACTTAAATATTTTTTAGCATATTTTCTTCATGCTTGTTTTCGTGTTTAGCGGTGATACGATGGGCTCGGAGTACAATTCAAATAGTTAGAAAAGACCTGCATCTAATCCTATATTTCTTTCGCAGATTTATTCCCCTGCTTGAATTTCTGAAGTGGAGCGAGGCTGGAAGCCCCGGAAAATTCTACAAACCCATGCAAACGCTTTTACCCGATTCTAAATACTTCTCTACCGACTATTGGCCTTTCGTTTTGTAATTTT
>CAZPCA010000183.1:3768-4427 GCA_964584995.1 uncultured Bifidobacterium sp.
CAAGTGTTTATGCGTATTACAAATGAACTCCTGCCTTCTATTTGTACACCACTTTGTAGTTTTGAATTAGGGCGGTACTGGAGCCCCTGACTATTCTACAAATACGCGCAAACGCTTTTACCCGATTATACATATTTTTCTACCGACTATTGGTCTTTCGCTTCGTAATTTTGAGTTGGGGCGGGGCTGGAAGCCCCCGAAAAAAACACTAAGCGCCCTCAAGTGTTGTTTCCCATTTCAAGTTATTTCTACGATCTATTTGTATGCCGCTTCGTAGTTTTGAATTAGGGCAGCGCTAGAATCCTCCAACACATGTAGGACTTTCACTTGGTATATTCAGATTCGAATCATTAACCTTCAATACCTATAACGAATCATTTACAAATAGAGAAATATTTTTAAAAAGATTCAGGAAGAGAAACTGCCTGATGAAGCTCCCAAATACCAGAAATCAAAATTCGTTACCCACTGAGTTTTCAGAGCATAGTAATCAAGTCATAGAAAGTTCAACTCAAAAAAATAGCCCCTGAATTTTTCAAGGGCTATGCAGGTTATAAGATATCTCGACAAAACAAACTCATCAGGTACCTTTTGCCAATAGTTCACGCACAATGGAAGAAACGATTTTATTGTCGGCTTTCCCGGCGAGTGCCTTTGTG
>CAZPCA010000184.1:0-4407 GCA_964584995.1 uncultured Bifidobacterium sp.
CTGGATCGTGGGACTAAAAGAACCCTTCATTACTGTGGCAGACCATGCTTTCAGCGGCCGGGACCTGGTACTCCTGTTCGGAGGCTTGTTCCTGATGGCCAAAAGTACTTCCGAGATCCATGGTAAAATCGCGAAGGAAGAGCACCTTTCGCAGGGCGGCATCAAAAAACTGACCATGAACGCGGCCATCGCGCAAATCATCGGACTCGACATTGTCTTCTCTTTTGACTCAATCCTCACAGCCGTTGGCCTGGTGGATCATGTGAGCATCATGATCATCGCGGTCATCGTTTCGATGTTGGTGATGCTGGCTGCCGCCAAGGCGGTTTCCGATTTCGTGAACAAGCACCCTACCATAAAAATGCTGGCGCTGTCGTTCCTGCTCATGATCGGTTTCATGCTGACCGTAGAGGCCTTTCATTACGAAGTGCCCAAGGGCTATATCTATTTCGCCATGGCGTTCTCGCTCATCGTAGAGCTGCTCAATATGCGCATTCGCACAAGGCAGCACTAAGCACTGCGTGCCTATTTGGGATGAATCGGGTGCTCGAAGTGCCAGGCCAGAAACCACTGCACGCCCTTCAAAACAAGAAAAAACAAAAAGAACAGGATCAATATCCTGATGAGGTTCTTTACCCATTCGGGCCCCGGAATCCGTTGAAGGAAGGTCATTGCACTTTTTGGTAACGGCTGAGCCAGGTGGATCCCAGCGGTTTAACGAATGCATGACGGTAATCCCCAACGGTGGCAATCGTTGTATCGAAAACAAGGGCATCCGGCTTGAGTTCTCCCTCCTCAATACGTCGACCTGCTTCCTGCAATGTACAAACCTTCAGGTCGCCTTGAGGGCTACGTACTGTCACCAGCATGCGGTTGAAGAAATCCACGCCCAGTTCCTGACCGAGTCCGCGGACTGTATGATGCAGTTTATCGAGTGAACAACCGCTTGCCGCCGTGGCGGCTTCGTTGACCGCGATGACCAAGTACCGGTTTTCACCTATATCAAAGGAAGCCATAAGCTCCTGCTGATGAGCGGTCCACTCGGAAAGAAAGCTGGACAAACACTCAGCCGTCGTGGCACATTCCTCCGGCGAAAGGGAGCGGTCAGACTGGAACAGCCATAGACGGCAGGAATCGGGAAGCTGTTGAAAGGGTACTAACATGATAGTTCAAAGGTACAATCTGTGTGGGAACTCATTCACTCACCTTGCGGATTTCTTCTTTTTGCATGGCCACCTTCCACTCAGCCTTCTCGCCTTCCTCCACCTTTTTCAGGGTGATACGCTGATCGTACTCCTCCCCCTCTTCGCGGAAATAGACGATAGCCGTTTTACCCTGTATGTCTTCCGAAACGATGATGATTTTTTTGGGTGCAGTCACTGAATCGCCGTTCAGCGCATCTATCTTCTCCAGCTGACGGAGCAGTTTCACGGTTTCGCGGGCACCGTAACCGGCTGCCGTGCTGTAGTCGCGTGCTTCGAGCGCTTCGAGGAATTTCTCTGCCACCGGTCGCGGACCTTCGTCGCGGGAACAGGCCGGCGTCAGCACGAACATAAGTACTACAAGCGTATAGTTGACCGGATGGCTCAATAATGAATGGAGCATAGGATGCGGGCGTGAGGATTGCGGTAGATATTGTCGGGTGCAATGTAGCGGAAATCGCCGCTGTTGCTACAGGGAATGTAGGCGGTATCGCCAGTCGTCACGACCAGTAGGTGACGGATCCACTCGGTGCAATACATGGATTTGCTATCCGCAAGATCAAAGGAAGTATCGAACGTTTTCTGTTCTTTTAGTGCATCTTCCACCTGCAAGTAAAGCTGCATTCGCTGCAGATCGCTGAGATCGAACCGGCACACGGCCGCTTTGGAGCATACGTTTTGGTCGGTGAATTGCTCCAGCGATTCCAGCTGCAGGGCATTTTCGGTCTGCTCCTGCTGCAGATGTGCGACAAAAACGCTTGTGCCTTTACGCAGCACGATACCGGCATGACTGAATTCCGCCTCCTGCGTATTGGCCTTGCGGAAAACGGCACTCATGAGTCCGTAGCCCTTGCGCAGTACCACATCGCCGGTTTTGAGCGCTGCAACAGGAATCGCTTGGGAACGACGCTGGTTTGTATGGACCGTGACACTGAAAACAAGCAGCGCATTGGCGACGATGACCAGCAATACCAGGACCAAGAATCGGCGGGGCGACAGCATACCTTACATTCGAGATGGAACTGCAATGCCCAGCAGGGTGAGAGAGCGGGAGATGACGCCGGCAGCAGCGCGGCAGAGATGCAGGCGGAACCTGGAAACCTCAAGTTCGGCGAGGTCCACAATCGGACAATCGTGGTAAAACTGATTATACAGTTTGGCCAGGTCGTAAACATAATTGGCTACCAGGGCCGGACTGAACCGTTCTGCCGCTTCACTGAGCATATAAGGGTATTTCAATACCTGCTTGACCAGTTCCTTTTCCTTGGCGCTGAGGTGGCCGTACGCCGAAGGCCTAAACGTGTCGCCGGCCTGTAGCTCGGGGTATTGCTCACCCTTGCGCAGCACCGATTGAATCCGCGCATAGGTGTACTGGATGAAGGGCCCTGTGTTTCCGTTGAAATCGATCGACTCCTCGGGGTTGAACAGCATACGCTTCTCGGGATCCACTTTCAGGATGAAATATTTTAAGGCTCCGAGACCAATCATACGGTAAAGTTCCCGAGCCTCCTCGCCCGAGAAATCGTCGATCTTGCCGAGCTCGCGCGTGATTTTCTCTGCTTCTGCCACCATCTCTGCAATGAGTTCATCCGCATCCACCACGGTACCTTCTCTGGATTTCATCTTACCGGAGGGAAGATCCACCATGTTATAGCTGAGGTGGTACAGGGAATCCCACCATACATAGCCCATTTTTTTCAGGATCAGCTTCAACACCTTGAAGTGATAGTCCTGCTCGTTACCGACCACATAAATCAGGCGGCTGAACCGGGTTTCCTCGTACCGCTTCCGTGCAGTGCCGAGGTCCTGGGTGATGTATACACTTGTACCGTCGCCGCGCAGCAATAACTTCTCATCGAGTCCTTCGTCGGTGAGATCCACCCAAACGGAGCCGTCCTCCTTGCGGTAGAAGACGCCTTTATCCAGACCATCCTGCACAATCTGCTTTCCCAGTAGGTACATTTCAGACTCGTAATAAAACTGGTCGAAATCCACGCCCAGCATGGTATAGGTAACATCGAAGCCGGCATATACCCATGCGTTCATCTCTTTCCAAAGTGACACTACGGCTTCATCTCCAGCCTCCCATTTGCGAAGCATTTCCTGTGCTTCCAACATCACCGGTGCAAGTTTCTTCGCTTCTTCGGCGCTGTGTCCGGATGCCACGAGATCGTCGCACTCCTTACGGTACAACCTGTCGAATTCCACGTAGTATTTCCCGACCAGGTGGTCCCCCTTAATGCCACTCGATTCCGGCGTTTCACCATTGCCTGACTTCTGCCAGGCCAGCATCGACTTGCAGATATGAATGCCCCTGTCGTTGATTAGGTTTACTTTGCGTACAGGGTTACCGGTAGCCTTGAGGATTTCAGCGGTGCTGTATCCGAGCAGTATATTGCGGATATGTCCGAGGTGCAGGGGCTTATTCGTGTTGGGTGAACTGTACTCCACCAGCACAGGATGTGCGGCACTGGCGTCGGTAGATGCAGAAGACCAGTACGATTTGTCAGCCATCGCCTGCTCGTACACCATCAGCCATGCTTCTGGTTTAAGTACGAGATTTAGAAATCCTTTGACAACATTAAAGGCGGAAAGGTGTTGCTCGTGGAGCATCAGGTATTCACCTAATAACTGTCCTACAGCATCTGGACTTTTACCGGCAATTTTGGCCAGGTTGAAGGTCACGAGGGTGATATCCCCTTCGAAATCCTTCCGGGTGGGCTGGAGCAGTACGTCTTCGGCTTTTATCACCGCAGCAAAACACTGTGTAAACGCGCTTGTGACGGACTCTCTGATTTCCCTTTCGAATACCATGGCTACAAAATTACAGGTTATGGCAAAGCACCGATGCTGCACTCTAAAAAAAGCGCAGGGATTATCGACAGGTAAATGTGTATGAAACGGAGCTTAATCGTCAGGCAATCTGTGCCACTACGCGCTGCAATATTTCGAAAGTGTTCTCCGCCATCAGGTTTTCCTTGTCGAGTGTGGGATTCACCTCAGCGATTTCAAAGCAACACACCTTTTCGTTCTGTATCAACCGCACACAAAGCGAACCGGCTTCTTTTTCCGTGATCCCGTTGCGTACGGGTGTCCCGGTTCCTTTGGAGATAGAGCTATCCATACTGTCTACATCAAAAGAAACGTAGATCATTTGGCAATTGTTAAGGTAGGCCAGCGCATCGCGGGCGATCTTTTCCACACC
>CAZPCA010000185.1:0-4371 GCA_964584995.1 uncultured Bifidobacterium sp.
CTTCTCAACAAAGCGTACACATCACTTGAACTTCAGCAGGAGATCCCTGACCATATCCCTGTGCACGAGAATACCCATCATCTTGAGCTTCACATAATCTTCGTGCATGAAATAATAGCCGAAATTCTTGCTTTCAGCGCCGCAGTTACGGGAACCGGAACCTGAATCTTTCACCAGGTACCAATCGCTTCCGTCTTTTTCCAAATACCCGACCAGGTGCATGCCATGATCATCGGTGGTGCTTCCATTCGCAAAACGCATCATACGGGCGCTTTCGTCTATATACTCGGAAGGAATATCGAAGGTCGGAACAAAAGCAATCTGATTCCATGGATCGAAACCGGGCTCGGAAACATCACCCCCGATCATCATGGTATATCCTTTACGGACTGCGTTTTTGACGACCGCCATATAATCCTGCAATGGCACATTGTAATAGGTACTATCGTGCCACCAGTTATCCGGCACTTCGTACTCCACCTGCTTCCAGTAAGGCTTGTTCATGATGGAGGTGACGTCGATGTAATCATCCATATTGAGCCGCAGGACTTCGGTCACATATTGGCGGGGAGTGATATCCTTGTTGTTATAGCGGAACTTTACCGGTGGTTCGCCCATATGGAAATTCATGATGGACTTGATGGTCGCAATCACCGCTTCTTCGTTCCAGGCATTGCCAGCTTTTACCGTTTGCAGATACGCTTTCATTTCTGCCACCATTTTCTCGTGGCTGTGAAAAGATTGTCCGGGCTTCAATCCGGTATACACTTCAAGGGGCACGACACCGTATGTTTTGTACATGCGGACCACCGCATTCCCCTCAGACCCCTCATCAAAATTGGAATTCCCTCTATCGCGCACAAATCCACGTGCTTTTTCCACAAACTCCCAATAAGCAGTAAACATTTCAGAAATCTTCACCACTTGTTTTGTCTGGCGGTACACTTCTGTCTCGAAAAAGGAGGTGGTACTGAAGGACCAGCAAGTGGACGAGTTACCTTGCGATATGGGTTGATTTTTCCACCATGCATTGAATTCATCGACCGACTTCGGATACCACTTGAGCTGGGAGACATCAGCCTTTAGCGTTGCCTTCTGTTTTTTCGGCTTTGCGGTCTCCTCGAACTGCTCGACTCCTTTCATGATGTCTTTGTCGAAGTATCCAGGCTTATAGGGACGAGATTCCAACTGATCCCTACGAGGGGCCTGCGCCAGGAGCGTCAGCGAGGCAAAAACACATAGTGCCGTACCAAAGAGATTCTTTTTCATTTTCATGCTTTCAGGAAGTGTTGAGGTTTATTTTCTCGCAGGAATTCTATGCTGCGATGGATGTCGGGATACATGAGCCTGTCCTTACTGATGAACGGCACAACAGAACGGAATTCAGCATGCAGTTTTTCGATGGGCGCTGAAGATTGAAGCGGACGACGGAAGTCCAGGGCCTGTGCCGCATTCATGAGTTCGATTGCAAGGATACGTTCCAGATTATTGACGACTTTCAGGAGCTTCACCGCCGCATTCGCCCCCATGCTTACATGGTCTTCCTGGCCGTTAGACGAAACGATGGAATCCACGGAGGCCGGTGTGCAGAGTTGCTTGTTCTGGCTGACTATGGAAGCTGCCGTGTATTGCGGTATCATCAAGCCGGAGTCGAGACCGGGGTTGGCGATAAGAAATGCGGGCAAACCGCGCTGACCGCTAATGAGCTGATAGGTCCTGCGCTCTGAAATATTTCCTAATTCAGCGAGCGCAATAGCGAGGAAGTCAAGCGCAAGCGCAAGGGGTTGTCCGTGAAAATTGCCCGCCGAGATGATGAGGTCGCTATCCGGAAACACCGTAGGATTATCGGTGACTGCATTCATCTCGGTAGTGAAGACTCCAGCCACATACTCCAAGGCATCCTTGCTGGCACCGTGGACCTGCGGAATGCAGCGGAACGCATACGGATCCTGTACATGGGCCTTGGTTCGGGTGATCAGTTGACTCCCCATTAACCAATCACGTATACGGGACGCCGTGAGTACTTGTCCTCTGTGAGGACGTATATCCTGTATCAAGGCATGGAACGGTTCTATGCGCCCATCAAAGCCTTCCAGTGACATGGCGGCAATGAGGTCTGCGTATGTCTCCAGCTCGTAGGCCTTTAGGATGCACCATAGACCGTAAGCACTCATGAACTGAGTCCCGTTCAACAACGCGAGACCCTCTTTGGATTTCAACTCGACAGGCTTCAGTCCGGCTTGTTGCAAAGCCTGAGCCGCCGGCATCTTCTTACCCTTTACATAGACCTCACCCAGACCGATCAACGGCAGACACAGATGAGCCAGCGGTGACAGGTCGCCCGACGCACCCAAAGAACCCTGTTCATACACAACTGGAAGAATACCGTGATTGAAAAATGAAGCCAGCAACTGAACGGTATCTGTTTGCACACCGCTGTTTCCGTAGCTGAGCCCCTGAATCTTTAGAAATAGCATGAGCCGGACAATGTCCTGCGGCACTTCGTCACCGGTACCACATGCATGGGAAACCATCAGATTGACCTGTAATTGCCCGAGATCTTCCCGTGAAACCGATTTGTTATACAGTGCACCGAATCCTGTATTGATTCCATAAAAGGCCTGGTCCGTATCGCTGATCTTCCTGTCCAGAAAAGCACGACAAGCATCTATTCTATTCAAAGCTTCTCCGCTAATGCGGAGTTGTGTATCAGGCTGCAGTATGACGTTCAGCTGTTCAAAATCCAACGGTAGCGATGATACTAGGTGTTCCATTTCAAGGAATGTTTTTGCGGAGATAAGCAACGAGTCCGACCCTTTCCACTTCCTCCTGATGTCCGGTTATGATATTTTTTATTTGTACTGTTGCCTTTTCCTGCTCCTGTCTGCCTGCAATCACCACGAAAGGAATTTTCTTTTCATCCGCATAGGAGAATTGCTTTTTCATTTTCACCGCATCCGGATACAGTTCCGCTTTTATCCCTGCTTGTCGTACCTCATCGGTCAGCATCAGCGCGTACTCCAGCTCTTCTTCCCCGAGGTGCATGAACAACACATCCGTCGAATGGGAAATCTGCTCAGGAAAGAGACCTGCTTCGTCCATCACATCAGCAATACGGTCCGCACCGAATGAAATCCCTACTCCCGACATTCCAGGCAGTCCGAAAATACCGGTAAGGTCATCGTAACGCCCACCACCGCAGATACTGCTGCTGAAGGTTGTGCGCGAATCGTCGGCCTTCACCTCGAAAATCGCTCCGGTGTAGTAATTCAAACCACGCGCCAGTGTCAAGTCCATTTCATAATTGAGTGCTGAAAATTTCACCTGCCCTGCATACGACCACAATTGCCGAATTTCATCCAATCCTTTCAGACCTATAGCGGAATTCTGAAGCATGGAAGACAACAACTCCAGCTTTTCCTGATGACTGCCGCTGAACCGCAGCAATGGCTCCAGCCCTGCAATAGCAGCAGCGCTCACACCTTTGCCCTGCAGTTCCTCCACCACCTTCTCCATACCGATCTTGTCGAGCTTATCCATCGCTACGGTGATATCCACGATGCGATCCGCTTCACCTAAAACTTCGGCAATTCCGCTCAGAATTTTACGGTTATTGATAAGCACTTTCACTTTAAGACCAAGCGCAGAAAACACCGCATCGATCAGCTGAAGCAGCTCCAGTTCACACAACAAGGATGTACTGCCTATCACATCCGCATCGCACTGATAAAACTCGCGGTAGCGGCCCTTTTGCGGCCGATCGGCTCTCCATACCGGCTGTATCTGGTAGCGCTTGAAAGGAAAAGTGATCGCATGCTGATGCATGACTACGTACCGTGCAAAGGGTACGGTAAGGTCATAGCGCAAGGCCTTCTCCGAAATGGAAGCGGTGAGTTTCCTGCTGTCTCTTCCCTCGAGGGCTGAAGCATCGGCTTTCTCAAGGTAATCTCCTGAATTCAGGATTTTAAAAATCAATTTATCACCTTCCTCGCCGTACTTACCCATCAGGGTGGACAGATTTTCCATAGAGGGGGTTTCCAGCGGCAAGAATCCAAAACACTGGAATGCCCCGCGGATACAGTCGAAAAGGTAATTCCTGCGCAGCATTTCCTGGGGAGAGAAATCACGTGTTCCTTTCGGGATGGAGGGCTTCATATCAGGAGGTCGTGAGCTTCTTGTAGCGGAAGCGGCGAGGCTCAGTATTGCCCAGTCGCTTTTTCTTGGCTTCCTCGTACTCGCTGTAGCCACCTTCGAAATAATACACCTGGGAATCGCCTTCGAACGCCAGGATATGCGTACACACCCTGTCGAGGAACCAACGGTCGTGTGAAATGATCACAGCACAACCGGCGTAATTCTCTATGGCCTCTT
>CAZPCA010000186.1:0-4346 GCA_964584995.1 uncultured Bifidobacterium sp.
AATGCCTGCGATGTGGTGAATGCGGCCAGCTGTAATATAACAGCTTCAGCTACCACGGGAAGCATTTCCTGTTTCGGCGGGACTACCACGGTGGTAGTGAGCTCCAGCGGAGGAACGGCTCCCATCACCGGCACAGGCAGCTTCACAGCTTCTGCCGGATCAAGTTCATACGTTGTCACCGACGTGAACGGTTGTTTCGCATCCGTAACCGTCAATATACCGCAACCGGCAGCGCTCAGCGCCAGTGTTTCCGCAGGCGCAATCCTTTGTAACGGTGGCAGCACTACGGCGCTGGTCACAGCAGCCGGTGGCACCGCGCCCTACACCGGAACGGGTAGCTTTACTGCGCAGGCAGGTGTACAACAGTACACAGTGACAGATGCCAACGGTTGTTCAGCGCAAGCGAGCATAAACATCGCTCAGCCATCGGCATTGCAGGTGACCGCCACGCCCGGCATCATCAATTGTTTTGGTGAAAGTACCAGTGTGGTAGTTACAGCCAGCGGTGGCGTGCTTCCCTATAACGGTACCGGCACTGTGCCTTTTGTCACTACCGGCAATTATACCTACTCAGTGACCGACGGAAACGGCTGCAGCGCCGCTGCTTCAGTACAAATTCCGCAACCGGCGCTGTTGACCTCCTCCGCAAGCAGTACGAATGTGATCTGTCATGCGGCCGGCAATGGTACGGCAACGGTGGCTGTGCAGGGCGGTACACTGCCGTACAGCTATAGCTGGAGCAACGGAGGCAGCACGGCTTCCTTGTCTGGTCTGCAACCCGGAACCTATTCGGTGCAGGTCAGCGATGCCCGCGGTTGTACCACTACAGCCGCCACCAGTATCACGCAGCCATCGGCACTTCAGGTGTCCTTATCCAATCAGGTCAACGTAAGTTGCTATGGCCTGAGCGACGGTGCTGTCAGCGTGATCGCTACAGGCGGCACACTGCCGTACAGCGGAACGGGGGTCAAGAATAACCTTGCCGCCGGAACCTATGCGTACACAGTTACAGATGGCAATGGATGCTCCAGCCAGGTATCAGCGGTTATCACTGAGCCGGCCTTGTTGCAAATGACGGCCGTCCCGGGCATCATCAACTGCTTCGGAGGTACAACTCAAGTGGTGATCTCAGCTACCGGAGGAACCCTGCCGTACACCGGTACAGGTACGCTCGCTGCTGTATCGACCGGAAATTACACGTACAACGTGACCGATGCCAATGGATGCAGTGTTTCGGCAGCCGTACACATCCCACAACCCGCCTTGCTGACCTCATCCGTCTCCGGATCCAACATAACCTGCTTCGCAGCCGGCAACGGAAGTGTAGCAGTGACGGCGCAGGGTGGCACATTGCCGTACTCCTATACATGGAGCAACGGTTCCTCCCAGCCACAGCAGAGCGGATTACAGCCCGGCAGCTATTCGGTGGTGGTAGGCGATGCGCGAGGCTGTACCAGTACATCTGCCATCGTCCTCACACAACCTGAACTTCTGCAGACCACCCTCAGCGCACAGAGCAATGTGAGCTGTAACGGAGGTAGCAATGGAGCGGTGACGGTGCTTGCTTCCGGCGGTACACTTCCGTATACCGGAACGGGTGTAAAGAGCAATCTTTCAGCAGGTAACTATACCTACACAGTGACCGATGCCAATGGCTGTACTTCGGCCATCACTGCGGTGATCACTGAACCGACGGCTGTAAGCATCAGTGCTGTTCAGAACGCCCCGATTCTCTGCTTTGGTGACCAGACCTCGATCATTGTGAGCGGAAACGGTGGAACCGGACAGTTGAACGGCTTGGGTACCTATACCGTAGTGGCCGGTACGTACACGTACGTGCTGACAGATGCCAACCAGTGCAGCGCTTCTCAGACCATAACGGTTGTTCAGCCTCCTCAGCTGGCCATGACACAGTCGGTGACCAATGTACAGTGCTTTGGCGGCAGCAATGGCGCAGTGGATATTACCCTCACAGGCGGAACGGGCGGCTATAGTTATGCCTGGACCGGTGGTGCTGCAGGCTTCAGCGGATCCTCTTCGCAGGACCTCAGCGGCATACAAGCCGGCGTTTATGCAGTGAATGTAACCGATGCCAATGGCTGTACGATAGCGAACAGCTTCACCGTGACACAACCGATTGAACTTCCCGCTTTGGGTGCCATCCAGGGTACATTCAATGCTTGTTTGCCCTACGCCGCGGGTTCAGCCCAGTTCAGCGTGGCGCCCATCAGCGACGGTGTGAATACCACCAATTACCAATGGACGGTGCCAACAGGCATGACCGTGAGTGCAGGACAGGGTACTGCTACGGTAACCGTCTCGTGGTCAGCGGGAGCAATCGATGCCGTCATCAGTGGTAGCATCGGAGTGACGGCAGCTACGATTTGTACATCCCGCACCTCCTCTGCAACGGTACAATATGCGTCCACCGCCCCGCTGACGCCCGGTGCCATCTCCGGTCCTGCACGCCTTTGTGCCGGCGATAGTGCTACCTGGTCGGTGGCGGCCACCTCAAGGGCCATGAGTTACAACTGGACCATTCCTGCTGGTTTGCAGGTGGTGGGCAGCGCTACCGGAAACGTACTGAAAGTGTTCACCACAGCAGCCTTCAACGGCGGTAACGTAGGTGTTACTGCGAGCAACGTTTGCGGAACCAGTACGCTGCGGTCGCGCAGTATTACACTCAATCTGCCCACTACGCCGACGTCCATCACCGGACCATCCGCTGCATTGTGTAATACCGGAACGCTTACCTACACGGTATCGCTGGTAAGCGGGATCAGCAATTATCAGTGGAGTGTACCGACAGGTGCTACCATCATGAGCGGACAGGGAACCGCTACGGTAGGTGTGAAATGGAACAATGTGGCAGGAAGTATCTCCGTGACCGCTGTCAATGGATGCGGCAGTAGTACTGCGCGATCCATGACCGTTACCATGGTGCCTGCCCGTCCTGCCAGCATCACCGGTCCTACACCGGTGTGCATCAACGCAGCCAATACCTTCAGTACACCGACGGTCTCCGGCGCCAGCAGTTATATCTGGACCCTTACGGGCAGTCCTGTCATTACCGGACAGGGCAGCAAGAACATCACTGCGACATGGGCCACTGGCGCTACGGCTTCGCAATTTGTGGCTGTGAAGACGGGCAATGCCTGCGGACAGTCGGTCACCCGGAGCATCACCGTGGCACTGACTTCTTGTGCAAGAATCAGTGATGAGGCGGCTCAGGGCATGTTGGTTTATCCGAATCCGACGGCTGGTCGCGTCACGCTGCAACTCAAGCAGCCGGTTAAAGGCGAGGTGCTCATCAGCGTACGCGATGCCGGTGGCAAATTGCTTATGCAGGAGCGCAACTTCAATTACGATACGGCACAGCAATTCACGGTGGATGTCTCCGGATTACCCGAGGGTGTTTACTTCGTGGAGTTGTTGGGTGATGATACCTTAGTGCAGGAGCGACTCATTAAGCTCAGCGAGTAAAAACAGTGTTTGTCAATTTTCAGGGCCGTCTCCGCAAGGGGGCGGCTCTTTTTGTGGATGGCGGTTGCTGTAGTGAGAGTCTCCGGCCCTGGAGTGCAGTTGCTTTTAACCACTAAGGCACGAAGCACACTAAGGAACACTAAGTTCCCTATTGCGCGGGTTTTCACCACGGAGACAAGAAAGGCATAGAGGTGCACGGAGCCCCCGCCCTTGGTGTGCATTGATTTTTAACCACTAATGCACTAAGCACACGAAGGGTCACTTAGCCCCCCAGTGCGCGGGTGTTTTACCACGGAGAATAGGAGGGCATGGAGAAGCACGGAGTCCCCGCCGCTGGAGTACATTGATTTTTAACCACTAAGGCTCTAAGAGCACTAAGAGACACGAAGCTCCCCAGCCGCGGGTGTTTTAAACACGGAGACAAGAAATGAAGGGATTTACACAGAGCCCCACCCTCAACCCGGCAAATTATTTATCAAACAAAATGCAAGAAGTTTTAATAAAATGCTAAAACCAGGTACCCGGAGGTAAGCGCAATCGGCTGGCTTTAGCACTGCTTCTTCGAAAAGTGCAAACGAATCGTGATGATTTTTTACTTTTTTGTCATGCCAGTGTATAAGATGCTTAATGGCTTAGGATTGCTCTTTCAAACGCTGTTTTAAATATTAAAATTATTGATAATCAATAAAATAATTTCATTTGGGGGGGTAAAAAATTGTTAATATAGAATACAAGGCGCCTGCAGTTTCCATCGCTGCTTGTTTTCGCCAAGCAGATGTGACAATTCACCAAAAATTACACACTCTTCGAATTTTCGGGTTGTTACTTGCAGGCTGAATTTTTTCTATGCGCCACAAACCGTT
>CAZPCA010000187.1:0-4342 GCA_964584995.1 uncultured Bifidobacterium sp.
GGTAAACCTTGTACGTTTTATCAAATACCTGGTCTTGTGTAATCGCCTGAGCGCTGTTCAATGTGGAGCCGTAATACACAGAGTTAGGCGAAGCACGCAAAATATTTCGGTGATCATAATTTGCATTTTGTGTTGAACCTACTAATTGTCCACCTATAACATTGTCTTCTACCACATAAACGGCGAGGTAATAATCGTTTCCTGCAGTTTGAGATTTGAAGAACTTGGTCTTAGTTGTAATGACAAGGCTATCTCCTTCGACTTGCTTTTTCAGTGCAACACCGGCAATCAGTTTAGCGGTATCGTTTTGAATACCGGTCGCGGAGTTGATGACACTGGAAGAATTGGTGTTTACGCTTGTATTATTCACCCAGAAATCTGGAATGCCTGAAACTCCGAAAGCTGAGGTCATCGAAGTATAGAAGGGGTGTCCCATGCCGGGATTGGAAGATGTGGAGTAAACCTTCATTGCTGTAAGCAGTGTTCCTTCCTGAGCAAGCGTTGCGTCAAACGCAGGTCCGCCGTACTGACCACATGGGCCACACCAAGTAGCTGTGTAATCCACAAACAACGGACGAATTTTGTTATCGACGGTGAGTGCAGACGAGCCTCCACCTGTAGATGGTGTTCCCGTTGAGTTATCGTCGTCTTTCTTACAAGACAAGAAGGTAGTGGCGACGAGGAGCGCCAGCGTGAGTAATTTTTTCATGTGAATAGGGAGTGTGTTGATGAATTGAGCAACTAAGGTACACTTTAGGATAATACCTACGCGATTTTCTTAATGTTGAGGGATGATTTCTGAGTTAAAAATTTATCTGTCAATACATTAAATAAAAAAAGCCGCATTGCTCTCCGCGGGGAACATTGGTCGAATCCTTCTTTCGCCCGATTGTCAATTGAAGTAGAGTGTGGTCTCAGCGGGAATCGAACCCACATCTAAAGTTTAGGAAACTTCTATTCTATCCGTTGAACTATGAGACCAATAAAACCCCTAAGCGCTTACTATCAAGTGATTAGAGAGTGCAAAGATAGTAAATTTCATTAACAATGGCCGTGACATCCATGGTGCAACAACATGCTTGTTTTTTGAACGAACATTGAAACCACCAAAGGTTTTAGGAAAGCGGTTTCATTTATGCACTCTATAAGTAGAAAAGTGCGATAGTCCGGGCATTGCGGATTCGACTGGAGCGAACTGTTTCCTTTTCTTTTTTAATACCCCCTTCTCCCGGGATTGATCATAGGACATTAATCAAATGTTACGGCAATATCCGCTTTACAATAATTTAAGATGGGGGCCGCCAAGGGTATACCATAAACTGTTGATTTTTCAAATACTACCGTCCTTCCCTACCCTTTGGTGAGAATAATACTTAGCGTACGGGTAATATTCTGTTCAAACGAAGGCCGTAAAGTTGTGGACTTTCCCGGATGTGACGAATGTGAACTTTACTGATTCCGTTCGAATCACCTCCACTTGATCTGATTGTCCATAAACAAATAAAGAATGATAAAGATGAAGCAAATGTTTAATGCAGGAACAGCACTCCATGTGAGGCTGAGAAATTGTATTACTATGGCTGCAATGCTGTTGATGATCAATGTGCAATTAGGGGCTCAGGGGCTCGAAGGCATTTTCGTGGAGAAGTATTACGTGAGCAATTCCGCGGATTCAGCCAACGCCAGCAACGCACTTTCCGGGGTGGGTTATTCCACAGGTACATTGCCTTCCGGATCGGTGACCTGGAGGATATATGCTGATCTGGCACCGGGGTGGGGAGTACAGGCGGTATTCGGTGAAAACACCCATCCCCTGAGGATTTCGACTACTACGCAATTCTTCAATCATCCTAACGGTAGCGTAGGTCCGCTTGCTGCGAACGGGTTTCTGAGCCAGGGCACAAGCATACTGGATTCATACGTGTCTTGTGGTGGGGTTACCTCCAGCCGATTTGCTGTGGTGAAATCCGAGGATAATGTCGCAGGTGGCGCCAACCTATCATTCGGTGCCGGCATCCTGACCAATAATGATCCTTCCGCCGCCCCGGCACTCAGCTCGGCCGACGGCGTTTACAATACCGCCTTGAATCCACCACTGACCCCTCTTACCAGTCTGGGGGATGTGGCCACTGCCCTGGCAGATGTTTTCAGCGACGGCTCCGTCATCGGCAACAGTTTCATCACCACCAATTCCTCCTGGGGAGTACTCGGAGAACAAGTCGGTGCCTTCCCGACCGGTTCGAACAGGGTGTTGATCGGGCAATTCACGACCAATGGCGATTTCAGTTATGATCTGAACATACAGATAAGGAATACCACCACCGCACAGGTGATAAAATATGTGAGTGCGAATCCTGCTTCAGGCGAGGTCTTATTCCCGGCGCTGAGCGGTATCCGGTTTCCGCAATCACCGTTCACCTCCGGCAACCTGGTGGTATTGCAGGTGGGAGATGGAAGTGCTGCATTGTCCAATGCCGCTACTCCGGTTTTTCTGCGTGAATTCAATGCGCTAACACCCGGCACAGCCGTTAATTCAGTGTCAATGCCATCCTCTGCCCGCCTGACAGGCAGTGGTACGGCCACATCCGAGGGGTATATCACACGTTCATTGGATAGTACAGTGATTGTCCTAAGCGGATACGATGCTGCTGTCGGAACGGCAGGAGTAGCAACCTCTCCTTCTGCGACGAACAACAGGGTCATCAACCAGGTGAATTTGTGTGGAACTGTACAACGTGCAGCCGGGACGAGTTCGCTGCTGAATGCAAATAATTTCCGTTCGGCGGTAAAGGGCCCCCTGAACGATTATTGGGGAAGCGGTGGCAATGGTGTAGCCTATTTCGGAACACAATCAGCCGCCGCCGGGGTGTCTACTTCGAATGCGCGGGTATTGGGTATTTTTAACGGGGACCTGTATTTCACCTCAGGATCGGCCACCACCCTTGGATTGAACAGGTTTTCTTCCCTTCCGCTCACCACGGCAAGTCCTGTAAGTGTATTCTCCACCGGTACAGGCTCCTCTCCGTATGGATTTGCCATAAACCCAGCAGGCAACATCATTTATGTTGCAGATGACCGTACTACCGCCGGCACAGGGGGAATCCAAAAATGGATATTGAGTGGTACTACCTGGTCTTTGGCCTATACGCTTTCAACCTCCACCGGGGCGAATAATACCGGAGCCCGTGGCTTGACCGTTGATTTCAGCGGAGCCAATCCAATAGTGTATGCAACTACCGTGGAGGCCAATGCCAATCGTCTGGTACGGATCACCGATGCTGGCGCCGGGTCAACGGCGACATTGCTCGCTACTGCCTCCACCAATACAGTTTTCCGTGGCGTGGCCTTCGCTCCCAAGCCCTGTGCACCCGCACTGCTGAGCGCTGCAGTAACCAATGTGGCCTGTACGGGCTCCGCGACTGGAAGCATCGACCTAAGTGCCAACAGTTGCTCTGTTCCTCTTTCTTATCAATGGAGCAATGGTGCCACCACCCAGGATATCTCCGGCCTTGCCGCAGGAAGCTATACAGTAACCGTCACTTCCTCCGGTGGTTGTACTACTTCTTCCGTTTACAGTGTTACACAACCGGCGGTACTTGGCATAAGTGGTTTTACACCCGCGACCGGTGTGGCCGGCGACACAGTGACAGTGAACGGTAGTGGTTTCCTGGGTGTTAATCATGTAAGATTCAATGGTATCACAGCCGGATTCCTCGTGGTCAACGACAGTCAGATTAAAGCGGAAGTCCCAGCCGGGGCCGCTTCCGGATTGATCAGTGTGATCCGCTCAAATTGTGATACGGCATTCTCGGCTACAGCCTTCAGTACGGTCACCAGCGCATCGCTGACAGTCAAAGCATTCATTCAGGGGTATTTTGATGGTGTGGGAAGCAATGTGGCGGCTTTGCTCAATGCAGGTGTAGGAACCACTCCGACAGTGTCCGACTCCTTGATCATAGAACTCAGGGACCCGCTGAGCCCCACCACGATTGTAGCCAGTAGTACGACGCTATTAGGCACCGATGGCCAGGCCGGACTTACCTTGCCGGGCGCGCTGGTAGGCAATAGTTATTACATCGCCCTAGTGCACCGAAATGCTGTTCAGACCTGGAGCGCAGCTCCTGTTACTATCACGAATACAACAACTTATGATTTCAGTAATGCGGCCACGCAGGCCTTCGGAAGCAATATGACCGAAGTGTTACCCGGAGTTTGGGCGCTTTACAGTGGCGATCTTGCGCCTCAGGATGAAGTAGTTGATTTCTTCGATCAGGTCACATTGGACAACGATATAGCCGCCTTCACAACAGGATATGCCGTAAGCGATCTTACCGGTGACGGA
>CAZPCA010000188.1:0-2263 GCA_964584995.1 uncultured Bifidobacterium sp.
GGGGAGATGATCCGCAAGAGGGCACCCTGGCTCGTCGTCCTGTTCATCGGAGAACTGTTCACCGCTTCTGCCATGGGCTTCTTCGAACATGAAATCGCAAAGGCGATTGTACTGGCGCTCTTCATCCCGCTGATCGTTTCCAGCGGAGGGAACTCCGGCTCACAGGCCTCCACCCTGATCATCCGCGCCCTCGCATTGGGAGAGATAAAGGTCGGCGACTGGTGGAAAATCATGCGCAGAGAGATCATCACCGGTGTGCTTTTGGGACTCATACTTGGACTACTCGGTTTTGCGCGGGTGGGCACCTGGAACTTTTTCACAGGGCTTTACGGTGAACACTGGCTGGCCATCGGACTAACGATAGGAATATCCGTCATGTTTGTAGTCCTTTGGGGCACCGTGATGGGCTCCATGATGCCCTTGCTGTTAAAACATCTGGGGGCGGACCCCGCTACCTCCAGCGCTCCGTTCATCGCCACCCTGGTAGACGTGACAGGCCTGATCATTTATTTCAGTATCGCAGCCTTGCTGCTCAACGGTTCTCTGCTCTGACGAATGGACAAGCCCGTCGTTTTACTGATTGATACCATGCATCCGCTGCTGACCCGGCTTTTACAAGAAGGGGGGTGTAAGGTAGTGGAAGGGTACACATGGTCGCGGGAAGATGTCATCCGAAGGATTGGTGAATTTGATGCTATCGCTATCCGCAGCCGATTCAAAATAGATGCTGATTTTATCCGTCAAAGCCAGGGGCTGAGCTGTATCGCCAGAGCCGGAGCCGGCATGGAGAACATCGATACGGAAGCAGCTAGTACCACAGGCATTGTATGCGTCAACGCTCCGGAAGGTAACAGTACCGCCGTAGGAGAACACGCCCTTGGAATGCTGCTTGCCCTGAACAACCATTTGATTCGTGCTGACGCTGAAGTACGCCGGGGAATCTGGCGGAGAGAGGAAAACAGAGGCCAGGAGCTGGAAGGAAAAACCGTGGCCCTTATCGGTTTCGGGAACATGGGAAAGTCGTTCGCCAAGAGGCTACGCGGCATGGAAGTACGACAACTCGTTTACGATCCTTACATCCAGGTGGACTCCGCGACTTTCCCCTTCGTGGAACAATGCGACATGAAACGAATTTTCACGGAAGCGGATGTGGTAAGCCTGCACGTTCCTCTCAGTGCCGAAACCACCTACATGGTCAATGAGGATTGGATCCGCGCTTTCAAAAAAAGCTTCATACTGATCAACACCGCCAGGGGCAAGAACGTGGACACTGCAGCTGTATGTGAAGGACTGAAAACAGGTAAAATAAGTGGTGCTGCGCTCGATGTTCTGGAATACGAAAGCATCAGTTTCGAGCACATAGAATCATCTGCCCTGCCCGCTCCTTTCCACTACCTTATTCATGCTGAAAACGTAGTGCTAAGCCCGCACATCGGAGGATGGACGCATGAGTCGAACGAGAAGATAGCCTGTATCCTGGCGAAAAAAATCCTGAAAGTGATCGGCAAAGTTTAATACTGAGAATCAACGCGGCTCTAATGTAAGACGACCGCTTCGATTCGATTCTATCTCTGCACGATTCATCTTTTGCTTGCGCATCTTTCCCGTATTATACATGATCGCCTGATCATAATAGTACCGGCTCATCAGGTTACCCGATTGCCCGGTCGGAAGGATGCCTTTTGCGTTGTCGATGTCCGCAAAATCGTACAGAATGCGCATGGCAGGACCGAACCGCACTTTATACATCCCATCGCCCGACAGGTCGAATCCGAACTGGTTGATAACCTCCTGTCCGCCAGGCACAGCGTATGGCCCTACATTGAACACTATGTTGAAGGGCTCCTTCATACCTATCGGATGCTTGTGCTCAAGGATGTGCACCCTACCCCACTCCCATGAATCGGTATTCGAACCCAGTTGCTGTGTCAATTCTTCCACAGTCCGGTCGAAGGCCTTTTCAAATATCATGTTCCGCGACTCCACCACATCCCGTGTGTTCACATCGTTCCACCAAACCGTACTGTCATTCTGAACAAGTGGCAGCACTGAACTGCGCAACACATGCGTACCGAGGAACACCTTGAAGTTTTCTTCGCCGAGTTCATCTTCCATGGCACTCTGCAAGATATGATACAACAACTTGTAATAGATAACAGGGCCCTGATCGCGCAAATCGTGACTACCATCCCACAACAATAACAATTTTGCTGCCGAGGCATGTAGCGCAGACTTCTGCTTCACCTCAGACCTGATGGAAGAC
>CAZPCA010000188.1:2273-4304 GCA_964584995.1 uncultured Bifidobacterium sp.
CCCCTGATCGCGTAGTCCATGACTGCCATCCCACATCAACAGGAGTTTTGCGGCAGTCGCGTGCAGGGATGATTTTTGCTTCACATCTGTACGAATGGAATTCATGATCGCTTCGGCGACCTTCGGTGTGACGGGAGATTTAGTGTCCAGACCGATACGTTGCAAGTCCTCCACATTGAACTTTTTCTTCTCTGCGAACAATTGCTCTATGCGCAGGGCACGATCCTCTGGCACATAGTATCCAGGATAAAAGCCCATTCCCGGCATTGAATCAGGCTGATGGTTGGCAGAAAAAACAATCCCTTCCGGAGGATTCACCGCATGCGGATTGCTGCTGAAGTCGTAATACCCCGAAGGGTCCAGGTTATAGCGCGAACCATCCACCAATAACAATGGATTCACCTCGACAGACCTTTTCACCAGACGACCGGCAGCCCACCAGGCGATGTTACCGTCATTGTCACCATACATCACATTCAGCCCCGGCGAAATGAGGGTTGAAACCGCCGATCTGAAGTCTTGCATGTTCCGTGCATGATTCAGTCCATAGGTCACGGGGATCAGATTATTCATGAAGCGAAGATGGGTCCACATCATAGCGACCGGACCGTCCGTGACCCGCTGCCATTCAGGCATCACCCGATGAACCAGCGGCCCCTGATGACTCTCCTCGACAATCAATGCTCTGTCCTCTTCTCCCTTTACCTTGATGGTTTTGACCGTTCTTTTCAAAGCAGCCCATCTACCATCGGTCCAGTACAATGTACTGTCGCCCGGCTTAATACGCAGGGCATAAAAATCCACATCATCGTTCTCAAGCATCGTCAGCCCCCAACCCAAATTGCGGGAGTGCCCCAATGCTGCAAATGGAAGACCCGGCAGGTAATTGCCGTAAAAACTGAACCCGGGATATTCCAAATGCGCTTCATACCATATTGCGGGTTGACCGAATCCGATATGCGTATCATTTCCCACCATCACTTTTCCGCTCTGGGATCTGGATGGAGCGATGACCCATCCATTGCTACCGGTAATCGGTGGAACAGGTATCCGATCCAAAACAGCTGTTACGCTGTGCTGGGAAAATACCGAAGCTATCAGTGAATCACGGCCACCTGATGTGTCCACATTAACCGGCATAGTGCGAGTTCCCGGGAGATATCCTCCAACGAGCGCAGTTAGATATGGGCTGCCCAGTTTGGACTGGATAAAACTCATCAGCGGATCCGTCCGAAAAGCCATGGCGAAATTGAACGCCATGTACTCTGAAGACAAGAGCAGATCAGCTTCCTTGTAAAGCTCTTTTTCAATACCCAGCATGGTAAACTCCACAGGCGTAGTACCGGTTTCGATGAAGCTGTTGACACCTGCCAAATACGCTTTTGCGGATCGCTGGTGAGGGAGCGAATCACCCCGCAGGTACGTCATAGCGGAGGCCTCGGCATGTTCTTTCAAGCCCAGTGTTTTAAAGAAGGCATCGGTCTGCACAAAATCAGCGCCTAGAATTTCCGACAAGCGACCTGAAGCGACCCGTCTGGTCATTTCCATCTGGAAAAGCCGGTCCTGCGCATGTACATATCCCAAAGCGAAGTATGCATCCTCTTCGCTGGCTGCATAAATATGAGGGATGCCGTAGAAGTCATATATCACCTCCACCTGTTCTTTTAGGCCGTTCAGCTTTAGACTCCCGTTGTAATGCGGTTTTTGAGAAGCCAGGTAAATCAGGATTGCAACGACCCCGACTAGCAGAAATAAAAACAGAAAATAGATGGTTTTACGGAGCACGCGCATAATCTGTACAAATGTACAAAGCATCGGGTACGAAACTCATACTCAGCGATGCAAAAACACCCATCAGGGCCCGTTTTGAAAGTAAACGGAAACCAATGGGTGTCTTGAGAGGCTTCTTCGAAGGTCGTCGGAGCGAATCTACTGCAGCACCAGCTTTTCTACTTTACGACCTTCTCTATTCGAAACAACCCACGAATAAATACCGGCCGGCATGCCCGTTAAATCCATTTCATAGACACC
>CAZPCA010000189.1:0-1622 GCA_964584995.1 uncultured Bifidobacterium sp.
AAACCGAAGAGGAGTTCTGACTTTCCTGTGCATAAAGGGATGGTACAGTAGCCAGAACAAACAGTGCGATTAATGATTTGATTTTCATTCAAACTGCAGTTTATGGTGAACATGCAAACTTAACGAATATCCAATTAACTGTCTGTTAATTAGTCGTAAATTAACATGAAAAACTACTTTTCAAAACGCAGATGCAACAGACCCTTTTGCGTATGGCCTGACAAATGGTCCAGAATGAAAAGCAAATCTTCACTGTTATGCACAAAATCCAGAGAATCTGATTCGATCAATATAATATTTTGATTTTCAATCGATAAAAGATGGTCTAGATAGCGCTGGCTGAGTTTTTCCAGATAATCCCCTTTTATGCTTTTTTCGTAAGTTCTCCCTCTGTGAGCGATGTTCTTCAGAAGGGCCTCCGTACTTCTGTGCAGATACAGGATGACATCCGGCGTTTTTAATGTAGGATTGATGAGGTGATAGAATCTTGTAAATAATTCTAATTCAGCACCTTGAAGATTTACTTGTGCAAAAAGCAAGCTCTTTTCAAAAAGGTAGTCGCCCACCAGCAGTTCTCTGTTTTTTTCGGCATGGTCCTGTTCGCTTTTCAATTGCTGGTAGCGTTCTGCCAGGAACGACATCTCCAGTGGAAAGGCAAAACGCTCCGGGTTTTCATAGAATTGAGGTAAAAAAGTATTCTCAGCAAAGGATTCCATGACCGCATGGGCATTGAACTTAGTGGCGAGAATATTCGCGAGAGATGTTTTGCCCGCACCGATATTGCCTTCGATGACGATGTACTGATAGTGGGAGGGAAGAAGTATGTTTTTCATAGGACCACCACCTCGCCTTCGTCGGTACAGTGTTGTAATAGTTCCGTTGGTGTTTTCAGGTATGCGGGATGAAGATAGTCGGGTATGATTTCCTCCAGCGGAAGGAGGGTGAATCTTCTGTTCGGGATCTCTGGGTGAGGTATGCTGAGTTGTTCGGATTGTAAAATCATTTCGTTGTAATACAAGATGTCAATGTCGATGATGCGCGGACCCCATTTCACTTCTCTTTTCCTTCCTGCGGCATGTTCCAGTGCACGGATTTGATCTAAGACCTCCTCCGGGTTCAGGATTGTCCGTACACATAAAGCCTGATTCAGAAAATCCGGCTGGTTTGTTTTGCCCCAGGCACTGCTGCGGTAAATCCTTGACTTCATGAAAACTTCTCCAATGGTTTGCTGAATGCCGTGTATGGCTTTTTCCAGCTGAACCATGGGCTGTCCGAGGTTGCTTCCCAACAATAAAACAACGGTATTGACATGAAGCATGACGTATGCGGTCAGGATTTGAATAGGGCGGTCAGTAAAATCTATAAGAGATGGGGATTGAAGTCAAGCTGTTGTCATAGGTTTTCCAACAGGAAATCAGTCATCTTCGTGTAGAGATGCAGACGAGTGTTTCCGCCACCGATGCCGTGGTTCTTATTAGGGTAGATGAAGAGATCGAAAGGCTTGTTGGCTTTCACCAGGGCTGTTACAAAATCCATGGTATTCTGCATGTGTACGTTGTCGTCGGTGGAGCCGTGTACCAGCAGGAAGCTACCCTGGAGGTCTTTCGCATAATTGATCGGTG
>CAZPCA010000189.1:1632-4281 GCA_964584995.1 uncultured Bifidobacterium sp.
TCAAAATTTACGTTGGCAGAAATCATACTGTTAACCATACTGACCGCGTTTTGAAAATGAACGTTGTCATCAGCGGTACCGTGAACAATGAGGTAATTACCCTTTATGTTCTTGGCGAAATTAAGAGGCGAATTATCTTCATATCCTTTGGGATTTTCCTGCGGAGTCTGCAAATAACGCTCAGTGTAGATGCTGTCGTAATAGCGCCAGTTGGTGACCGGTGCCACAGCGATACCAGCTTTGAAACTTCCTTTTCCTTTGGTGAGCAGCAGCGAACTCATATAACCTCCAAAACTCCACCCCCAGACACCAACGCGTTTTTCATCCACATAAGATTTGGTTTTCAGAAAATCCAGCACGCTAAGCTGATCTTGCACTTCGATATTTCCCATGTCTTTATAGATGCAATTTGCGAATGCGAGTCCCCTGCCAGGCGTTCCCCTGTTATCAAAGCTCACCACGATATATCCCTTTTGCGCCAGGAACTGATGCCAGAGATAATTGGGACCATCCCAGTCGTTGGTGACCGTTTGTACCCCCGGGCCACCGTAAACATGCATCAGAACAGGATATTTCTTGTTCGGGTCGAACGCCGGCGGGGTGATCATCCAGCCGTAAAGCCGTACGCCATCGGCAGTGAGGCAACTCAAGGTGTCGCATTTGCCCAGGCGATACTCCTGAAGCGCCTTGCGTACAGCAGCATTGTCGGTCAGCGTCCGTATGACTTTTCCGTCCGCACTGCTGTTCAGTGTACAGGTATGCGGGCTTCCCAGCGAAGAGTAGGTATCAGCGAAATAACGCATGCCCGCACTGAATTCTGCATTGTGGATACCTGCTACCTCACTCAGTTTTTTCTTCTTCCCTTTCAGGGAGACCGCGTACAGTTGCCTTTCAAGCGGACTCCTTTCTGTACTCTGGAAATAGAAAATACCCGACTTCTCATCGAAGCCGTAATAGCGTGTTACGTCATAGTTGCCACTTGTGACCTGTTTGGCTATGGTGCCGTCAAGGTTGTACAGGTAGATATGATTGAATCCGCTTTTGCTGGATGTCCAGATGAATTGCTTGCCGTTATCCAAAAAGGTGAGGTCGTCGGTGATCTCTATAAATGAACTGTTTTCTTCACGCAATACCACTTTGCTGTCTTGGCTTGCTGTGTTGTAAAGAACGAGTTCCAGTACATTCTGATGACGATTGCTACGCTGAAAACTGAGGATGTCCGGATTCTTTGTCCAGGCAATTCTGGGGATGTATTCCCATTCCTTTCCCGTTTCGGCGATCCTGGTGGACTTCTTGTTCTTGAGCGAAAAAATGTTCAGGCTGACTGAGGAATTTTCTTCACCGGCCTTCGGATACTTGTATTGTTCTTCTTTCGGATAGAGCTCACCGTAGTATGTAAGATTGAACTCCTTCACTCTTGATTCATCGAACCGGTAATACGCAATCTGCTCTCCGTTGGCCGACCATGCGAACGCCACATCCATGCTGAATTCTTCTTCGTACACCCAATCAGTGGCCCCGTTGATGATCGCGTTTTTGCTGCCGTCATTGCTTACTGCGACTTCCTTTCCGGAGGCGAGCTCGTAGTAGAAGAGGTTGTTGTCACGCACAAAGGCCAATTTGTCTCCGTTAGGCGAGAATGTACCGTACATGGCTTTACCAGCTGTGGTGATCTTCACCAGATTCCCTGTTTTCCTGTCGAGGATGTAGTAATCTTCTTTGGTCGAATGCCTGTAGATGGCTTCCGGATTAACGGTCAGCAACACCTTGGATTCATCAGTACTGAAATGATAATCGCTGAAGTCAATCCGTTTACCTTCAAATACCAGTTGTGAGGGGCGAAGCAATGTGTCGGTTGCAAGGCCCGTGAGGAAGTTGTAACGGACGATAAAAGTGCCGTCCTGACCTTCAACCGTGTTCGAATAATGCTCACCGTCGCGCATGCTGTTAAATCCACCCGCTGTTCTGGAGAACAATTTCGGACTGCCCCAGATGTCTTCCAGCTTCAGCATTTGATCTTGGCTGAAAGCGGTTTCAAATCCCATGCAGCTGAGCATGATGATGCTGATTATATGATATTTGGTCTTCATTCGGATAAGTCTATTTAGTCCATCAAACCTACAAAATTTATTTTCTGGGAATCAGTCCGTGCTGAATATTGTTTACATTAGTGGTCAGGGATATTGAGTATGAAAAAGTTCATAGTGTTGTTTTGTTGCATGTGGATGATGCTTGGAGCTGTAAATGCCCAATCAGATGCCGGATATGTATTGTTCGATCTTAGTTTTAGCGATGAGAATTTATCAAGAGATGAACGCGCAGTATTGCCGGACAAAAGCGAAATGTGGTTCAAAGGAGATTTTCTGCGTATGAAGCTGCCGATGGGAATGGGTATTGAAAGCGAAGTGCTGGTCACGAAAAAAGAGTCATATCTTCTTCTGGATATCATGGGCAATAAGATGGCGATGAAGAGCACTGCCGCTGAAGCGAGTAAGCGGAAATCTGATTTGGGTGCCCTGAAGCTGAAATCATTGTCTGAAGAATCCCGGATTATCGCCGGACTTCCCTGTAAGCGTGCTGATATGGTAAATGCAATAGACGGGACCACAACAACCGTTTGGTATACTGATCAGCTGGCAGCGGCAGGTT
>CAZPCA010000190.1:0-4220 GCA_964584995.1 uncultured Bifidobacterium sp.
ACAGTGTAAGCCGACTCATCGGTGCACCTCCCGGTTATGTTGGATACGATGAAGGCGGACAATTGACCGAAGCCGTACGTCGTCGCCCCTACTCGGTCATCCTGCTCGACGAAATAGAAAAGGCCCATCCCGATGTATTCAATATTTTGCTGCAGGTACTGGACGATGGCAGACTGACCGATAACAAGGGCAGGGTGGTGAACTTCAAGAACACCATCATCATCATGACGTCCAATATCGGTGCGCATATCATTCAGGAGAACACAGAAAAAATAGACGATGGAAACAAGGAAAAGGTGTTAGCCAAAACCAAACTGGAAGTGTTTGAGCTCCTGAAGAAGAGTATCCGTCCGGAGTTCCTGAACAGGATAGACGAAATCATCATGTTCAATCCGCTCAGCAGAGAGGAAATCCATGAAATCGTCTCTCTTCAATTCAAGAGTATAGCGAAAATGCTTGCTGCCAACGATGTCCATTTGCGTATGACGGAGGCGGCGACAGATTGGCTCGCGCAGTTGGGATACGATCCACAATTCGGTGCAAGACCGCTCAAAAGAGTTATGCAGAAAAGAGTACTCAACGAGTTGAGCAAACAACTGCTGGCCGGAAGCATCCAAAAAGACCAAACCATTGAAATCGACTTACACAACCATGAGTTTGTATTCCGGAATGTAACACCGGTGTTGACTAACTAAAAAAATGCCCCGGAAAATCCGGGGCATTTTTTTCATGCATTACTTGATACGCTTATTGGATTTAGCCAAAACACCACAGAGATGGAATAGCATCCTTGCGCCAACATTACCGTCCCAATCCGATTCACCCGGAGACACCTCGTTCAGGTCGAAGCTGATTATTTTCTTCTTACTGCGGGCGAGTGCTGAAAGCAGGTAGGTGATTTCGTGGAATTCAAATCCGCCAGGTACCGGCGTTCCGGTATGCGGACAAAACCTGGGATCCAGACCGTCGATATCGAAACTGATGTGTACTTTATCGGGCAACGCAGCGATGATAGCATCGCACTGCTTCTTCCAGGTTGCCCCCTTGAAACGCTGCGCTGCCAGGTCGGCATAGGTGAATACTTTCACGCGTCCTTTACTGCGCTGAACATATTCTTGCTCTTCCTGGCAATAATCACGAATGCCTACCTGTACAAGTTTAGCGACCTCTTTCAACTCAAGTGTATTGTACATGATGGAAGCATGCGAGTATGTAAATCCTTCATAGGCATTGCGCAGATCCATATGAGCATCTATCTGCAGAATACCGAATTTTCCATGTTTCTCAGCCAGCGCTTTAAAGAATCCCAGAGGTGTACTGTGGTCACCACCGACCAATCCCAGTAATTTGCCGTCTTTCAGTCGAGCAGCAGTTGTACGGTACACCCAATCTACCATCGCCTTTGCGCCCTTGTTTACACGAGACTGCAGTTCTGACGTTTTGTGTGCGCTTTTGGAACCATCGGTGAGTAAGTCCATCACCTTGGCAGCATCTTTCTTGAGCTTACGGGAATCCCTCATCAGCGCTGCATCCACTTCTTCCATGAATATTCCGCATTTCCATAAGTCAGGGAATTCAGGATGGTACAAGTCGACCTGTGCGGATGCTTCAAAAATCGCTTCAGGTCCTTTCGAAGTTCCTCCACCATAACTGACAGTGACTTCCCAGGGAACGGGTAACAAAACGATTTCAGACTCGGCAGCGGTAAAAGGCAGTCCGAAGATATTCGATGTTTTCAGTGCAGGACCATTGGGATCGAATGACTTTATTTTCGCAGCCCGGGCAGCTGCATGCTTAGTTGAGTTCTTGACCACTTAAAGGATGTATTTGCGGCAAATATACACGATAAAAACGCGTTCCTATTTACTCTTGCGCAGGGTAAAAGTGAATGTAGTCCCTTTCCCGGGCTCACTCTGCACCTGAATACTTTCACCGTGTGCCTCCATGATATGCTTCACGATGGCAAGGCCCAGGCCTGTTCCTCCCTGATCCCGTGAACGGCTCTTGTCAACCCTGTAAAATCGCTCGAATAATCGCGGCAGATGGTTTTTCCCAATACCGATACCGTTATCTTCCACATCGATAAGCACTTTATCGTCCATATCGGTGAAGCGAACGGTGGTTTCTCCCTCCTGGACTCCGTACTTGATTGAGTTGTAAATCAGGTTCACCAATACCTGCCGAATCATGTCCTTGTCGGCGTATACATAATGATGCTTGTCGTCGTTTCCGGCAATCGTCAATTTGACATGTTTGTCTTTCGCCTGAATTTCCAGCGAATCAAAAACATCCTTCACCAGTTCACCGATTTCAAAAGTGCGGTGCTCAACAATCAGCTCGCCTGCTTCTAAGCGTGAAATGGATTCGAGATCATCCACGATACTGATAAGACGGTCGATTGATTTACTCGCCTTGTTCAGGTAGTGCATATTGATATCGGCATCCTCTATTCCGCCATCGATAAGGGTATGAATGTATCCCTGAACGGAGAAGATGGGCGTTTTCAATTCGTGTGAGACATTGCTTAAGAAATCACGGCGGTAATTCTCCACTTGCTTCAGCTGGTCGATTTCCTCCCGCGACTCATTGCTCCAGTCAATCAGGATACGGTTGATTTCGGAAGTAATGTCCCTGTTGTTTTCCTTGAACGGCCGGACCACCTGTTTCGGGGTGCGCAGACGGAGTATATGGCTGTAGATCTGACTGAGATTCTCGAAAATATAACGGCCGTAAAGAAACCGGAAAGTAGCACCGATGAGCAGAAAGGCGACGACGAAAAGAAATAAATGGAAATACCATGACATGCCAACTCCCAGAAAGTACAAGAGCAGGAATTCAAAAACAGCTAGAGACGCTGATAAAATCAGTGATGCTATGAGTGCAATCTGCGTCGCATTAACCCTATTCATCTGTCAAGGCCCTAAAGTAGGAAAAGCCGGGGAAATGAAAAACGGACTCAGATATCGAATTTGTATCCTATACCTTTGATGGTCTTGATGGACTCGTCACCGAGTTTTTCACGGATCTTACGTATGTGTACGTCGATGGTACGATCCCCTACTACAATTTCATTGCCCCATACACGGGCAAGGATATCTTCCCGCGTGAACACCTTACCCGGTTTGGAGGTGAGCAGCGCCAGCAGCTCGAATTCTTTCCGGGGAAAAGAAATCGGTGTATCCTTCTGGTATACCAGGTAACTTTCCCGGTCGATGCGTAAATCTCCTACCTGGATGACAGGTGCTTGTGGCGCCTGCACCCCGTTGAGCCTGCGTAACAAGGCTTTGATGCGGCTTGTCAATACCCGGGGCTTGATCGGCTTGGAAATATAATCATCCGCCCCCACATCGAATCCTGCAATTTGCGAATATTCTTCGTTGCGGGCAGTCAGGAAGGTGACCAATGTATGTTGCAACTCCGGTATCTCACGTATCTGCCTACAGGCCTCAATACCATCCATCACCGGCATCATGATATCAAGAATGATTAATTGGGGCCTCTCCTTCCTGGCCAAATCGATGGCTTCTTTCCCGTTCTTCGCTAATAAAACCTCGTAGCCTTCTTTCTTAAGGTTGTACTCCATGAACTCGAGAATATCGGGTTCATCATCTACTATAAGTACTTTAACTGTATCGCTTGCCATAAGGAGTCGGCCACAAAGATGAGGAGGGTTTGTTATGTAATTGTTAAGTGATAATTAACACTACCCTATCATTCACCCTTGTAAAGTTCTGCATTGTATCTTTAACTTTTAATCTTGCAATAACAATTTAAACACTTTGAACCCCGAAAAGGGTTTTTTTAAGCTTCTAAACCACTTTTCGTAACATTAAATTAAAATTCGGGTAATCATTTCTTTCAAATGGAAGGGGTCCTTTGTTAAGGAAAACAAAGGAAATGAAAAGGAATATAAAACCACTGTTATTCAACTTGTTATTCATTTTGTGCCTGTTTAATGGCTATGCCCAGAAAGGCACCCTTAAAGGTATCCTCAGCGACAAGAGCACCGGTGAAACACTGATCGGTGCCACAGTAAGCATAGACGGAACCAGCCTGGGAGGGGTCACGGATATCGATGGTCGATACAGCATCGAACAGATAGAACCCGGCAACTACGCTGTCCGCATTTCCTATGTCGGTTACACACAGGAAAGTATTGCCGGAGTTGTTATACAGGCAGGCAAAACCACTACCCTCGACTATAAACTCAGCAATAACAC
>CAZPCA010000191.1:0-4209 GCA_964584995.1 uncultured Bifidobacterium sp.
AAAGAAGGCGTAGCGCTTACTTGTTCGATAACAAGACCCGTTCCGGAAGTCAGCACATAGAGTACAGAATAACCAGCAGGCACAATCGCATCTCCATTGGCGATCGCAGTCAGTGTAGCAGAACCGCCCGATGCACAAATACTTTCAGCACCGGCTGTCAAAGTGCCGGCAGAAACCTGATTTACATTGACAGGGGCACCGGCCACATCGAGTGAGGCACAGATGGAGCCACCTCCCTGTACGAGCAGACCATTCACGTCAAAACCGGTAGTCACACCGGGAACTACGATGCTCAGGTCAAGAGTCGAATCGTACACAAGCGTGTGGATGGTATAAAGTCCTGGAGCAGTGACTGTGAAAGAAGGAGTAGCACTCACCTGTTGGATAACAAGACCTGTACCGGAAGTCAATACATAAAGAGTAGAATATCCGGCGGGAACGTTAGCATTTCCATCTGGAGTTGCACTGAGTACTGCACTGCCTGCATTGAAGCATGCAGTGGAGGAAGAGGCAGTCAAGGTACCTGCATCTGGATTGTTCACCAGCACTGGAGCGCCAGCTACATCCAATGATGCACAGATATTGCCACCTCCCTGAATCAAGAGCGCATTCACATCAAACCCTGTAGTGGTGCCGGGTACTACTATACCGAGATTCAAAGTGGCAGGGTCGTAAACGAGGGTGTGGATGGTGAAAAGACCTCCTGAAGAAACAACAAAGGATGGAGTGGTGCTCACTTGCTGGATGACCAGGCCACTACCTTGGGTGAGTACATATAAGGTTTGGTAGCCGGCAGGGACTACACTATTGCCATTTACGTTAGCAGAAACTGTCGCGGAACCTCCCTTTACACATTCAACGTCTGAAGTGGGAGTAAGGGTCCCGGCATCGGCAAGACAAGCAGGTGTTGAAACATTGATTGTGTAATCTTCTGTTTCCCCTAAGAAATAATGGCTGCAGGATGGAGCATACCCTAAACGCTTCACCGTAACACGCAGACGCACATTTCCGTTCACTCCAGCAGGAATGGCAATCGAGCCGCTGAGAGAAGCGCGGGAAGTGTCTTCGACTACAATTTCGCCGGCGTCGTTGAAATCACCGTCCTGGTTGAAATCCGCATAAAAGCGGGCATAAAATAATTTGCTGAAAAGCACTCTGCCGGTTTCAATGGTGAAAGGGAGTGAACTACCGGCAGTTGCGTTCACGGTCAATGCTGAAAAGTCAGCGTAACCGTTGTTGTTGCCGGATTGATTGCTGATTCCTCCGCCAAGCTGGAAGTTTTCAATCCATAATTGCCGGGTACTATTGTTAATACCACTGGTATTACAATAGCTCTGAGCAACTGTTTGAGCGGGAAACATCCACGCTGTGATGAACATGACCGCCATCAGATGCACGGTCCTCAACCATTTTTTTTGTTTCATGAATAATTCGGGTTTAGAGTTTGGTTAAAAAGTTTGGTATTTCAACAATGGAAAAACATCTTCAGGGTGCTTTAGTTTGTCATGTTTTTGAAATTTTTAGGAGTCCGTTCGTTTTTTTCTTATTTATGCCATGAGATTCACTTTTCCGATGGATGCCGAGAAAGACCCTAAGTATTTGTCAATCAACGATTATTTCTATGAATTGCCGGATGCGAGCATAGCACGATTTCCATTGGCCGAGCGGGATTCATCCCGGATTTTAGTATTTCGGAACAATACCTTGTCGGAGTCCGTTTTCGCCTCCTTGCCTCAATTGCTTCCGGATCGTTCGACCTTGGTTTTCAATGATTCAAAGGTGATCCATGCCCGGATTGTCTTCTTAACGCATGCAGGACACAGGATCGAATGCTTTTGCCTGGAACCAGCAGAAAACCAGAATCCAATGGATTCATTTGGCAGTTCAGGTCCTGTGAGCTGGCAATGCATGGTAGGAAATGCACGCAAATGGAAAAGCGGGAATTTGACCAAATCCGTTGCGGGTCCAAATGGTGATTTTGAACTGAAAGCGAGCATGGTGGCTGAGTTGGGACGCGACCGTCTCCTGGAATTTTCATGGGATGACTCCAAGCTTACGTTTTCGGAGGTGCTGGAAAGGGCCGGTGAGTTACCGATACCGCCGTATCTTGAAAGAGAGACGGCGGAAGTGGATTTGATCCGTTACAATACAGTTGGCTGCTCCTACAGCGGGTTTGCATTTCACCGATACTGTTCTGGAGAATTTAAAAAAGGCGGGTATTGAAAGCATTTACACGACCTTGCATGTTGGAGCTGGTACTTTCAGGCCGGTTTCTGCTCCGACCATGGCAGAACACGATATGCATGCGGAAAGGGTTTGTTTGCATCTTTCAGAATTGGAGCGCCTGAACAATGCGATCGACTGTGGTCCGGTAGTGGCGGTCGGTACAACATCCGCACGCTCGCTGGAGAGCTTGTATTGGCTGGGTTTAGAATGGATGAAGTCTGATGTTGATACGGTTTCACTCGTGAGCCAATGGATGCCCTACGGTGAGACGATAGAACCCCTGCCTGCTTCGCGGGAAGTAGTGCGTTTTGTGATCGAAAAACTCAAAGAACATACAACGGATCCGCTCACCTTTCATACGCGCCTGCTCATAGCTCCCGGCTATGACTGGAGAGTGGTAGATGCACTGATTACGAATTCCCATCAGCCCAACAGCACCTTGCTTTTGCTGGTGGCGGCTCTGATCGGAGAAAGCTGGAGAGATGTTTACGCGTTCGCGTTGAATAATAACTTCCGTTTTTTGAGCTATGGTGATTCCTCGCTCTTGTATCGTAAAAAGTAAGTTCACAACGCATTGTTTCTGACTTTCCCTGCAGCATAGCCCGGTGTGTAGTAAACGCCCAGCAGAATAGGTGCGGTGAGGTGGTATATGGTCAGACTTCCGAGTACAGGTCGGGAAACGATGTTGGAAAGGCCAATGTCAAATCTGTTCTCAAGACCGACTGTAATACGACGGTTGACCAGGTATCGTAGTCCGTATCCGAGCACAGCACCGCCTTCCAATGGTTGAAAGTACGATGTGCCGCGTTGCGTGATGTCCTCTGTACCGTTACGTTTGGAAAAACGCGCTTTGTAATTAAGAAGTGCCGTTCCGTAAACGCCTGCCGTAAGGTGACCACGCAAACGACCTCCAAAATTATATTCCAGCAGAAGCGGGATACTCAAAGACGTCATGTGCACCTCGGTGGTGTAAAACCCTTTTGGAGAGCCGTCGTCTTCAAATAGTGGAAACAGTCCTTTGGCTCCGCGAGAATCGTAAAAAAGATTGCTCCGAAAGGCCCAATGCCGGTTAATTGGATACAGTACAGCAGGTCCTCCCACAGGGCGTAAGTCTCTTTGAAGAAAGCTCTCGATATAGGGATTACCATATAGGTTGACGAATTGTACTCCCGCCTGCACGCCAAACTGAACGAAGGTCCTCTGTGCATTCACTGAGCCCAACATCGCCAGGAACATGGCGGCTACCAACAATCGTTTCATGGAGTACCTTTTTTCCTAAATTAAAAGCTTGTTCCGGCTGCCCGGTATGGCGGATAAAGGATTTTTGAACATGTGTTGTTAGCCAGCAAGCAGGTAGTCTCGACCTTCTGCCAGGCCTATTCCATTCAAATAGTTGCGCATTATCCGGTGCTTTCCTCGTGCTCCTACCAGGCTGATGTAGAATACACTTTTCTTGCTTCCTACCTGCTCTACCGGAAGATAAGTCAGTCCTTTCATCTGCCGCGGCCGTACATCCGTTATAAATTGCACATCCATGCCTGCACTGATCAGACGCTGTATTTTTATTTTTTGCGAATTGTCGGCACCGCAGATGCAGACAGGTGTTCCGGCTGGCACAGCCCTGATGAGGTATTTCGCTTTCACTTCAAAAAAACGGTCAGGCGCATAGTGTGCATGTGAGCGTGTGAGCCGGTCGGGATGATCCCGCCAACGCAGAAGCGCTTGAGGCACCTTGATCATTTCAATGCCGCTCTGCATCCAGCGCAGCCACAACTCGTAATCTTCAGGAACGCCGTCTTTGTAGTGCTCAGGCAGATCATCGAAAAGGCTTCGGTGTGCCAACAGGGTAGGGTGGATCACCGGAGCATCAATGAAGCGGTTAAGCCGGATGTCTTCTGCACTCAGCAATGTATTTGTCCAGTCCATGAACCATTGCATGCCTTCTCCGGTTTGCGTACCAGGCATTGGCGCAACCTGGGTGAA
>CAZPCA010000192.1:0-4190 GCA_964584995.1 uncultured Bifidobacterium sp.
CAGACAGGCCGCTGCCGTGCTTAAAGCACCTGCTGCCGTGCTTAAAGCATCTGCCTGGCTGGCCAGAGAACTTGCCGCGAGACAGTATGCTTTTGACCTTCAAGTGGACTTTCTGAGCGAGGATTCGGAAGATGAAACGGAGCAGCTGTTTCGGCAGTTAAAAGCGGAATATCCGCGAAAAACCGTTTCGTCCACTTCTCCGTTTGGGGAAATTCCTAGGCGCTTATGGCTCTATCTGCTGGGAAGAGCCGGAATTGATGCTCAGAAAAATTGGGCGGATGTTTCCGGAGCGGCAATTAGATCCCTGCTTAGGCAGCTGCATGCCTGTCCATTTGCTGTGAAAGGAAAAAGCACTTTCAAGGATGAATTTGTCACCTGCGGGGGTGTGGCATTACGGGAAATCGACTTCAGGACATTTCAGGCCAAACGCTTTCCCGGATTGTATTTCGGTGGGGAAATCATGGATGTAGATGCAGTGACCGGTGGCTTCAATTTTCAGCATGCCTGGACCTCGGGTTGGTTAGCTGCCGAAGCCATCGCCGAAAGGTGAATGAACATCTAAGGTTTTTTACTTCAGGAAGTAATGCGACAACAAGGCGAAAACCGCAGCGTACCCGAGCCAAAACGGAAAATTGATAATGACTCGGGCATTTTCTCAACGCTTGCATAGGTGCAAAAAAAAGCGCAAACACGGTGGTGTTTACGCTTTGATTGAGTGGAGCCGGTGGGAATTGAACCCACGTCCAGCCAGGGAATCCGCAGGCTTTCTACATGCTTATCGGTCGCTTGGATTGTCGGGACCATGTTAGGCGGACCGCCTACCGTCATTTTCCGTAGTTCCTTTGTTTCATCTTACCGTCGGAACGGCGATAAGACTATCCTGCCTGGATGATGCCCTGACCCTCCGCCCGGCAGGCGTTGGCAGTGGCAGGGCAGCTTGTCCCGGCTCCTTGAGCCGAGGATTAAGCTAATCCACCTGGTGGATTAGGCAGCAAGCGCGTAGTTGTTTTCGCCATTTAAGCGATTGGATGTGTGTTTTAAGGGTTCATCATCCTTGGCCCTGCATGCTTACCGGCTTATTGCTCCTCCTGTCGATTCCTGTCGACCCCAATATGTCCATCAGAATGTGGCAACTCTCCAAACCCTGAAAAAGAACTGCCGCGAAGGTAGCAATTATCGTACCAGCATGCCTACTTACTGCCGGATAGGCAGCTTTCGAAAAAGTTCCACAGTGGATCCTGCAGCGGAGCTTTCGCTTCGATGTGGATGGCTTCACCGGAAACAGGATGTATGAAATCCACGGCGCGGGCATGAAGATGTATCGATCCATCGGCATTGCTGCGGTTGAAACCGTATTTGAGGTCTCCTTTGATCGGACAACCAATGTCGGCAAGCATTACCCTGATCTGATGGTGGCGTCCCGTATGGGGCTTCACTTCGAGCAGATGATAGGTATCGGATGAGGCGATCAGACTATATTCAAGGGTGCTCTCCAGTGCATGTTGCCGGGGAGTAAGGGATGCAAAACTTTTGTTCAGTTTCTCGTTTTTCTGCAGGTAGCGGACCAGCAGGGCAGAGGAGTCTGAAGGCTTATTTCTTACAACGGCCCAATAGGTCTTCTGTATTTCCTTTTCACGGAACATCTTGTTCATCCTCTCCAGCGCTTTGCTGGTACGGGCAAAAAGGACCACACCACTCACAGGGCGATCGATCCGATGGATGACTCCTAAAAATACTGCTCCTGGCTTTTGGTACTTTTCTTTGATATAGGCCTTGACGGATTCACCGAGCGGTACATCGCCGGTTTTATCACCCTGAACGATTTCTCCGGGTTGTTTATTGACCGCAATCAGGTGGTTGTCCTCGTAAAGAATTTCAGGGAAGCCGGACACCTTGTCAGTATTGCTCGTTCTCGTTGGGGAAATCCTTGGTCTTTACATCGCGGATATAATGCTGGGCCGCATCGCGGATATCGTCGAAAAGGTTCATGTACCTACGCAGAAAACGTGGTGTGAACTCCTTGTTGATGCCAAGCATGTCGTGTAATACCAGCACCTGTCCGTCGGTTCCATTTCCTGCGCCGATTCCTATTGTTGGAATTCTGAGGGAAGCGGAAACTTCGGTGGCCAGCTTGGCCGGAATTTTTTCCAGCACGATGGAAAAGCAACCAATTTCTTCCAGCATGCGGGCGTCTTCGCGCAAACGCTGGGCTTCCGCTTCTTCCTTTGCGCGTACCACATAGGTGCCGAATTTGTATATCGATTGTGGAGTTAGGCCCAGGTGTCCCATCACCGGAACACCGGCCGACAATATACGCTCAATGGCCTCACGGATCTCCCGGCCACCCTCCATTTTCACTGCATGGGCGCCTGTTTCCTTCATGATACGGATCGCTGAGTTGAGCGCTTCCTTCGAATTTCCCTGGTAGGAACCGAAGGGCAGGTCCACCACGACAAGGGATCTATTCACGGCCCTTACTACAGAAGCCGCATGATAAATCATCTGGTCCAGAGTTATGGGTAGCGTGGTTTCATGGCCAGCCATGACATTGCTTGCCGAGTCTCCGACAAGGATCACGTCCATTCCTGCTGAATCGATTATGCGCGCCATACTGAAATCGTAAGCGGTAAGCATGGCAATGGGTTCGCCGCTACGCTTCATTTCTGAAAGGGTGTGGGTCGTTATTTTTCGTACTTCGCCGTGAATAGACATGGTGAATGTGTTTTAGGGTTGTTCTTTCTTCTCATCCGGGAGGTTGAACCCGGAAGGACCAGCTTTGGGTGCCGGACTTTCCGAACCTTTACCGGAAGGAATGTTCTGCATGCGCATTTGCACTTTCAGTTGCTCGTTTTCCTTTTGCAGATCATCTGCGCGCTGTTTCTCCGCCTTTAATTTCTTCGATAATGAAATGACAAGATCTCCGCCTTCGTCATTGTTACCTTTCACAAGCTCTTTGTATTTACGGAGATCCTGATTGATCAATTCAAGGGAGTCAATACTCTTTTGTTTTACTGACAATTGTTTTTCCAACTGACTGATCTGAATGGTATATCCGGATTTGAGTTGTGCAAGTTCTTTTTCACTACCCTTGAAGTCCTCCAGTCGCTGTTTCAATTCATCGTTTTCAGCCTGCAATTTATTCAGCGCACTTTTCAAGGAGATGATGGATTCTGCCAATTCAATGACATCCTGTTCGCTTTCATCTCCGGAGGATCCGGATTTGGACGTAACACCGTTATCTCTGAGTTTGTCGTGAGAAAACAAGTACAGAAAATCAATTTTTCCAAGTGAACCTGGTCCGATTACGAATCCAATACCACCGTTTTTGTAGGCTAATTCCTGAAAAGAAAGTACCAGGCTATTGTTGAGATAAATGTCATATTTACTACCCAAGGTTCGAACTTCTACCAGATTGGCGATTCCAAGTGGCTTTAGCAAGGATGATTTGGACCATCCTCCATCTTTGGTTGTTCCGGAAAGATTGACATACCCGGCGGGAGTTATTTGACGCAGCCGATACTGGGAAGAAGCGTTGATTTCAAAAATAAAACCTCCCTTGCCCTCGGCTTGGGTCATGAATAAGAGACCGATACTTCCGTCTTCATTTTGGGATTTGACAAGTTTAAGAGAGGACACCAATCGGTACGCGTCCAATGACTGGTCCAGTTCTCCGACGATGGCAAAAGGACCCATTTTTGATTTGCGCTGGAGTATATAGTCTCCATCTTGTACCAGCAATAGATTCTCAGTATTGGACAAAACGGGCCATTCACTCGACACGGAATCAAATCCGGTGATATAGTAGGGAAACACGAAGTTTTCCGACACCAAAGGACTTCCCGCACCATTGTTCTTCTGGGCGATTCCCACGACAGGGCAGACAATCGTCAGATAGAATACAGAAATGATTCGAATTACCTTACCGAACATTTTTCCTCGTAAAGGGGCCAAAAGATGCAAGCTCATCTATGCAGGATTTTCTTGATTTTGAGAACGTTACTGACTTATCTGTTGGATGTTCCCTGACGTACCAATTTACTGCTTGATACCAACTTGCCTTGTTTCAGCAAATTCACAAAGTAAATACCATCGTTTTTCAATTCTTCCTGCTGGATTTGTACAGGATTTTCACGTACTTGTCTGCTTGCGATGCGTCTTCCGCTGATGTCTGTTATCTCATATGCATCCGG
>CAZPCA010000193.1:0-4179 GCA_964584995.1 uncultured Bifidobacterium sp.
TGGTGGTACCTGTAACGGTACCCGCACAGTTGTCGGTGGTGGTGGGAGCAGTCACTGTGGCACTGCATTGGCCGGTCACGTTCGCCAATGTCGGCACTGCGGGCGCAGTCACATCGTCTACAATCACCGTTTGGTTAGCGGTGGATACATTGCCACGTCCATCGTTGAAAGACCATACTATAGTATAAGTGCCTTCTGCCGAATAGGTCAAAGGTGAGGTGGTGGTACCTGTAACGGTACCCGCACAGTTGTCGGTGGTGGTGGGAGCAGTCACCGTGGCGCTGCATTGTCCGCTGACCGTACTCAGGGTAGGAGCCACCGGCCGCGTGGTATCACTAACGGTCACTGTCGCCGTACAGCTGGCCTGGTTGCCGAGGTTATCGGTAACGGTGAGGGTCACCGTATTGCTGCCCAGGTTGGAGCAGTTGAATTGCGAAGGGTTGACCGTACGGCTGGCAATGCCGTTGGGGGAGCTGGATCCATTATCGATGTTGCCAGGCAATAGTGTGGCGAGTCCGCTGCCGTTGAGGTACAGCGTGAAGTTCTGGCAAAGTGCCGTGACCGCCGGTGCCGTAATACTGAAAGCGCTGCTGCTGTTTCCGCTGCAATTGGCAGTGGTCACAGCGATGACCCCGCTGCTGGCCCCGGCCGGAACTGTGGCCTGCAGTTGAGTACTGCTGATGAACTGCACTGCACTGGCCGCCGTTCCGTTGAAAGTGACGGTAGAGCCGGCGCTGAAATTGGTTCCGTTGATGGTCACCACAGATCCAGATCCTCCGGAAGTGGGAGAGAAAGAACTGACCGTGGGCCGGGCATTGACCACCAGTGGCTGTGAAGCAGTGGCCGTACATCCGTTTCCACCAATGGCAGTATAAGTAACCGTGTAGGTGCCGGCGGTAGTATTAAAGAACGTGTTGCCGTTGACCCCCGTTCCCGACCAGGTGCCTCCCGATGGACTACCTCCGCTCAGGGCGACAGTGGTTCCGGTGCAGGTGGGGCTGAAAGGATTCAGGCTGGCAGTGGGTGCAGGAAGTACGATGATGTTGGCAGAACCGGTCACCGTCCCGCTGCAGATCGGACCACTCAGGGAGGTCAGCGAATAACTGCTCGAAGCGCTGGGAGAAACCGGAATCAGGTAAGGCGTGGTGGAAGTGGTCACCGTTTGGGTGGTGCTGCCGTTGGAGTAACCGAAGGTCCAGGGCGGGACGCCCGTGAGCTGTACCTGCAGGTTGGTGCTGCTTCCCGAACAAATGGCCGTACTGCCGCTGAGGGTTGCGGTAGGATCATCGCACTGGTCTTCGAGGCATACGGTGAAGGTGCCCGCTTGGCCGGCAGGCGACCAAACGCGGAGATAATAGTCGGCGGATGGGTTCAGGTTACTGAGGATATTGGCACCATCTGCCGGATTGAAACAGGCGACCTGGGCGCCACTGGCACAATCGAAAATAAGAGCTGCCCTCAATCCCTGGGCACTGAGGCGGGTGAAGGTGACACGGATATTGCCGAAAGATCCCGTATTGAAGTAAAACCATACATCGTTCAGGGTGCTGGCGTCGCAGGCGATGCTGGCTCCTGCGCCTGTGGTAGGGGTGGCGAAGAGGGTGGTGAAGGTCTGGTTGCCACCGGGGCATCCCTGTACCTGATTCACCGGCAAGAGGATGGCGTCGTCGCAGAGATCGTTGGCGGGTGGTATGGGACAGAGGGAGTCCTTGTACACACAGATGTTCATGGTGCCCCCGGTGCTGGTGGGGGAATACGTGGCATTCCTTATATAATAGGTGTTCCCGGCAGTAAGCAGGTTTTGACACAGCTGTATATAAGGCATACCGCCGATGGAGTCGTCGGAACATCCGATCACCGTGGCGCCGGCGGTTCCGGGGCAGCCTGTCCACACTTCCGATACCCAGTCGAAGATGGTACCTGCGGTAGTGGCCACATAATGGCGGTTGACTGTGCCGGTGGATGGAACGGTAAAACTGGTCCATACATCGTTGTTGCCGGCACCCCCGAAAACATCACTACAGGCGATGGAAGGTCCATTGATGTTGAGACCGGAGGTAAGCGTGGTGTAGGAGCAGGAGGCCAGTGAGCCCGCCACGCTGAGCGGGATGGCCGATGCACAATCTTCGCCCGGTCCTGCTGTTTTGAAGGTGAAAGGTCCGAGGGTATCGATGTTCTGGCTGCAGGTTTTGCGGAGGTAATACTGGTAATTGATCCCCGATGTCAGTCCATTTACCACCAGGAAGGTATCGTTGCTGGAGGTGATGGTGCCGCTGCCCTGGGTGAAGCCGGAGGGTCCGTACTCTATATAAAAGGAGCCCGGACCGTTAGAGGTCCAGAAGAGTTCACTCGCCGTCTGGGTGCTGTTGCGGAAAGAGGCACCGGAAGGAGGGGGGCAGGAAAACTGAAACACCAAGCCCGAGGCCGGCTGCACCGTTGAACTCATAGAACAGGAGGCCGAGCTGCTTGTTCCGGCCGTAGTGGCCGCCCAGTTGCTGGTGGTGCTGCGGTTGTTGAAGGCGGTATTGCTGGCCCCGCGCAAACCTACCTGCCCGCTGCTGCTCGCATTGGTGGTGCCGACCAGGCCATAATGAAATTCCACGGCATGGCTTCCTTCGTATAGGTGGATTTGGAAATTCAATTGACCGGTGAGCAAGGCTAAGCTTGGTCTGAAATTTTTCCATTGTATTACAAAGCGGCGGTTCGGGGCTGTGCCGATGGTTTCGTAACGTATTTCAGCGACGATGCTATTGGCCGGGTCATAGACACCGACCAGGTTGCGTGCATACGGTGCTATCACTCCGCTGTAGGCAGGGGTTGCCGAAATCGGGCTATAGGCAGTGGTCGATGGGGAGGTGGCACCAAAGGTGATGAAGCCGTTGCTGCTGATGTTGAAACCCGTGTAGGTGTTTCCATCGAACCGGAAATAAAAAGGAATGGTGCCGGCAGCAACCGGGTAGATGTTGTCGTCGATAGCCCCCGGGCTGCCGCTGGCGGCGGTCGCAGTGGCTACTACCGTACCTCCGCTGAGCGGGGTATAGGTACCGTTACTGGACTGAAAACTGTACAGCCGGACTTGTGCCGAGGCATTCAGGTGCATCAGAAAGATACCTGACAGAACCCATAGCAGTGATCGGAAAAATGAAGTTTTTTTCATGGTTGAATCGCTGTTTCGCAGCAAAGTGTTTACGAAAGAGCAATGTACGGGTTGCAGTTGACCCGAACTAAATTCTTCTTTGGTTGGTGATGCCGATTTTCCAAAATGAGGCTTTACATCTATGCGCTGCTGAAATGAAAAAAAACGGGGAAATCTTACAAAATATTCATTGTTAACTACTTGACTTTTTTAAAATCACATAATATACTGAATATCAAATAAATAATCCCAAAATAGGCGGTGTTTACCGTTTTGTATCGGTGGATTCGATAAAATGGAGTTATTAACAATTTGAAAAAGCTGGATCAGGTATTCCACAAATCGGAAAATCCGGGCGGTGTTGCGGGAAGGCAGGAACATGAAAACCGGTTTTCAGCGGACGTAATCATGGTTGGATTTCATCCATTAAAAAAGTTGTTATGAATAACTACATATTTTTATTTCAGCAATGAAAATATATAACGCCTAAGCATATACTAAAATTTAAAAAACATGCGGATGAACCCCCGCATCGCCTGCCCCCTCAGCCTCCCTTTCCGCTGTCGCATGGGCAAAGGTCCGGCAGGTCTGGGGTCTTCAGGATGTTCGAAAAATTTGGCATTAACAATTAGGTGTTTACACCTAATTGTGTTAAAAATTTGACCAAATCATTGCATCGTATAGGGATCATTTCCTTACTTGCAGGGAATATTCGGTTCTGTGTGCCCATTTGTTGTGCTCCGGGCCGGATCAGATTACCTCCCTGGTTTGTAAATCAAAACCTAATATATTCTATACCAAATGAAAAACAACTACTTTGAACCTAGTATGCTTTCCCTGAGGAAATGGTATGCTTTGATGATTCTTTTGATGGTCGGAGCGCTCACCGCCTCGGCCCAGACGACCTGGTACGTGAACGACAACAGTACTGCCGGTGACGTTTACACGTCTGCTGCAGGAGCTGTAGGTAACACGGGTTCAAACGCTGCGCCCTTTGCCACCATTGCTGATGCTATAGCAGCTGCAAGTGCCGGTGACATCAT
>CAZPCA010000194.1:0-4164 GCA_964584995.1 uncultured Bifidobacterium sp.
GTCCGCTATGCCGACGAGGCAGTTTGTATAGGTCCGGCACCTTCTTCGCAGAGTTACCTCGTCATCGATAAAATCATCGACGCTGCCCTCAGGACCGGTGCGCAGGCAATCCATCCGGGATACGGTTTCTTGTCCGAGAATCCCGCGTTTGCGCGCGCAGTGAAAAACGCCGGATTGGTGTTGATCGGTCCTTCACCTGAATCGATGGAAGTGATGGGAAGCAAATTGGCAGCGAAAGCGGCAGCAAGATCCTACAATATCCCTCTCGTGCCCGGCACCGATTACGCCATCACCGATGTGGCGGAAGCGCGTAAAGTGGCCAGAGAGGTCGGATTCCCGATCCTTATCAAAGCTTCGGCCGGCGGTGGCGGCAAGGGAATGCGCATCGTGGAAAAGGAGGAGCAATTCGAAGAGATGTTGCAAAGGGCTGTCGGCGAGGCTACCTCTGCTTTCGGTGATGGTTCTGTTTTCATTGAGCGCTATGTAGGTTCTCCACGCCATATCGAAATTCAAGTGCTGGGTGATCAGCATGGCAATATCGTGTACTTGTTTGAACGGGAGTGTTCTGTGCAGCGTCGGCATCAGAAGGTGGTGGAAGAAGCTCCCAGTTCAGTGCTTACACCTGCGTTACGGAAGGCAATGGGCGAATGTGCGGTGCAGGTTGCACGGTCCTGCAATTACGTAGGGGCGGGAACGGTCGAGTTCCTGATGGACGAACATCTGAATTTCTATTTTCTCGAGATGAATACCCGCTTGCAGGTAGAACATCCGGTCACCGAAATGATCACGGGAGTCGATCTGGTGAAAGAACAGATTCGTGTCGCCGAAGGGCACCCGCTTTCGTTCCAGCAGGATGACCTGAAAATACACGGCCACGCCGTGGAGATCCGTGTTTACGCAGAAGATCCCTGCAATAATTTCCTCCCGGATATCGGTAAGTTGCAGCGCTATGTCCGACCGCAAGGAGCAGGGGTGAGGGTGGATGACGGATTTGAAGAAGGAATGGATATTCCCATCTACTACGACCCGATGATCGCCAAGCTGATCACCTGGGGAGAGAGCCGTACCGAGGCCATCGACCGTATGATTCGTGCGATCGATGAATATGTGATTGTCGGCTGTGAAACTACTTTGTCCTTTTGCGATTTCGTCATGAAGCACGAAGCCTTCCGCTCCGGAAATTTCGATACCCATTTTGTATCCCGTTATTTCAAGCCGGAAATGCTTAGGCCAGACCTCAGTGCCGATGAACGCTCAGCAGCTGCATTGATGGCAGCACTGCTGCAGGAAAAGGGGCGACCTTCACCAACAGCATCTGAGCAAGGCTCGTCGGGCTTTTCTGCCTGGAAGATGAACCGTTCATGAATTTGGCATAATATTGGTTAACTTGGTCGTGCATGTGTAGATACCTGTTCTCCGGCCTTGCAATCTTCTTTGTCCTTTGGTTTGCCTCTGCGGATGCGCAGGTTCAGATGCCCGACGGACGCTACCGCGTGTTGACATCGGTGGTTGATGGTGATACCTTGCCGCTGATCAATCTGGCACCTGCCGAAATATTTGCACCGCTTTCGCCGGAGGCAGCAGAAAAACTCAAAGCCTATTTGAAGTTACGCCGCGATGTGCTCAGAGCGTATCCATACGCCAAACTGGCTGCGGAGAAACTAAAATTCATCAACGACAGCGTAGCGAAAATCCCGGGGGACCGGGCCCGCAAAAAGTTCATCAAGAATTACGAAAACGAACTCAAAAGTCAGTTCGAAAAGGATTTGAAAAAGCTGACGGTTACCCAGGGGCGCATCCTTATCAAGTTGATCGATCGGGAAACCGGGTCCACATCGTATTACCTGGTGAAAGAATTGCGAGGATCACTTCAGGCGTTTTTCTGGCAGGGTCTTGCCCGCTTGTTCGGCTCAAACCTTAAAACAGAGTACAATGCTGCAGGAAATGATGCGGTTATTGAGTCGATTGTGCAGCAGATTGAAAGGGGAGAGCTGCGTTACCAGGCTATCCGTAAATAATGAAATACGCTTGCGCTGATTTCAATTCTTCTTGCGCTTGAATTCCGATGTGAAATGGAAGGCAACGTCCGGATGGTTCTTGATCATCTGGTCCAGCATCCACTGCGAATCGGCAAGATACACGAGGTTGCCGTCTTTATCTGAGGCTACCTGGTGCTGACGGAAACGAACGAATTCATCCAGCTTGGCCGGATCTTCCGAGGTGATCCAACATGCCTTGTACACATTGAGCATATTGAATTTACAGGCAGCGCCGTATTCATGCTCCAGCCGGTATTGAATTACCTCGAACTGCAGTTCCCCTACAGTTCCAACGATTTTCCTATTGCCCCCATATTGGATGAACAACTGGGCCACACCCTCGTCGGTAAGCTGCGTGATGCCCTTGTCCAGCTGCTTGGTTTTCATGGGGTCGGTATTGACCAGTTCTTTGAAAATCTCCGGAGAAAAACTGGGGATGCCCTGAAACTGTAGCTCTTCGCCTTCGGTAAGTGTGTCGCCGATTTTGAAATTACCGGCATCGTATAAGCCGATGACATCACCGGGAAAGGCTTCGTCGACTATACTCTTGCTTTGGCCGAGAAAGGTAGCCGGGTTGTTGAAGCGCAGGTCTTTGTCGAGACGTACGTGGTGATAAAATTTCCCTCTTTCGAATTTTCCGCTGCAAACACGCAGAAAAGCGATCCTGTCACGGTGGCGGGGATCCAGGTTGGCGTGTATCTTGAAGATGAATCCGCTGAACTGCTTGTCTTCCGGCTTTACCTCGCGCTTGTCGGTGGGACGACTGCCGGGTTCAGGTGAGATGGCGATAAAGGTGTCCAGCATTTCCTTCACGCCGAAGTTATTGATGGCGGAGCCGAAAAAGACTGGAGCGATTTTTCCTTCCCTGTATGGAGAGACATCGAATGGCTCGTAGACACCCTCGATAAGATCCACATCTTCGCGCAGCTGGGCGGCATAGTTGCCTGCCAGTTTATCGATCAAAGGATCTTCCAGGTTGTTGATGTGCACACCATCGGGTTTCTTTTCGGTGCCGGGCAGGAAGGTATAAAGACTTTTGTCGTAGAGGTTGTAAACACCTTTGAATGTCTGCCCCATACTGATGGGCCAGCTGAGCGGACGCACCTTGATATTTAGTTTTTGTTCGAGTTCATCCAGCAGGTCAAAGGGGTATTTTCCCTCGCGGTCCATCTTGTTCACGAAAATGATCACCGGTGTATCGCGCATGCGGCAAACTTCCATGAGCTTGTAGGTTTGCTCCTCAACGCCTTTCTGACAGTCCACTACCAGAATGACGGAATCCACCGCTGTCAGCGTCCGGTAGGTGTCTTCTGCGAAATCCTTATGGCCGGGGGTGTCCAACAAGGTGATAAGGGTATTGTTGTACTCGAAATTCATGACGGAGGTGGCCACGGAGATTCCACGCTGCCGCTCAATTTCCATGAAGTCGGAGGTTGCACTTTTTTTGATCTTATTGGATTTCACCGCACCGGCGGTCTGAATAGCTCCGCCGAACAGAAGGAACTTCTCTGTCAGTGTGGTTTTGCCGGCATCAGGGTGACTGATGATGGCAAAGGTTCTCCTTTTGTGTATTTCTTCCTGAAAGGCCATCCCTGAATTTGAAGTTGCAAAGGTACATTCTGCCGCGCTTCCTCAGGAGGATGAACAGTGTTTTCTATCTTTGAAAAAATAATCCCGTGAAAAACACATCTCTTGTATTCAACCTGGTGCTGCTAGTAGCAGTGGGAGTGCTGTATTATCTTCATTTCAAAGGACAAAGTGTTAGCTCAGTGCCCGTATCCGCTGAAGCTGCTGCGGCCAAAATCGTCTACGTGAACTCGGATTCTTTGATGGACAATTACGGTTTTTTCAAGGAGTTGCAGGATAGGATGGAAAAGCGACGTGACAGCCTTGACCAGGTTTTGTCGGCCCGAGGAAATGCATTGGAGCAGGAAATCAAAGCCTACCAGTCTAAAGCGGAGGGAATGAGTGCGGGAGAACGTCAGCTTCGAGAGGAGTCACTCATGCGCAAACAGCAGGCGCTGATGGACGAACGCGATGCCTTGCTCGACCAACTGAAGGACGAAGAATTGGAGATGACCGATAGTGTACATGCCGATTTGATGAAGTACCTGCGTGATTTCAA
>CAZPCA010000195.1:0-3884 GCA_964584995.1 uncultured Bifidobacterium sp.
CATGCACATCGGCATGGATGGAAGGGCCGTAGGAAGTGGTCCAGAAACCCGCCGGCTGGAAGGTGTCCGCGCCATCCTCCGATGCCCAGAGGTTAACGCCGCCTACATAAAGCTTGTCGGCATCGTTGGGGTGTACGGCTACTCCGAGGTCGTAGGTACCTTGTCCGCCGGTGCCGCTGCCATCGTAATAATGCAGAATGTTGAGGTCGTCATAGCGGAGTGTCCAGGTATTGCCGGCGTTGTTGCTCCTGTAAACGGCATACAGGCCGCGTACATCATCTACCATAACGGCATAGATGCGCGAAGGATTGCTGGGAGCCTGTGCCAGTTTGATGCGCTGCACACTGCCTCTGGGAGGTATATTCACACTCAGGGCGGACCAGGTGAGTCCGAAATCTGTTGATTTGTAAATGCCAGCCGATCCCGTATTGGTGGCAGCCACCCAGCCGGTGGCCGCGTAAACGGTTCCGGGGTTGGCCAGATCGGGAATCATGTCCCAGAACAGGGAGTCGTGTACCAGGGTCCAGCTACTGCCGGCATCGGTCGAGCGGAACATCCCGCTGACACCACAGGCTAAGAGTTCGTTGCTGTTGAACGGATGCACAAGTACTTCGCGGATCAGACTGCCATCGCCTTGCGCTTGCTGGAAACTGAGACCTGTAGGCGACCAGCTCATGCCGCCATCGGTACTCTTATATACACCGATGCCGTAGTGGGTGTGGCGTTTGCGGCCTATCTCCCAAAACAATCCGAAGCCGATGTACTCGAAATCACACACAGAGATATAGAGGATATCGGGATTCTGCGGATCAAGGGTGATGGAGGATATTCGCGTAATGGGCAGATTGTCGGTCAGGGGGATATAACTTTGCCCTCCGTCGGTGGTTTTCCAAAGTCCTCCCTGAGCCACACCTACGTAATAGATATTGGTATCTGTAGGGTGAAAGCCCACACAGTTGACACGGCCCATGCCGTTCTCCATGTAATAAGTGAGATTGTTCGGAACTGTATAAGGACCCACCGGATACCAATTGCCCGTCAGTGTACTCCTGCCGGAGCCGCGACTCTTCCGCCTTTCGGCAGCATCGGCAAGTGCCTGTAAGTATTCGCCTGGCACGTTCGGTTCCCCCTTGGCGTCTGTATGCAATTGGGTTTCCTGCTCCCAGCGTTTGAAAGCTTTCCATCCTTTCACTGTACCGAGATCATGCTCATTTTTCCAGGCATTGAAATTCCTTTGCAAGGAGCGGAAATCATTCGAAGCGCCTGTTCCCAAAAGAAAAGGTTGGGCAGGGAGGGCAGTGGTGAGGACGGAGAATAAAGTGAGTGCGAATATGATCTTAGTTTTCATGGAGCGTACTGAGGTATTCCAAAGGTATCCAATAATGGGTCGGAGAGTGACAGACTTATGTAATAAAACAAGAAAGCCGGACCTGGGCCCGGCTTTCTGTTATGCGTACGATAATTAGTGCGTTACGATGAGGCGCTTGGTGATTTGTTTGCCTTCGTAAGTCAATGTGTATGTGTAGATGCCGGGAGCGAGCACAGCAGTGTTCACCGGAACAATCTGCTTGCCTGCTGCGGCGTTCTGGTCTGCCAGTACTGCTACCACCTGTCCTACGAGATCGTGGAGCACCAGGCGCACCTGACCGGCTGCAGGAATCATGAATTCTATAGAGGTGGATTGGTCGGCAGGGTTGGGCCAGTTTTGGCTCAGGCCGAAGTCGTTCACAGCGAACTCATCTACACCGATGGGGGTGCACAGTCCAAGGTCTTCGAAACATACATCGTCGATGGACCAGCCCTCGTCGGTAGCGGAGAAGTCAGAAGCGAACCTCCAGCGTACAATCAGTTGTGCATCCACATCCGGACGGAATTGCTTTTCATTATAGATCCAGTTGTTGCGGATACCGGTGAAACCTTTCAATGATTGGTTGTTGGGATCCAGCTCCGAAACGTAAGTATAGTTCGGGCTTGCGCCGAAGAGTACGATGTTCGGAGTACCTGTCATATCGAGGCGATTCCAGGTCTGTCCGTAATCAACGGAGTAGTCCAGCGCACCACCGTCAGAACCGTATTCCATCCTGAACTCGTGCCAGAAGCTGAGCTTATAGCAGTGGCCTGCCTGCACTCGGAACAAGGAGGAGAAGAGACCGGAAGAATCCTTGTTGGCGTAGTTGCCGGTGAGGTTTGTTGTCCAGGCCACATTACCGGTACGGGCTCCATTCAGGTTGGTCTTGGCAGGTGTGCCCATTTCCCATCCGGACTCATTGCAATAAGTGATGGAATTGGCAGTCACCCACTGGTTGCCTGTTTCAAAGCTTGTGCAGAACGGCAGCTGAGCAGTGGAAACCGAGTCGAATACCAACACCGTTACACAAGCCGTATCATCGAACTGGTTCAGGTCAAGGTTGCCGTTAGGACTGTCGGTGTATACGCAAACCTGATGGAAACCGGGTACTGCAGTCCAGGTATTCAGGAAGTTGTGCGTGCGGGTGCTGTCGGGCTGAAGTCCACCGGGTGTGTAGCTTTTCGGATCATTGGAAATCAGCGTACCATCAATCACCAGGGAAATGTTGTGATTGAATACTGTATTCACTCCATTGTTGGTGATCGGCGCTGCGAAGGTGATTGGTTGACCCGGGAAAATGAACTGGCAGGGAACAGAAGTATTGACTGTTTCAGTTCGTACAGACAAAGGAATCGGAACAAACAATTCGAAATTGTCGAAAGATACTCCATCGCCGTTGGTGAAGGGGTTGGATGTATACACGAAGCGGAATTGAACCAGTGGTACAAGGCCACCAACAGCAGAGGTTACGTCCTTGAAGACGGACTGAATCCAGCCCTGACTATTATCGTCCCAGCTGTCGATGTTGTTATACCAGTTGGTCACCTGCTGGGTGGTGGGCTGCAGCAAGGTCCATGGGCCGTTGTTCACAGAGTATTCGATGAAGAAACGGTCACCGAATGCATAGACTACACGGTTTTGCCAGAACTTCAGTACTGCAGCTTGCGCCTGCGTGAAATCAAAGAATGGAGAGGTCACAAAGGTGTTTGCGTTTCCGTTAGGAGGCGAGTTCAGGTTCACGTCCCAACAGTTGGGCGGGGTGTAGGCACCTGTAGTAGCCGCCCATGCCGGTGAACCGAATTCCCAAATAGTTCCGGGGTCACCACCCCCGGCTATGCTGGGAGCCCAGCCGATGTTGCCGGCATCGAAGTTATCCACATACGAAGTGGAATAGGTCGGAGTTATGATAGGCTGACCAATTACATCGGCACAAGTGGTGTCGTTGGCGGGCTGTCCGTCTGTCGGCAAGCTCGTCCAGGCGCAAATAGTATTGACACCCTGAGTGAAAGTGAAAGGCGGAAGCACTACAGTCGCCACGCCGCAGGGTGCAAGGGAGCCGTTCCAGGTGATGGTCTGAGGATTGCTACCGTTCACAGTATAGGTGATCGGAGTGCTGGTGATGGTGGTAGCGCCGTAGTTTTCAAGCGTGACGATCACGGTAGTATTCTGACCTACCGGAGCTCCGCCAACCGGCTGTGTGATGGCAGATACACCGATGTCGTCGCCTTGTGCTGCATAGATACAGAAGTCATCCATGGAGAAACCATCGGTGATGACGCTGAAATCGGAGGTGTAGACAAAGCGGAATTGAATAGGCGTAGGATTGTTGAAGATGCCGTTGGTACAGCATAACTTGTATTCTGCTTTAACCCAACCATTGCTGTTACCGGTCCATGCAGGAAGATTGCTGGAATTCAAAGCGTCGTCGTTGTACCAATTCACACCGCAGGGGTCAGGATTGGCTGCATTACCGCTGCCTACCATCTGCCAGGTGGCGCCGTTGTTGTTGGAGTACTCGAGGCGCGTGCCATCCCAA
>CAZPCA010000196.1:0-3796 GCA_964584995.1 uncultured Bifidobacterium sp.
AAACGCCTTTATTCAAACGCCAAGAGCATAAGTTTTAAAAATAAGGGAGCACCCCTATTGACACGCACGCGCCCGGATGTTGGGCATGAGCCGATAGCAACTACAGATTAGCGGTTAGCTATAAAAAGTGAGCCAATGCTTATATACCTTGTGCCACCGGCTGATAGCGACCAGCCCTTTGCCATACGCCACTAACGGCTACCCCACCCGCAGTTATAGAGCATCTGCCAGTGAATGAAAAGCCAGCAAACTGCCTACCTCACCAGGCTGACATGCCCTACCTTCTCGTGGATCTGTCCCCACACATCGGTCACGCGCACCTGGAATACATATACGCCCTCCTGGGCAGGCATTGATGCACCGGCCACCGAACCGTCCCAGGGCGCATTGTTACGGCCCGCGCTGAAGAAAATCTGCTCGCCCCAGCGGTTGAAGATGCTGAGCTCCACATCGGCAATGTACTCCCCGCTGACATTGAAGCCCTCGTTGTTGCCGTCGCCGTTGGGCGTAAAGGCATTGGGAACATAAAAGCTAAAAATCGGATCGACACGTACCGGATGAGAGACAGAGTCGCGGCAGCCATAGGCATTGGTCACCCATAAGGTCACCGTATAGTCCCCGGTATCCCTGTAGGTGTACACAGGCTCGAAGAGCGTGGAGCTGCCCCCGTCGCCAAAGGTCCAGGCATAGGTAAGTGCACCGGAAGACAGATTGATGAAACTGAAGTTCGGATCGAGGATGTTCTGCAGGGCCGGCTCGGGCTCAAAGGCAGCATCCGGACCGGGATAAACTGTCACGGCATTGTTCTGGGTGATGCTGTTGCTGCAACCTGAGTCGGAAGTGACAGTAAGGGTCACCGGGTAGTTGCCACTCACAGCATAGGTATGCGTGGGATTTTGCAAGGTAGAGCTGCCGCCATCGCCGAAATCCCAGCTCCAGGCGGTGACGTTGCCGCTGCTGATGAAGGAGGAATCGCGGAAGCTGACAAGCAAGGGTCCGCAACCCGCCCCGTTAAGGTCACTGAAGGAAGGTACCGGCAATGGATTGACTACCACCTGCGCGGATACCGTGTCGGCACAGCCATCGTTGCTCACCGCAATCAGGGTAACGGTATAGGTACCCGTCTGGGAGAAAACGTAAGAGGGATTGGCGGATCCGGATGTGCCGCTTCCATCACCAAAACTCCAGCTATAGCCGGAGATACTGCCACTGCCCACCGTAGAGGTATTGCTGAACTGCACCGGCGTGTTGAGGCAGGCCGTACCGGCCGTGAATCCCGCCACCGGCAGCGGACTGATGACCACATTGGTGCTGGCCGTGGCGCGGCAGCCGTTGGTGTTTTCGGTGGTGAGAAGGACAGGATAGGTTCCCGGAGCGGTGTAGAGGGTGATGCCGGTAGCCTGGCTGGCGCTGCTGCCGTTGCCGAGGGTCCAGGACCAGCTGACAATGGTGTTGCCGGCGCCGGAACTGGTATCCGCAAAGGATATGTTCGCACCTACGCAACCGTTAGGCAGCACCGGCTGTGGGCTTGGGGGAGCATAGATCTCCACCGAATCGAGCACAGAGGCCCTGCAGCCCTCTGCAGAGCTCACCTCCAGGGTGACCGTGTAGAAGCCGGGATTGGCGTAAAAATGCGTGGGATTTTGTGCCGTGGATACTGTGCCGTCGCCCAATGTCCATGACCATCCGCTCACCGCACCTGTCGCCACCGTGCTCTGGTCGATGAGCTGCACAGGGGTATTCAGGCATACACTGCCGGCCGCGAAATCGGCTACCGGCAAGGGATATACGGTGACACTGGCAGTATGCGCATCGCTACACCCGAAGGGAGAGGTGACCGTCATGGTGACAGTATATGTACCCGCCGAGGTGTAGTTGTGCTGCGGCTGAGGATCGGTTGCACTCGTATTGTCGCCGAAGTTCCAGAGGTAGCTGAAGGTACCTCCACCGCTGATCTGCGACTGATCCACAAAGGAGGTGGGACCGTTCAGACAGACATTGTTGGCCGAGAAATTCGCTGATGGAACAGGAAAGATATTGATGCTTTGCTGCAAGGTGTCGCTGCAACCCTGCGCCGTATTCACAATCAGCTGCACGGCATAGGTGCCGGAAACAGCATAGCTGTGCTGAGGATCTTGCTGAGAAGCGCTTCCGCCGTCGCCGAAGTTCCAGCTCCAGGAACTGATGGCAGTGCTGCCGGACGAACTGGAATCGTTGAACTGTACGGGAGTACCGAAGCAAGTGCCCGCGGTGCTAAAGCCGGCCTGCGGCATCGTGTTCACCACCACAACCTGGGTCGCTGAATCGGTACAACCACGGTTGGATGTAGCGACAAGGAGTGCACTGTACGTACCGGCAGTTGCATATTGGTGCGTGGGCTGCTGTGCAGCGGAAAAGGCTCCGTCGCCGAACTCCCAGAACCAACCGCTGAGTGTTCCACCGTTCACGTTCGAGAGGTCAGCGAATACGGTGGTAGTGCCGGCACACACCGGAGGAGCATTGAATGCTGCAAGCGGTCGTGGATGGATGGTGATGTTTTTAGCTACCGTGTCCTCACAGGCCTGGTCAGAACCGATGCGCAGGGTCACGGTATAGGTGCCGGCAGCCGCATAGGTGTGCACCGGATCGGGATCGGTAGAGGTGAAACCGTCGCCGAAATCCCAGCTCACGTCACTGACCTGTCCGTTGTTGAGCAGGGTGGTATTCACAAAGCTCACTGTCTCGCCTTCGCAGACATCCTGCGCCACGAAATCAGCAAGGGGCATGGGATGAACGGTAACCGATTGTACTACGGTATCGGAACATCCGGCCTGCGTGGTCACCACCAGCTGTGTGGTGTACACCCCTTCGTTGCCGTAGGTGTGCTGCGGCGCGGACGTTGTAGCACCCTGCTGGTCACCAAAGGACCAGGACCAGCTGTTGATGCTTCCGCTGCTGACCGTGCTCTGGTTGGCGAAAGCCATGGACTGCCCCTCGCATACGGATGAAGCGCTGAAAGCGGCCACCGGCAAGGGATTTATCTGTACGATGGTACTCGCAGAATCGACGCATCCGAAACCGGAGGTCGCTGTGAGACTAACGGTATAGCTACCCGCAGCAGCGAACGTGAAAGAAGGCTGTTGCGCATTGGAGAGCTGTCCGCCGGCATTCCATTGCCAGTTCACGATGCTACCGGCAGCGACGGTACTCGTATTGTTCATCGCCGAAGGCTGACCCATACAGGCATCTGCCGCAGTGAAAGCAACCACCGGCAAGGGCTGGAACGTCACGTTGTTGGTGAAAGAGGCCGAACATCCGCCCGGATCCGTCACCGTCACCTGGTAACTTCCCGCTGTACTGACAGCGATGGTTTGTGTAGAGGCCCCGTTGGACCACTGGTAGGTCATGCCCGGATTGCCCGCATCGAGCGTGACTGGACTTCCTTGGCAGGTGACTATATTGATGGGATACGGATTGAGTCCAGTCCCCCCCTCACTCACCTGGAAAGTGCCTGAACCCTGGCAGCCGAAGTTATTGGTGACCACCACGGAGTAAATGCCGGAATCGGATACGGTGAGGGTCTGGCCTGTCGTTCCGGAAGGCGCCCACAGATAGCTCATGCCCGGATTGCCGGCATCGAGCGTGGCACTGAAACCGGAACAGAAAAATACATTGTTACCGGCGACTACAGGAGTAGGATTGAGCGATACCAATACAGTATCACGGCCCGTACAGCCGTTGGCATCGGTCACGGTGACGCTGTAGGTGCTTGCTGCAGACGGGTTCACATATACGGTGGCGGTAGTAGCACCGTTGT
>CAZPCA010000197.1:0-3751 GCA_964584995.1 uncultured Bifidobacterium sp.
TCCAGGTGCCGTTGGCATTGATGACCAGGCTGTAATTGTTGTCTGTACAGAAAATATTTGTAGGCAGACTCAATGTCATGTCGTTGCTGCGGGCGAGAATTGTTCCGAATCCATCTCCTACAGCTACTGCGTTGTTGCCGGTATAAAAATCGATATCGTTTATTGCATTGTTGTTGGGGTTGATTTCACGTCCCCACACACTGCCACCATTATTGGTGCGGAAAATCTCATTACCGGAGGAGAACCATCCGTTCTGCTGGTCTGAAAAACGTACGGCGGTCATCGGAGCATTGGTTAGGGTCTGGTAGTCGAGATTCCAGTTGTTACCCCCATCAGCAGTGGAGTACAACTCTCCTATACTTGTGCCTACCCATCCGTTGAGCGCATTACGGAAATACAAGGATTTGCACTCGAAGGAACTGGGGACATTCAGTAAGTTCCATGATAATCCATTGTCGTAGGTAGATACGATGTAAGGTTGATCGGTACAAATGACGAGGCTGTCATTACCAAAACACTGCATCGAGGTATAGGCATATCCAATGCCGGTGAAATCGGTGCTGACTGGAGTCCATGTATCACCGTTATTGGTGGATACTGCGAGGAACCCATCGGCTCCGCATACATACAACTTGTTGGGATTGGCCTGAGCGAGTCCGTACAGACTCTCTCCGATTCCGCTGAAAACAAAATTCCAGTTGAGACCTCCGTCGGTCGTTTTGACGATGGTGCCATTGGTACCAACTGCGAGTCCAGTAGTAGCGTTGATGAACAATATGTCTTTCAGATCTTCTCCGCCGGCGTTGGAATTCTGAGAAATCCATGTGTTGCCGCCGTTGTTGGTATATACGATGGTGCCTCCAAATCCGGCGGCATAGGCTGTTGAAGGATTGATGACATCCACTGCAGATAAATTCGATTCAGTACTCCTTAATGTCAAATCGTTCCATGTGGCACCGCTGTTGGTGGTTTTATACAATCCACCTTCGCTTCCGGCGGCATAAAAGTTCAAAGCGGAACCCGCTGCAACGGTTCGTGCATTGAACCAAGTTGCGGCGGTATGGTTGTTCCAGGTGTTTCCTCCGTCAGTTGTGGTGAAAATGTTGCCAAGTTCACATCCTGCAACTCCGTTGGTGGCATTGGCGAAGTCAACTGATAGAAGTCCGGCCGCTACTGGCGACCCTGGGTTGCCAATATCGGTGAAGCTGACACCTCCATCTGTACTTTTCAATAAACTATTGAAGCCGCTGATGAAAACAAAGTTATTTGTTGGCAGGCTTACATCATCTAAGTCAGCGCTTGAGCCGGTTGCAATAGGGGACCAATTGAATCCTGCATCTGTAGTTCTGTATACAGTGCCATTACTTCCAGCCATGATGCCCAAGCCGCTGTTTTTTAAAGCGATATCCTTTATTTCTGAGCCGTTGATGGTTGTCAGTACATTCCAGTTGGCGCCTCCATCCAGTGTCTGCATGATCCTGGCATCACCGCTGCCATCGCCTAAAGCAATGTAACCGGTATCGGCATTGGCCATGCAGAGTGCCGTAACGTAGAATCCCGGATAACGGTACTTAATACTCCAGCTTTGGCCTCCGTTCGTGGTGCTGTAAAGCGCTTCTTCTGAACAAACGAAACCATTCAGGCTGTCGGTAAAAAATACTTCACCGATATTGTCGAGTATTCCGGCATATTGAGTAGTCCAGGACTGTCCCGCATTTACGGTTTTGAGAATAGCACCTTTTTCACCCGTTACCCATCCTGTGGTAGGGCTGGTGAAAAACATTTTAGAGAGCTGGTTTCCTTGCGGAGCAGGATGTTGCCATCTCCATTGTGCCGTAGCAGAAAGGGTAATGATTGAAAGGCAGCCGAATGCAAGTAGTTTTTTCATGGTTTGGATTGTATGCTGAGCAGGTTTATACGCCCGGCTTCGCTGCAGGTTACAAGCAGGTTTCAATCTTCCTTTGTATAGAGGAAATAAAGTCCTTCATCAGTGTTAGCTAACAATTCCCTGATTAAAAGTCTTTGGTCATCCTTATGGAGTATTCGGAAGCTTCTGATCGATACAGCTTTGGAATCAAGATGGCTGCCAGGGGTGCGGTAGGTTAAGTGTAAGGTGTTTTGCACCAGCTCCCATGTACCAAAAGCATGGATGTTTTCCATGTGCAGGTCGTACGTAAATGTATTTTCTGCGTTACAGCCAAGAACCAGTGTGTCATTGTCGCTAATCTTCCTGGCCGCTTGGCCAGCTGCATTGAAAATGGATACATATTGCCATTTACCACAGATCTTCTGTGGCGTGGATTGTGATTTTGCCGGATGAATATGGAGAAAGACAAATAAAAAAAGCGTATAAAAAAATGAAGACCTGGGAAATGGAGGTAATTCAGGATTCCTTTCGCTTGTTGAGTTCATCACGTATTTTGGAAGCTGTTTCATATGCTTCATCGTCAATGGCCCGCATCAGCGACTCTTTCAACTCTTCAGTGCTCAGGGATGCATATTCACCTTCCTCCGTTGCTTTCTTCTTCCCGGATCCCTTTTTGGGGAGACTTTTTGGCTTTTGTTCCTCAAGAGATTCGGTCTCATCCAGCATGACTCCTGCAGATGCCAGAATGTTGTCGTAGGTATAAATGGGGCAATTGAATCGCACAGCCATGGCAATGGCATCTGAAGTGCGGGCGTCTATTTCCTTGGTTTCTCCGAGGGAATTGCTGCAAATAAGCTTGGAAAAGAAGATGCCTTCTTTCAGGTTGTAAATAATGATTTCGTCAATACTGATATCAAATTCTACAGCGAAGTTTCGAAAAAGGTCGTGGGTGAGAGGCCTGGAAGGCTGCATGTTTTCCAACTCTACAGCAATGGCCTGCGCTTCGTATCCACCAATGATAATTGGTAGACGTCTGTTTCCATCGGCTTCGCCTAGAATCAATGCATATGCACCGCTCTGGGTCTGGCTGAAAGACAAGCCGATTATTTCCAGTTTTACTTTTACCATTTCGCCAATGTGAAGGTACGAAAAAATCAGGCATTTGCTGCCTTGAATTCCTTCACAGCTGCAATCAGGCGGGGGACTACCTCAAATGCATCGCCTACAATTCCGTAATCTGCGGCTTTGAAGAATGGGGCTTCGGGATCTTTGTTGATTACCACGATGGTCTTTGAAGCACTCACACCTGCAAGGTGCTGAATGGCACCGGAAATACCAATAGCAATATACAAGTTGGGGCTAACAGCTATGCCGGTTTGTCCGACGTGTTCACTGTGAGGACGCCAGTGCGCATCGCTGACCGGTTTGGAACAGGCCGTGGCAGCACCAAGTAGCGTGGCGAGTTCTTCCACCATTCCCCAGTTTTCGGGACCCTTCAAGCCGCGACCTCCGGAAACAACAATCTCGGCTTCCGGCAAGGAAACCTTGTCAGCTGCCCTGACGATTTCTTTCACCATGGTTTTGAAGTCCGTCTGCTGCAGCGAAGGCGAAAATGCTTCGATGGCAACCTGTGTATTTCTCTCCACCAGCTGGTAGGAGTTAGGCATCAATGCCAGCACTTTGGTGTCGCTGCTGAGGGTGACATCGGCGTAAGCTTTGCCGGAAAAAGCGCCTTTGCGAACGGTAAAGCCTGCTGACATATCGGGCAATGCAATTACTCCATCGACATATCCGGCCTGCAGTTTCACTGCAACACGGGGGGCAAGCGCTTTACCACTAAAGGAAGCAGAGAGCACGACGATACTGGCAGAAGAAACCCTGGCA
>CAZPCA010000198.1:0-3713 GCA_964584995.1 uncultured Bifidobacterium sp.
ATATAACCATTGTTGTCCAAATCCAGTTGTCCTTTGAAAATGGCTGTATTGGGTTCGTGTCCGATGGCGACGAAAAAGCCGGTCACCTCCAGTGTCTTTTCCTCTTGTGTTTTATTGTTCTTCACGCGCACTCCGCTCACACCCTTGTCTCCCACAATTTCTACGGTTTCTGTGTTGTACAGGATTTCGATATTGGCAGTATTGGTCACGCGGTGTTGCATGGCCTTAGAGGCACGCATCTCGTCTTTACGCACCAGCATATAAACCTTGCGGCAAAGTTTGGCCAGGTAAGAGGCTTCTTCTGCGGCCGTATCGCCCGCACCTACAATCGCTACATCCTGACCGCGGAAAAAGAACCCGTCGCATACCGCACAGGCACTGACGCCGAATCCGTTGAGGCGTTTCTCGGATTCTAGTCCGAGCCATTTGGCACTGGCGCCCGTCGCGATGATCACGGCATCGGCTTCGATGGTATGCGTTTCGTCAATGACCACTTTTTTAATGTCGCCGGAAAAATCGACCGAAGTGGCATAACCGAACCGGATGTCCGCACCGAAGCGTTTGGCTTGCTTTTCAAAGTCTACCATCATCTCCGGCCCCTGGATGCCTTCCGGATAACCCGGATAGTTTTCGACTTCAGTGGTGATGGTGAGCTGACCTCCGGGCTGTAAGCCCTGGTAGAGCACAGGTTTGAGGTCTGCGCGCCCGGCATAGATGGCAGCAGTATAACCGGCTGGACCGGATCCGATGATCAACAGATGTACGCGTTCGGTAGTCATAAGCAGTAATGGAATGGAGTGCGAAATTACTGCAAATTATCGCTCCGGCATGTAAAAACACCGAAGTACTCGAGGCAGAAATGCGCAATATCACTATTGGGAGCTTCAGAACGAAGACCCTAAGGCGCCGTTGAAAAGTTCAGGCTTATTTCAGCAGGCCGGCAATGATGTCTTCTACAGAAATTCCTTCTGCTTCCGCCTTGAAATTCTTCACGATACGGTGACGAAGAATGGCGGGAGCGATGGCTTTGACGTCTTCGATGTCCGGCGAGTATTTCCCGTTCAGCACAGCGTGGCACTTGGCACCAACCACCAGAAACTGGGAGGCACGCGGTCCTGCTCCCCAGCTGAGGTATTCGTTGGTGATCTGGGCAGCATGCTGGGTGTTCGGTCGGGTCTTGGCTGTCAGACTGACGGCGTAATGTAATACATTGTCGGGTACTGGGATGCGACGAACTAGCTGCTGGAAGAAAAGTATCTGTTCTGCATTGAGGATGGTCTTCAATTCAGGTTGTACGTTGCCCGTCGTGTTCTTGACCACCTGTAGCTCTTCTTCAAGGCTCGGATAATCGAGGGTTACGTTGAACATGAAACGGTCGAGCTGGGCTTCGGGAAGAGGATAGGTGCCTTCCTGCTCGATGGGGTTCTGCGTAGCGAGAACGAAGAAAGGCGCCGGAAGAACATAACGCTTGCCGGCAGCCGTTACCGCGCGTTCCTGCATGGCTTCCAGCAGGGCGGATTGAGTCTTGGGAGGTGTACGGTTAATCTCGTCGGCCAGAATGATATTGGCAAACAAGGGGCCCTTCACAAATTTGAATTGCCTGCTCTCGTCCAGAATTTCAGTGCCGATGATGTCGCTGGGCATCAGATCGGGGGTGAACTGAATACGGTTGTAGCTCAGACCAAGTGCGCTGGCGATGGTGTTCACAAGTAAGGTCTTCGCCAAACCGGGCACACCCACCAGCAGGCAATGTCCGTTACTGAAAATGGAAATCAGGGCGTCCTGAACGACCTGGTCCTGGCCGATGATGACTTTCCCGATTTCGCTGCGGAGTTGGCCGTAGGCGTCGCGTAGGCCGTCTACTGCGGCAACATCGGAGGTGTAGGTGGTGCTCATGTCGATGATTTAAGGGGTGATCCAGTCGTTCAATCCCGGACAATCCCGGAATTCGTCTGCGATGCGTATATACGTGAGAGATTTCTTTTTGTTCCGCCAGTTTTCCTGCACTCTATTCTTTTTGTCGGTCTGTGCGAGCTCCTGCAAACGCTGATAATCGTCTTTGACATTGAGGCGGTGGGGGAGCGAGCGGTTTCTAAGCAGGAGGATGCGGTAAGCCTGATCGCCTTCACGGGTAGTGGTCAGCATGGGATTGGAAATTTCGCCTTTTTCCATTTTGTCGAGCTGGAACAATACCGCAGGGTCCAGCTGGTCGGGTTCAAATCGGGTGGCACCCGTGGCGGGATTGAGTACCAGACCACCATTCATTTTCGTGTCTTTGTCGTCAGAATATTTCTCAGCCGCCGCTTCAAAGCTGATGGTGTTTTCCCTCAGCGAACGTGCAATGCTGTCCGATTGTTGCTGAGTCGCCATGATATCTTCGGCGGTAACCGTGGCGCGGATCAGGATGTGACGGCAATTGATCCGTTCTCCCCGTCGTTCGATGAGCTGGATGATGTGAAAGCCGAAAGGCGATTCAACGATGGGAGAGGTCTCTTCAAGGGATTTGAGACGAAATGCCGCAGCTTCGAACTCGGGCACAAGATCACCGCGGTTGACAAAACCCAGTTCGCCACCTTGCTTGGCACTTTCCTTATCCTGTGAATAAAGGATGGCCAGTGTGCTAAAATCCTCGCCTTTCAGTATCCGGTCGCGCAAGGTTTGAATTTGTTCGCGCGCCAATGCTTTCTGCTCTGCACTCACAACGACTTTTCGAAGGATCTGGGCATATTCCACTTCGGCGTTGATGAGTGGAAGACTGTCAGGAGGAATACTTTCGAAAAAGCTTTTGACGTCGGAAGGGGAGGCGGTCACATCGCCGGTCACTTTGCCTTGCATCTGCTGGGTGAGCAGCTGATCACGGATGATGGGACGAAATTCCTCTTTGAGTTCGGCGACGGATTTCCCGTAGAACTTCTCCAGTTTTTCCACCGAACCCAGCTGTTCGATGTAATAGGACATGTTCTGATTGATCTTTTGTTCCACCTGGTCGTCAGAAACGGTGACGCTGTCCACCCCGGCCTGATGCAGCAATAACTTGTTCAGGAGGAATTGATCGAGGATCTTACAGCGCAGCTCATTGCCCCGCAAATTGGTTTGAGGAAGCAGCTGCTGGTATTGCGCTTCAATGTCGGACAACAATATGATATTATTACCCACCACCGCTACCACCTGGTCGATCACTTGTTCGCTTTTTACCTGCGCGGTACAAGGCGTTGCGAACAGGAGCAGGAAGCTAAGGTTGAACCAGCCAGTTTTCAATTTCTTTTTGTTGCAGTGCATCTTCGTAGGCGTCTTTTTCCATTTCCCGGATGAGGTCCAGCTTCCGCTTGTTCAGGATGAGGTTGCGGATGTTGTCCCTTTCGAAACTCAATGGTGATAAGCTCTCTTTGACTTTAAATCCTTTAATGGTGATGAAAAAAATATGGTTGGAATCTGGAATTTCTATGAAACGGTTGTTGCGCAGGAACTGCTCCTGGTCATAGGTCTTAATAGGTACCTTTTTTAGCAACTCATCGAATTGAAGCCATTCCTCGTCATTGAAATAATAATCGCTGGCGAATTGAAAACTGTATTCTTCGAGTTGCTTCCGGTCTTTGGGCTGTGAACTACGGTACAGACTTTTCACCTTGTCGATTTTAGGAGCGGTCTTGGGCACCTTCAGGTAAAAGGCCTGTACGATGTTGTGCTTTAGCTCGAAATTGTTGGGGTGCTCG
>CAZPCA010000199.1:0-3658 GCA_964584995.1 uncultured Bifidobacterium sp.
TCCATTCAGGCTGCGCGGATGCAGGTGTATTTCATCGATAACGAAGAGTATTTTCAGCGTAAGCATACCATCAGGGATGCCGATGGCGCATTCTTTCCCGACAACGATGACAGGGCCATTTTCTTCGCACGGGGTGTGTTGGAAACAGTGAAAAAACTCGGCTGGTCTCCCGATATCATTCACTGCCACGGCTGGATGACAGCACTCGTTCCGCTGCTAATCAAAACCAGTTACAAAGACGATCCCATGTTCCATGGAAGCAAGGTCGTTTATTCCCTCTACAACGATTCATTCGACGAGCCTTTCAACAGCAATTTTGCCAAAAAAATCCTGATGGATGGCCTTACGGAAGCCGATGTGAAAGACCTTTCCAAGCCCGATTTTGTGAGTCTTTCCAAGCTGGCCATGAACTGGGCGGATGCCGTAGTCAAAAGCTCTCCAACGGTACACAGCAAAGTCGACGATGCCTTCCGCAAGCTTAACAAGCCGGTGCTGGACTACAAATCCCCCGAGGAGTACATTGAAGCCTACGATCAGTTCTACGACGAAGCTGTTCTCGAGATGTCGGTTCTTGCGGACTAGGTCTGATTCTTCCTCCTTAATCTTTCACAATTTACAGTACCTTCGCTGCCATGTTCAGTATGTTTAAGCGACAGGTAAGTGCGTGTTTGGTGATCACGGTTTTGATTGCCTCGTCTTGTAACGAGCCGGATTTGATAGGTCTTGACCTTCAACCCTTATCAGAGCAGCCGGGTGTCAGCACGGATACACTGGAGGTGGATGTTTATACCGTCAGGGAAGATTCTCTCATCATGTGGGGTCCCCTCAAGAACCTGATTGAATTGCCTACGCTTTACCTTGGTAATTACAACGATCCGTATGCGGGTAATTCTTTTGCCGGATTTGTGACACAGACGCGCATCGGCAATACCATAACGACCAATACATTTGCCGGAGCCACTACCCCGGATTCGGTCGTCTTGAGTGTGCTTTACCGGGACGTGGTCGGAGATACGCTCTCGACGCACCACATCAGTGTTTATGAATTGAACGAGCCACTCTTCGCCGATAGCACCTATTATTCCACCCGAACGTATGCGCGCACAGGATTGTTGGGCCACATTGACCTTGTTCCGAAATTGCGCGACAGCAGTACGGTGGGGTCATTGCGGGTGCCTCCTCAACTGCGTATTCCACTCGACACCGCACTGGGTGGCCGGATCATGCGCCAATACATCGCCAACCCCTCGACCTTTGCCAGCAATGCAAGTTTTGTCGATTTCTTCAAAGGGCTGGTACTCACTGACAGTGCCGATGGTGTGGGAAGCATCTTGACTTTCCCTTCCACATCCGGCTACCATCGCCTGACGGTTTATTTTTCGGGAAATAAATTTTATGAATTCATCATTGACGTGAATGCCGTCAGGGTGAGTTATTTCAAGCATGAATATTCACCTGCTACCACGGATACTATTCCGGACAATCAACTGGTTGTGGCTTCCATGGCGGGATTGAAGGACAGCCTGGTCATCAGAAACATCACTTCCCTGTACAGCAATGGTCCCGTCTCAGTAAGCTCTGCACGGCTGGTGTTCGGATTGGAAGATGGCACGACCGCCAATTTGTTTGAACCACACAATAACCTGCTGATTTTTGCGAGCGACTCCATAGGAAAAAATGTGCCCACAGCCGACGCGCTGGAACCCGCCTCTTTTTTCGGCGGCACGTATAATCCGACAGAAAAGAAATACACCTTCAACGTAGCCAGATACCTTCAGCAGACAGTCACCAAGCTGGTGGAGGGTACAGGAAAAGATTATGGACTCTTCCTTGTTGCAGGCGGCAGTACTTCCAATGCACGGCGTACAGTGCTGAAGGGCCAGGGCAATGTCCGGCTGATTGTAACTACAACTAAATTCACCCCCTGATCATGTGCGGAATAGTTGCCTATATCGGAAAAAGGGATGCGTATCCCATCATCATCAAAGGACTGCAGCGTCTTGAATACCGTGGCTACGACAGTGCCGGTATCGCGCTGCTGAACGGAGATCTGAATGTTTACAAGAAAGCCGGAAAGGTCGCCGATCTTGCGGACTTCGTCGCAGATAAGAATGTAGCCGGTCATGTAGGTATGGGACATACCCGGTGGGCCACCCACGGTGAACCGAATGACAGGAACGCGCATCCACACCTTTCCCAGTCGAAAGAGTTTGCCATCATCCACAATGGTATCATAGAAAATTACGCGTCTATAAAAGCAGAACTAATCAAGGAGGGTCATAAGTTTCTTAGCGATACGGATACTGAAGTGCTGGTGCATCTTATCGAGGAGATTTGCAACAAGGCCGATGTCCCCCTGGAAGAAGGAGTGCGGTTGGCACTTGGAGAAGTGGTGGGGGCTTATGCCATCGTTATCCTCTCCAAAAATGAACCTGACAAACTGATTGCGGCGCGCAAGGGGTCTCCTATCGTGGTTGGTATCGGTAAAGACGAATATTTTGTCGCTTCGGATGCTACGCCTATCGTTGAATACACCAAAAATGTGGCATATCTCAACGACGGCGAGCTGGCAGTGGTCGACAATGGAAAGTTGACGGTGAAGACCATCGGCAACGAAATAAAAATCCCCTTCGTGCAGGAGCTTGAGCTAAAGCTGGAGGCGCTGGAGAAGGGCGGTTACGAGCATTTCATGCTGAAGGAGATTTACGAACAGCCCAGGTCCATCGCCGATAGTATGCGCGGTCGTTTTGACAGCCGTGGAGGTAATCTCAAACTGGGTGGCTTACGTGAGTTTGAACAACGAATCGTACATGCTAAACGCATCATGATTGCTGCTTGTGGTACAAGCTGGCATGCGGGACTGGTGGCAGAATACCTGATAGAAGAACTTGCGCGTATCCCGGTCGAAGTGGAATACGCTTCTGAATTTCGTTATCGCAATCCCGTTATCTACGAGGACGATGTACTGATTGCCATCTCGCAGAGCGGTGAAACGGCTGATACGCTAGCCGCCGTTGAACTGGCCAAATCAAAAGGTGCTACCATTTTTGGGGTGTGCAACGTTGTCGGCTCGAGCATCCCCCGCGCCACCCATGCGGGTTCCTATACCCATGCGGGTCCGGAAATCGGTGTGGCATCGACCAAGGCATTCACTGCTCAGGTGACTGTATTGACCTTGCTGGCATTGCAATTGGCGCATAAGCGTGGTACTATTTCGGAATCCCGCTTCAGGGAGATCCTCAACGAGCTCGAAACGATTCCCGCAAAGGTGGAGGCAGCATTGAAGTCGAACGATCAGGTCAGGGAAATCGCTGCTACATACAAGGACGCACGCAACTTCCTCTACCTCGGACGCGGCTATGGATTCCCCGTTGCGCTCGAGGGAGCGTTGAAGCTGAAGGAAATCTCCTACATACATGCCGAAGGGTATCCCGCTGCAGAGATGAAGCACGGTCCCATCGCTCTTATTGACGAGGAAATGCCGGTAGTGGTGATTGCTACCAAACACGGTTCCTATGAGAAAGTCGTGAGCAATATCCAGGAGGTAAAGGCGCGAAAGGGAAAGATCATCGCCATCGTTACGGAAGGAGATGAGGTGGTGAAAGAAATGGCGGATTATGTCATCGAAATACCGGAGACCGACGAGATACTGGTTCCC
>CAZPCA010000200.1:0-3651 GCA_964584995.1 uncultured Bifidobacterium sp.
TGTGGTCTTCTCCCCAAACATCGCGTCGTGCTCCGACTTGCTCACCGCACGCACCGGCATATCCACCGGCTTACGAGCACTCGGCTCCACGCGCTCCAAGACCTCGGTCGCATACCGAATCGCTACGTCCGCCGAAGCACGGCCCATCATTGCCCGCTCTACGGTCCAGTACGCCGCATCCAACTCGGGGTCCACTACGCCCTGCTGAATGTGCCGATACAGCCGCGTCAACACGTCCTTCAGCTTCTGGTACTCAGCCTCGGTCATCCTCGCATCTCCCGCATCATGTTCCATGAAATGCCACTTTCCGCAGGTTGCGGAACATGGAACGCGCCGTCAAGGATATTGTGCATCCCAAGTAAAGCGGGCGTGATTAATCAACCGCGCCGGTAAAGCGTCCGTTACCAGTATACGTACCAGTACAGGAATCGCGTACTTTGGGGTTTCTTGTTGGCAAATGTCAGCAGGTCGCGCATACCCGGCTACAGGTTGCGACGTAGCGCTACGCCGTGATATAGGGCTTATACTCTGTGGGGGGTGTATATATATAATAAAAATATTTTGAAACGATGGTACCCCCGGCCCCGGCCTGGTCCTATCGGTGGATGTTCTATCGGTGTAGCTACAGCGTCGGATGTTCTATCGGCGTAGGTTCTAAGCGCGCACGTTCTAACCGTAGAGCTCTAAACCTAGAACCTCTCACGCTGGACGTTCTAATGATAGAAGTGTCGGCGCGCATAGCAAGCGCGGCGGAAGTCGTCAAGCGTTTTGTTGCTCTATTGGTCGTGTATCTTTGTTGTTGACACCGTGTTGCGAGTGTGATAGCCGCGCGCGCGTTCCTACTAATTGCGCCCCGTCCGACGCTTATTCTATCCATCGTGTTTTATTCTTCTTGCGTAGCGCCACGGTCGGTGCTACGTTCTCACCATCGACGGCACGGTGCCGGACGATGGAGGCAGTGACCATGGAAACCAAGCGGCTTCACACTTGCGGCGGCCCGTCCTTCGGGCGAAAGACTCCGGGGTGCCCCCGTTGCGACGAGCTGATCGCGGGCGCCGCCCCTAGGGCGTGGCATGCAACCCCGCGTCGCTTCAGTGGCGTGTCGACCATGGCGCACGACTGCGCGGCATCCCGCTGCGCGCCCATCTGTACCTTCGGAGACTACTAATGCGCGACACCCTTGCCCTTGCATTCGCTGTCGCCTCGATCCTCGCGACGGCACTCGCCTACACCTCGCACGTTGACGCATCGATGGAACGCGCCCTCGCGGCGCACAAGCGCTAACAGGCCTTCGGGCCGGAAAGGGACACGTGATGTCCAACCTGAAATGGGCAGAGAACAATTCCAAGCTGCAGAAGACGTCTGGCGCCGGCGAGCGCGTGCTCGGGTACGGCATTCCGGCAGACTTCAACTTCGAGCTAGCAGGCGTCGTGCTCAATACCTGCCCCGGCGCGCTGGCGTGTCGCGGAGTCTGTTACGCAAAACAAGGCTCCTACACTTGGGCCAGCGTGAAGGCCGCGCGGAAGCACAACCTTGACGCCTTTATCGCGGATGCGGAAGCGTTCGTCGCGGGCGCCATCGAGGACCTGACGCGCCTGACTAAGCGGTATCGTATCGTTCGTGTTCACGATTCCGGAGATTTCTTTTCGCAGTCTTACCTTGACGCGTGGTGTCGCATCGCGGGCGCATTCCCTGGCGTCGTCTTCTATGCTTACACAAAATCCTTCCACCTTGACTGGACAGCGCTTCCGCACAATTTCCACGTAACACAATCGATGGGCGGGCGCTTCGACGTTGACCTTGATTTTGATTTTCCCCACGCGCGCATTTTCGCGACACACGAGGACCGTATCGCGGCCGACTATGTCGACGGCTCCGAATCGGACTGGCCCGCGATCCGTGGCGACACGCGCATCGGCCTCGTCTACCACGGGAATCGCAACCTCACCGACGCACAACGCAAGTATTTCGCTTGACCGGAGGCATTATGTCGAACCGATTTTCCGTCCCGATGACATCCGTGCGCTGGATTGTGGGCAAGCTTCACTGTGGCACGCCAGACGAGGAGGTTGCGGCCGACGCCATGGCACGCGCCGAGCGCGCACAGTGGAAAGGCAAGCCGTTAACGGCGTCGCAAAAGCAAAAGGTTGTCGACGCATTCCTGCGGGCGCACCACGAGAATCAAGCGCTTTACCATGACGTGATAACCGGGCAGATGGGACGTCGACGGTAGCGCGCGGAAAATCGGACGGGGGCTCTCGCGCGGGCGGGGGTTCCCTTCCGGCATTCTGCCGGAGTAACGCGGCCGTGAGCCGCATGGGGTGGCGTATGATCGGATATTCACTAACGCCAGGTTATCGGATTTACTACTGCGAACAATGCGCGGAGGCCCCTGCCGATACGATCCTCGACGGGGATGCGTTATGCGAGACTTGCGCGCGCGCACAAGCTAGGATTCAGCGGCTGCTCCAGGCCGACGACGACGTGCGGCGCCAGTGGCGCGCGATGACAGCTGAACAGCTATGGAAACAATAGGAGGCACGATGAGAGTCGGCAGCGCAGTTACACACCCGATGTTCCCAGGCTGGGGGCGCGGAATCATCGCAGCGATTATCACGGATCCAGACACGGGCACGGTACTCGCGCGCGTGATGTGGCAATCGCTCGACACTGACAAGCTGGCCTTTCACACTCTCGCACATTTAGAGCCGTTCGCGGATAAGCCGTGACACTCTGGCGCGCGCTTTACCTCGCGTGGCTCCTAGCAATTAACCTAGCGCTGGCCCTGCTGGCGCGGTGAGGCGAACATGATTCTCGACGTTGCGTTCTTCGTGGTGATGCCTGCGACCTTTGTCGCAATCCTTGGCGCGCTCTATCGTTCCAGCTACTAACAGGCGCGCACATTAACGGGGCTCCGGTCACTAGGCCGGGGCCTCACACTTTTTTACTCCATAAATAGAACGTCGCACTATTCCGTTGTCACGAAAAAGACGGCTAAACGCGCGCAGTTATTAGCGAAATCGGCCATGCGATTTAGCTCTTGACACGCTTTTTGGCACGGGGCATGTAGTTACATGTCACCGCGCGGATTAGGTGTTATGCATCCGTTAGTTCCAGCGCATCGCGCTGCGAACAACGGCACGTAGCGTCGCACATTTACGCGAATCCGGCCGCTCTACGGCAGCTCTCCACGCTTTGACGCGCGCTCAATCAATATCGCAACGCGCTCTGCGCGCTGCTCCGGCGACAAGCTGTCCGTTTTCACGGTCAAGCGGTCTTCCAGCATGCCTAAATGCTTCGCGATGAGTTCCAACGCGCGCACTTTTGTCGATTGCGCGACATCTTCTTGCTCCGCGACGCGCTTTAGCTCCCTTAAAACGAACTCGGCATCAACGCCTGACAACGCACTTTTTTCCTCCGTCTGCTCCTTAATCTTAGAGATGACGAGAGGGTTTCGCAGATTTTGCAGTCCGGCGCTGGTGGCACCAGGAGGACTGTATCCGGCGCGGATCGCAGCTTGCGTAGCATTACGGTCGCGCAGAAATTCCGTGACAAATTGTTCCTGCTTCGCTGTCAATTTGTCATAGTTTCGCTTTGACATTTTGACATCCTGTCACTGGGGACCATAACGCAGCGCGTTACGTTACTCCG
>CAZPCA010000201.1:0-3619 GCA_964584995.1 uncultured Bifidobacterium sp.
CAGCCTGCACAGCCTTCTATTGCTTGCTACGAGACAGCTACATTCAACAACGGAACTTGTTCCTGGGATGTAACCGGCACTCAGCCTGCGCAGCCGACTTTGGCTTGCTACGAGACAGCTACCTTCAACGGTACTACTTGTCAGTGGGACGTAACCGGCACGCAGCCTGCACAGCCTTCTATTGCTTGCTATGAGACAGCTACATTCAATAATGGAACTTGCTCCTGGGATGTAACCGGATCACCTGCTGCTCCGATTGTTACTACCACTACTGCTTGTGACTCGTATGTATGGTCAGCCAACGGACAGACCTACACTGCTTCCGGTACATACAACTACAGCGCGAACTGTCAGGATTATGTGCTTAACCTTACTGTGAATACCTCTGTCAGCTACTATGTAGATGGAGATGGTGACGGTTACGGTGCAGGTGCTGCTACAGCCTCTTGTACTCCGGTTTCAGGTTCAGTGACTACAGATGGTGATTGCGACGATTCCAATGCTGCTATCAATCCTGCTGCAACCGAAGTGTGCAACAGCCTCGACGATGATTGCGATGGTTCTACCGATGAAGGTCTCGCTACCTTCACTTACTATGCAGACGTTGATGCCGACACTTACGGTAACGCTGGTTCATCCATCACCGTTTGTGCCACTTCAGCTCCCTCTGGTTATGTGAACAATTCATTGGATTGTAACGACGGTGATGCTTCTGTTTATCCTGGTGCTACAGAGGTTTGTGGCAACAGTATCGACGACAACTGCGACGGTTCAACCGACGAAGGTTGCGGATGTACCAATCCTGCTACAGCCAATGCGGGTGCTGATCAGTCTGTATGTTCCGGTCAGAGCGTAAGCCTGAATGGTTCTATCGGTGGCGGTGCTACCAACGGTACCTGGTCTACTTCAGGCGATGGTACATTCTCACCAAGCGCTTCTGTTCTGAACGCTACCTATGTTCCCGGTGCTGCGGATATCGCTGCAGGTACTGTGACGTTGACACTGACTACAGACGCTCCTCCTGCTCCATGTACAGCAGCTACGAGCACTATGACAGTGACCATCACTGCGCTGCCTTCTTCACCCGGCGCCATCTCTGGTCCGACTTCATTGTGTAACCCGCTCAACACCACTGCTACTTACAGCATTGCTCCTGTTGCCGGTGCTTCATCTTACACATGGTCTGTACCTGCCGGAACAACGATCATCTCAGGTCAGGGTACTACCACTCTGACAGTTACCTGGGGCTTCAGTGCCATCAACGCAGGTGTTGCCGGTCAGGTTTGCGTAACAGCTAACAACAACAACAGCTGTGGCAGCGGTACTCCGAGCTGTCTGGGAATCACTGTTTCCTTGACTACTCCTGTTGCTCCGTCTTCCATCTCCGGTCCTGCCAAGGCATGTCCGACCGATGTGGCCACTTACTCTGTAGCTTCTGTGTTCCGTGCTACCTCTTACAACTGGACGCTCCCAACCGGTGCTACCATCGTGAGCGGTGCAGGTACCAACGTGATCACGGTTCAGTACGGTGCTTCATTCACTGGCGGAATCATCAGCGTAACGGCGTCTAATGCTTGCGGTACAGGTAACGCCCGTACACGTAACGTCCAGCTCAACGTATTGTCTGCTCCTGCTTCTGTTACAGGTCCTGTTAATGGTCTGTGCGGTGCTTCCGGTGTGACGTACACAGCAGCCGCTGTTACAGGCGCTACAGGTTATTCTTGGACTGTGCCTGCCGGTGCTACCATCACTGCAGGTCAGGGAACCAGCTCCATCACTGTAAACTTCTCCGGTTCATTGACTACCGGTGCGGTGACTGTAGCTGCTCAGAACGGCTGTGGCAACGGTGCTGTACGCAGCGTGACGGTGATCGGTGCTCCTGGTCAGCCTTCTGTGATTACTGGACCTTCTGCATTGTGTGCTAATCAGAACTACAACTTCAGCGTGAACACGGTTGCAGGTGCATCTTCTTACACCTGGACTGTTCCGACTGGATTCCAGATCGTATCCGGTCAGGGTACCAAGGACATCGTTGCGAAAGCCGGTGCCAACCCGACCAGTGGTCTTACTATCTCTGTTCGTGCTTCCAACGCTTGCGGTACCGGTGCGGTACGTAGCCGTTCCGGTATCAGCATCACGCTGTGCCCACGTATCGGCGAAGGTTCTGCTATGAACGTATTGGCTTACCCGAACCCTGTTAGCGAACTGCTCAACGTATCTTTCGACAGCGATAAGAACCAGGATGTTCTTGTCACCATGATGGATGCTGCAGGTCGTGTGGTGCTCAACGAGAACCGCAACGCTGACGAAGGCGCCAACAAGTTCGAAATCTCTGTGAAAGGTATGGCTACCGGTATCTACACCGTTCAGCTCCGTACCAACGACGCAGTAGAGAAACTCCGTGTGATCGTAGAGTAATCTGAATCAGATTCTCTGATCCATAATCTGCTGAGGCCCCGTTCCTGTAAAGGTTCGGGGCTTTGGCTTTTATAGCGGCAGCGTACGCAGTGCTGTATTTCACTAATTTCACGCCCATGCTGGTACCCGTAACCGATGCGCTGTTGGAGGTGAAGGACCTCTCGGTTTCCTTTGTCAATGGCCAGGATGTTTTCCAGGCGGTACAGCACATCTCCTTTGCATTGAAGAACGGGCAGACACTGGGTATTGTGGGGGAGTCCGGTTCCGGGAAGTCGGTCACCTCGCTGGCATTGATGCAGCTGCTGGCAAAGCCTGCCGGGCGCATCGATTCAGGAGAAGTCTGGCTGCAAACCAAGTCGGCAGGTAAGCAAAACCTGGCAGCCCTTAGTGATCAGCACATCCGCGCTTTTCGGGGCAACGATATCGCCATGATTTTTCAGGAGCCCATGACTTCGCTGAATCCTGTTTACACCTGCGGTTTTCAAGTCGCAGAGGCGCTTCGCCTGCACAAGAAGATGTCGGCGAAGGAAGCCCGTGCGGAAACCATCCGCTTGTTTGAAAAGGTGAAATTGCCGCGTGCGGAGCAGCTGTATGATGCATATCCCCACCAGGTATCCGGTGGACAGAAGCAGCGGGTGATGATTGCAATGGCCATATCCTGTCAGCCACGGGTACTGATTGCCGATGAACCCACAACGGCACTCGACGTGACCGTGCAGGCGTCCATCCTCGAACTACTGAAAGAGCTGCAGCAGGAAACCGGTATGGCCATGATTTTCATCACACACGACCTGGGCGTGATTTCCCGCATCGCCGACGAGGTCCTCGTGATGTACCGCGGCGCTGCCGTGGAGCATGCCCCTGCCCCTCTCATTTTTCAATCCCCTTCCCATCCCTACACCAAAGGCCTGCTGGCATGCCGTCCCTCCCGAAATATTCGGCTCAAAAGACTGCCTGTGATAGGTGACTTCATGAAGACGGATATTCAGGGACGTTATACATCGGAAGAGGTGAGTGTGGACCAGGTGGTGGCACGGATCTTAAAGGAAGAAGGAGAGCGTAAGGCGTATGATCCGGCACTTGAAAACAGTCAGCCATTGTTAAGAGTGGAAAGCTTACAGACCTGGTTCCCGATACGTAAAGGCTGGTTTGGCCGTGCGCGGGATGTGGTCAAAGCGGTGGATACGGTCACATTCGATGT
>CAZPCA010000202.1:0-3571 GCA_964584995.1 uncultured Bifidobacterium sp.
ATCTGCCGTGGGCAATAGTGAACGGATTTCATCCCATGAATTTCCGTTGAATGTACGTTGCCAGACGATGTCCTGTGCAGAGACTCCGTAAGCAAGCAGTGAAAGTGTAATAAAGTGAAACAGTTTAGCTCCCATCTGGCTGAAAAATGAAAGGCTAAAAGTAGCGTATCCCACACCCTGCAGGACTGACATCCGTCATTCCGATGGCGACTTTTGTCAGTGTGGAGAGAATGGCACCCGCACCTCGTCTGCTTAGGTCAGCTTCGCTGAGATTTCCAGCAAGGTATTCAAACAAACTACTTGAAACGGTATTAGAGGCCTTGTATAGAAGGCCCTTATTTTACAACGCGCGTTCTCCACACTACAGTGTATGGATGCAGCCAGCCCACCTCCTGAAGGTAATGAAACAAGCCTTCTTCCACGCTGATCCTGAACGGAGCTTTTACTAAAACCACCTCGCACTTAACGGGATACTCCACTCTTACTCTTACTGCATAGTCGATGTACTGTTTCGTCTCATTCCGACTCAAAGTGCAAGGATTGAGCGCCAGGGCATACCTACTCTCCCTTCCGACAACATAATCACCGACGTGCCAGGCGACCATGGTTCTCCCTTTCCTGAATCCCATACGGATCTTTTCAGAATGCAGAAAAAAATCACTTTTAATACTGCGCTCTACACTTTCGCTGGGAATCATTAACAGCAAAGATTCTATGGCTACTTCCGGGTAAAGAGGTAAAGCGCCCAGCGACATGAACAGGTTCAACAAGTACACATTCATTTTTTCCCGAAAGACAAGCTCTCCTCCTGATTGAACAGTAGCCATGTACCGCTCTCGCGTTTTGTCGTAGGCATTGAGTGAATGCTGCAGAAGCACTAAATTGAGCAATCCCCACAACATCATAGTAACAGGAAGAAAAATGATTTTCTTCTTGCGAAAGGCCATCCACCCACCCAGACAAAGCAACATTGCGCTGATGGCTCCGGCAAGACAACCGAAAGAAAAACTCCACAAGGAGAAAAGAAGGAGAATTACCTGGAAAAATATGAGTACCGCGCAGGCAAGTTTGTTGAAGAAAACTATCATCGTAGAAAATATAAACGTACGGAGTGAGCAATCATTGCGAGAGCATCTTCTGCAGATTGATACATAGTACGACGCACATCATTTCTTTCTCCTTCCCGCATGCTTACTCCGCTGAGCTGGTCCGCGTTGCTGATCCTTCCTTCCTGAATTCCCTTGCCCCCCCTTACTGTAGGACTTTTGTCCGCCTGCATGGCGACCCGAAGAAGCATGGGACTTCTTTGCACCAACAACCTTTTTACCTGCTGAAGCTTTTCGCTCTTCTTCCCGGCGAACCGCACGCTCGTCATTGGAAGAAGAATGGGCGATCATCTTTCGAATTTCGGCCATCTCCTCTTCGGTAAGATCACGCCATTCACCGACCGGAAGCCCCTTCAAGGTGATGTTCATGATGCGAATACGTTCCAGTTTTGTGACGGTGTACCCGAAATATTCGCACATACGGCGGATCTGCCGGTTGAGCCCCTGCACCAAGGTAATCCGGAACACCTGAGCACCTTCCCGTACCACTTTACACTTCTTCGTTGTCACGCCGAGGATGGGGACACCGTTGCCGAGACGAAAAACCACTTCATCGCTGAGCGCCTTGTTCACGGTCACGATGTACTCCTTTTCATGCTGATTTCCTGCTCGAAGAATCTTATTGACGAGATCGCCGCGATTGGTAAGAAAGATGAGCCCTTGCGAATCTTTATCCAGACGGCCGATGGGAAAAATACGCGAAGAATGGTTGACAAACGAAACAATGTTATCCCTGACACCTGCCTCTGTGGTGGAAGTAACTCCAACAGGTTTATTCAAGGCTATAAACACCATATCCTCCTCATTCAGTGGTTCCAGCTCCAATCCGTTCACGCGCACACTATCACCCGGGAAAACCTGATCGCTGACCATCGCCCGTTTTCCATTGATGAAAACCCGGCCCTCCTCAACATGCCGGTCAGCCTCCCTGCGCGAATACAAGCCACTCTCACTGATAAATTTATTAAGGCGCATGCCGCCCACTTTTTCCATTGGATGTAATTTTCTGCAAGATATAGAATTCCCATTTCCGTTTTTTCATGCGGGTTATTGAAGCCGTGACCTGTCCTAAAATTCGTCCCGATTAAAAAAGGAAAAACCTTAAATTAAGCAGTCCATGAAATCAACTCGATGCACAGAAAGCCAAAGCGTACAAGCCCTGAATGAGCACGAAGGATACAAAAAATCCAAGGTCAATTGCCGGGATCTTGTCATTATCAAACGGATTTTCTAAAACTGGATGAAGAATTGATCCGGGCTAAAAGGCGCGCGCTGAAAGGAGAAGCGCATTCAGTACTTACACTACATCAAATCCAATTGTAAGCGATAAGAAAAAAGCCAGGGAGTTGTCCTGGCTTCTCTTCTTTCGGTGTGGGCCCAGCAGGACTTGAACCTGCGACCAACGGATTATGAGTCCGCTGCTCTAACCACTGAGCTATGGGCCCTGGAACGCTCCCCTTTCTTTCGGGGAGGACAAAAATAGCACTTATGCGGAAACTTCCTGAATAACGCCCAACTCCCTGCCCACTTTGGTGAAAGCAGCGATGGCCGTATCGATGTGATGACGTTCATGGGCAGCGCTGAGTTGAACACGGATGCGTGCATTGCCCTTGGCCACAACGGGATAGAAAAAGCCAATGACATAAATCCCTTCCTGCAGAGGTCGAGCTGCGAATTCCTGGGCCAATTTGGCTTCGTAGAGCATGATGGGAACGATGGGATGCTCACCGGGCTTGATGTCAAAGCCCGCCTTGGTGATTTGCTCCCGGAAATAGCGGGTATTGTCCCACAACTTATCGCGCAGGGCGGTTGTCTCGGTCAGCATGTCGATGACGGCTATGGAGGCCCCAACGATGGATGGTGCAAGGGAATTGGAGAAGAGATAGGGCCGCGAGCGCTGACGTAGCATTTCAATGATTTCCTTTCTGCCGGAGGTAAAACCACCCATGGCACCGCCGAGGGCCTTGCCCAATGTACCGGTGATGATGTCCACCCTTCCCATCACGTTGCGGTATTCATGCGTTCCTCGTCCGGTCTTGCCCATGAAGCCGGATGCATGGCACTCGTCGATCATCACCAGGGCCCTGTACTGGTCAGCGAGGTCACAGATCTTGTCCAGCTGCGCAATGGTACCGTCCATGGAGAAGACTCCATCGGTAACGATCATTCGGTGGCGCAGGTGCTGCGTGGTTTTGAGCTGCTCCTCCAGATCGCTCATGTCGTTGTGCTTGTAACGGTGGCGCTGCGCCTTGCAGAGACGAATGCCGTCGATGATAGAAGCATGGTTGAGCTCGTCACTGATGATGGCATCCTGATCGTTCAGGAGTGGCTCAAATACCCCACCGTTCGCGTCGAAGGCCGCCGCATAAAGAATGGTATCCTCGGTACCCAGAAAGGAGGCCAGCTTGGCTTCCAGTTCCTTGTGGATGTCTTGCGTGCCGCAGATGAAGCGCACACTGCTCATG
>CAZPCA010000203.1:0-3551 GCA_964584995.1 uncultured Bifidobacterium sp.
TATTTAATGGATGCCTTGGCTTAATTATGATTTTCTCCAGCCGTCTTGTACTTTTACCATTAGTAACTAGCCAACATACAATTTAGCTTTAAACCCATGGTACAACTGATATTCGCATCCTTCGTGGCCACAGAATTTGTGGACGTTGACAGCGCTAAGCTTCGAAAACTCTGCGACGAAGGGGAGGCCCGCATCAAGAAAACAAGTCAGAGCAGGGAAGGTACCCTCGACCTTAGTCACCCTGTAGTGCAGCAGATGATGCAAGCCGTTACGGAGAAGTTCAATCTGGTATTTCATCAGCTGGGCTACAAGCGGGATATGCGATTGGAAATATCGCATGCATGGTCGAACGTAGGCAACAACCTGCACATCGATGCGCCACATATGCATCCGGCATCTTTTTTTTCAGCCAGCCTTTACCTGAGCGATGTGGAAATGACTGCAGACCCCGAAGAATGCGGCGGACTGAAACTCATCAGTCCGGCTCCTATCACACGGCTTAAAAATATGCCGGACCTCATCGGCGACTGGAATGCATACACATCAGATTCGCTGACCATTTACCCACAAGATAAGAAACTGGTGATTTTCCCCTCCTGGCTCATGCACTATGTTACACGAGACAGGACCAATGCCAAACGCTATTCTATCGCTTTCGATACGCGGATTGTCCCTGCTGCTCAAACGACCTAGTACCCCTTGAATTGCCTAAATTTGCAGGCTAAATAAATCATTGTTCAAGTATGAGTTTACACATTGGTGCAGGGCAAGGAGATATCGCCCCCGTAGTGCTGATGCCCGGCGATCCGCTCAGGGCAAAAACAATGGCGGAACGATTCTTGTCAGATGTGCGGCTGGTGAGTCAGGTACGCAACGTGTTTTATTATACAGGATTTTACAAAGGATTTCCTGTGACCATAGGGGCCAGTGGAATGGGCTGCCCCTCCATAGGGATTTATTCCTATGAATTGTACAGCTTTTACGGGGTCAATAGCATCATTCGTATCGGTACTGCAGGTGCTTATTCCACCGACTTGAATGTGTTCGATTTGATCAACGTTCAGGCGGCCTATAGCGAATCGACTTTCGCAAGGGAGGCTTTTGGCTACGATGAGGAAGGGCATCCCCACCAGGGGGCATGCTTCGGCAGTATCCGGAAAGCAGCTTTAGCCAACGGACGCGATGTCCGTGAATGTAATATTCACTCCAGCGATGTGTTTTACCGTGCAAAACCGGGTACTCCGGAATTGGCTCAACGGAATAATTGTCCAGCCGTTGAGATGGAAGCTTTCGCTCTTTTTTCTACTGCACGGTTCCTGCAGAAGAACGCAGGCACATTGCTAACCATCTCTGATGTCATACCAACCGGCGACCAGATTTCAGCCACGGAAAGAGAACAATCACTGATTCCGATGATGGAGCTGTCGCTGGAGTCAACGCTTCTACTTCATTAAAGCGGATTTTCCTCTTCTCTTCTTAATCCTTTAGCTCAGCCTGAAAAGGAAAAATGACCCGGTGGCGGTAGTGGATGGATGTGCGGTGAGGGAGGGAGTACTGGGTGATCCCTTTTTGGGGGAGGCTTAAATTCATCCAATGCCGGCCCTGCGTGCCTTCCATTTTTCATTGCCTTGCTCTCGCTCAGGCAAGCCTGGCTCGTGCAGGAAATGAAAAATGCCCCTTGGGGGGCATTGGATGTATTTGCGGTGAGGGAGGGATTCGAACCCTCGGTACGGTTACCCGTACGACAGTTTAGCAAACTGTTCCTTTCGGCCTCTCAGGCACCTCACCGACGCTGCAAAAATAGTGAATAGCCCCCTTCTTCCAAAGCAAAACAAAATTTTGATTGCCGGATTGGGAACTTATCTTTGTGATATACCTGCTAAATCCATGAAAAAAAGCCGATTATTTTCTTCTGCACCTATTTGGTGTAGCATCCTCTTTCTTGGGATTTATTCCTGCAGCCAACAAAAAAATGAAGGGTTAGTGGTGCAGGATGCAGTGTTTACGCAACTTCCGGCGGCTGAAAGTTGGCAAAGTGACTGGTCTGCCAGCAATCAGGTTGTGGTCCATATCCTTACTGAGCCAGACAACCTGCATCCGGCAAACGGGAGCTCCCAAACCAGGGCGGAAATTTTTCAATATCTCCATTGTGGATTGCTGCGTACCGATTTGCGTACGGGTACTGTGCAACCGGGTTTGGCCCGCTCTATGCCCATCTTTAGTGAGGACCAACTGACTATGACCTTTGATTTGCGCAGTGAAGTGCGGTGGGACGATGGGGCGGCATTGACGGCAGATGATGTGGTATTCACCGTGAAGGCTGCAAAGTGCCCGCTGACGGCCAACGTGGCATTCAAGCCCTATTTCGACGGAGTTGGGTCGGTGGAGAAGGTACCCGGTGATTCACTCAAGGTGCTTGTGCGAATGAAGAAAGTGATGGTACAGAACGTTGCTTTATGGGCGGACTACCCCATATTGCAGCGGAAACAATTCGATCCGGAGAATATCCTCAACAGGTATTCTTTTGAACAATTTGGCGATTCTAGCTTTAGCGCAGCTGCTTACTCCGACCTGAAACAATGGGCAGAAAGTTTCAATGCAGATAAAAATGGGTTTGATCCAACCTGTGTTTCCGGTCTGGGGCCATATGCACTCAGGGAATGGCAGCAGGGACAGTTGATAGTACTGGAGAAAAAGAAAAATCATTGGATGGAGGGTACTGAGAATTATTACGAACGAAGCGGGCCCGCGTCCATTCTCTACAAGGTGGGCAAAGATCCAGTGGCCCAGGAACTGTCTTTTTTAAAGCAGGAATACGATGCGTCCACGGTGCTTTCGAGTCGTTCTTTGCTGAAATTAAAAGAGGACTCAATGTTCACCAAGAATTACTACTCCGGTTTCGTAGACGTGTACGGTTATACTTTTGTTGGCATTAACATGCGGACAGACCCGGAGGGTCCCTCTGCTGCCCTTAGAGAACTGGAGGTGCGAAAGGCACTGGCTTTGCTGACTCCAGTCGATAACATTATCCGCCTTGTAAACAAGGGCGTGAATAAACGTGTGGTGGGACCGGTTGCACGGATGAAAAAAAGTTACCATCAGCAACTCGCATTGGTACCTTTCGATGTGAAAAGGGCGGAAGCATTGCTGGAGAAGGCAGGGTGGAAGAGGGGAATGGACGGCATCCGCTGTAAAACTATCAACGGCAAAGAACTCAAGCTTCGTTTTGAACTACTCTACCTCAGTGTGATTCCAGAATGGAAGGAAATGGCAACATTGATGGAGAGCTCTATGGCCGCGGCAGGTGTGAAACTGATCCCCGTAACCTGTGACCTGAATACATGGCTGGAGAAAGGCACCACGCATCAGTTCGATTTGTTGATGGGTACACTGAACAGTTCAGCCCTGCCGGAAGATTATGCACAGCTATGGTCCACCGAAAGCTGGAAGAACAATGGGCTGAATTTTTCCGGATTTGGTGATGCAGCTACCGATGCGCTAATTGATAGCATCACTACCACCTTGGATGAAACGGCAAGACACGATATGGA
>CAZPCA010000204.1:0-3415 GCA_964584995.1 uncultured Bifidobacterium sp.
AAATCCGGAGGAAAGATCGTCTGGGCACAAGATATCACGGATGCACTAGAAGCGATTCTGGAAATTGTACGGAAAGCATCCGTAAGCAAGGTCATCAAATCCAAGACGAATACGGCTACCGAGATCGGACTGAACAATTACCTGGAAAGTGAAGGCATTCATATCACTGAAACCGACACCGGAGACTTCATCGTTCAGACAGCAAAGGAGCAAGCCTCGCACATGGTGCTGCCGGCCTTGCACAAATCAACCGAAGAGATTGCCACCCTGCTTCACCATAAATACCAAACACCTGCCGGCGCTGAACCAACAGAAATGGTGGGATTCATCCGTGACCTGCTGCGGGATGAGTTCCGGAACATGTCGGTAGGTATCACAGGATGCAACTTTCTGATTGCCGACCCGGGAGCATTGGTCATCATGGAGAACGAAGGAAATGCCCTATTGACCGCATCGCTTCCAAAAACACATATTGTGTTGGCGGGTATAGACAAGATGCTACCCTCCCTGAACGACCTGGACCTCTTTCTTCCCCTGCTGAGCGCATACGGTACCGGTCAATCGCTCACTGCCTATAACAGCATCATCACCGGTCCCCGTCAGGCTGACGAGACAGACGGCCCCGAAGAGCTGTATGTGATCCTGCTCGATAACGGCCGCAGCGATGTGCTGGCACACGAACAGCAACGCCAGGCCATGACCTGCATCAAATGTGGTGCATGCCAGTCAGTTTGTCCTGTGTACAGGACCGCCGGCAGTAGCGAGTTCCCTTCTCCTGTTGCAGCAGTGACCCTCCCCCTGCAAAACATAGAGCACCAGCAACTCAGCCAACACTCTACCCTCTGCGGCGCCTGCAAAGATGTATGTCCGGTAAAGATCGATATCCCACGGCTTCTGCTCGAAAACAGGAAGCATTTTGTGGACAAAGGCCACTCCGGCAGGATGGATAAGTTATTTTACTTCGCCTGGAAAAAAGCAATGCTCAAGCGGGAGATGATGAGTTGGACGGGAATGAGCCCACGAAAAAAACTACTGGAAGGCGTATATAAATCGCAGAACGGATTACGTAAAATGCCGGTTGCGGGGAAGGAAAAATCATTCAATGAATGGTACCGCGACAAAATGAATTTCCGGTAACCAGCGATTTTGACTATCTCAACCCAAGCGGACTTGATAAGGATTTTCACCACCGTGCAGGAGCTGCAACAGCAGCTCACACTTGACAGGGAAAAAGGTGCACGCATCGGCTTTGTCCCTACCATGGGCGCACTGCACGAAGGTCATCTGTCCCTGATGCAGCGTGCACTGGAGGAAAACGACAGATGTGTATGCAGCATCTTCGTAAACCCTACGCAGTTCAACGACCCTGCCGATCTGGAAAAATACCCGCGGATGCCCGAAGCCGATATCCGGCTACTCGAAAAATGTGGTGTTGATTACGTCCTGCTTCCTCCAGTTTCAGAAATCTATCCCGAGGGATTCCAGCTGCTCCATCTGGACTTCAGCTCGCTTGGCTCGGTGATGGAAGGAGCACACCGGCCCGGGCATTTTCTGGGTATGGCTACAGTGGTCAAGAGATTGTTTGATATCGTACAAGCGAACAAGGCCTACTTTGGCGAGAAAGATTTCCAGCAACTGGCCATCGTACGAAACATGGTACGGCAGCTGAACATACCCGTGGAAATCATCGGATGTCCTACTCTGCGCGAAGCAGACGGTCTGGCCATGAGCTCACGGAACATGCTGCTGAACGAAGCACAAAGAAAAGCAGCGCCACTCATCCACAAGGCCTTGCAGCAAGCAGGCACTTATATCCCTCATCAAACGCCTGCGGCTATCCGTGAACTGGTTATCCGGTACATTCAGCAGAGTCCATTGCTGAGTGTCCAGTATTTCGACCTGGTAGACCCACTCACACTTGCACCGATTGAGGACTGGGACGGGCACAATGAAGCGCAGGGATGCATCGCCGTACTCACGGAAGGCCCCCGCCTGATCGACAATATGCATTACACCTTCTGACAAGTATCAGTACCGATTCCCCACTCACGGTCATTATTTTTGAAAAAACCAAGGCTATGAAAAAGCTCATCCTGCTCAGTTCCGTACTTCTGTTCCATCTGCCCCTACGGGCGCAATTCAGCAACGACACCTTGCAAAACACCGTGGTGCAGGACCTTGCCGGAAGCGAGCAGTCGGTGCCCCTGAGTGCCGGCACCAGCGACGGTAAAACCTTCATATCCTGGTTCGACATCAGCAGCGGGAGCTATGTTTTACGTATGCAATTGCTCGATGCAGGAGGCAATGCTTTGTGGGGTCAGGGAGGTACGGTGGTCAGTAATTTCCCGCAAAGCACCGCTTTGTTCCGTTACGACCTGAAAGTGGACCAGGACGACAATGCCATCGTCGCCTTCCAGGACGAACGTAGCGGAAGCCTGCAGGTGGTGGCGTATAAGGTGAACAGCGCCGGTAATTCCGTTTGGGGAAACGGGATAGTACTTACCGATTCCACAGCGGACGGTATTGCACCCAAAATCACCGTGACGGCCTCTAACAACGTCATAATCGCATTCGGTGTGAGTCTGGGCGCTGCCAAATGGATTGTTATGAAAAAACTGGATCCTGCCGGTAACATACTTTGGTCGAAGCGCATCATCGATACCAACAAGTACGGTAGGCCATCAATGGTACGGACCGGTGCCGATGATTTCATCCTCCATTACATACGTGAAACAGGGAACTTCCCGGGAGTTACCTCCACCATGCTGGCACAGCGCTACAATGCTTCCGGCACAGCTGTATGGCCACAGGCAGTCACCTTTTCTTCCAAAACAATCCCGTTCTTTTTCTTCCCGGAATTGCAAAGCGATCTCCAGGGAGGTGGCTTTCTTGCCTTCAATACCGGCAACCCCCTCAATCCTGCGCTGAACGATGTCTATGCACAACACATCGATGCCAATGGTACCGTATGGTCTCCAACAGGCACACAACTGGACAACAGCTCCAACATCAACAAACTCAGCGGTGGCTTCACCTGCGATACCGCTTCGGGTACTTACTATTTTTCGCTTCAGGTACTCGATGCCGGGCAAGGCAGTTCAGGCATCAGTCTTCAGGCACTCAATGCGAGCGGAGCCGTGCAGCTGGGTCCGACAGCACTGAACCTGCAGCCCATCAGTCCCAGTTACTACCTTCCATTTGCTCTGCTGAACAGCGGGAATAGCTTGCTGTTCATCTACGCGAACGGTGGATTTGGTGCACAGAAGCTGTATGCTATGAAAACCGATTTCAGCGGCAATCAACTGTGGAGCTGGTTTCCGACTGTCTGTAATTTCAGCAGTAACAAAGACGATGTGAGTGCAGGTAATTTCGTCAACAACCAGGCAGTAATCGTATGGGCCGATGACCGACTGGA
>CAZPCA010000205.1:0-3409 GCA_964584995.1 uncultured Bifidobacterium sp.
TGCGTTCACCGTGAGGTTCATCGTATCGCGCAGCTGACAGCCGCTGCTGCTCACCTGTACCCAGTAGCTTCCCGACTGCGTCGGACTGATGCTGGAAGTGGTGGCGCCGTTCGACCATAGGTATGTGGCTCCCGTCACACCCGGGCTGAGCACCACTGTTGCGGTATCGCATACCGTTATATCGGGACCGAGCGTGATGGCCGAAAGACTGTTCACCGTAATCGTATCCGTAGCGCTGCAAAGTCCGTTGGCTGCCTGCACCCAGTAGGTGCCGGGGTTGACAATGTTGATGGTTTGTGTTGTTGCGCCAGTGCTCCATAAATAGGAAGCACCGGGATTCGCTGCTGTCAGCGAGATGTTCGCACCGGGACACAATACGGTATCGGGACCCAGTTGGACCAGCGGAATGGCATTCACCGTTAGGTTCATCGTATCGCGCAGCTGACAGCCGCTGCTGCTCACCTGCACCCAGTAGCTTCCCGACAGTGTAGGACTGATACTGGAAGTGGTGGCGCCGTTCGACCATAGGTATGTTGCTCCCGTCACACCCGGGCTCAGCACCACTGTTGCGGTATCACATACCGTTATATCTGGACCCAGGGTGATACCGGAAAGGGTGTTCACCTGGATACTGTCCCTTCTGCTGCATCCCGCATAGTTGATATCGACAAAATACAAGCCTGCAGCAGTCACATTGACAGTCTGTGTGGTAGCGCCCGTATTCCAGGCATAAGTGGCCCCCGGATTCAATGCATCCAGTGTAAGCTGAGCGCCCGGACATAGGGTAGTGTCCTGCGGGAAAGGATCCGTTGGACCGGACACTACCGTGATGGTAAGGAGAATCGTATCTCGCTGGTTACAGGTCAATGAATCGTACACCACCATCATCACATCGTAAGTACCCGGCATGGTGAATGTATGCGTAGCGTTCCGTGTGCTGTCGGGTAAGGTGCCATCGTCATAATTCCACGCGTACACCATACCTGTTGTTCCGCTCGTACTGCTATTGGTGAAATTTACGGTGAAGGGCGCACAACCGGTAGTGGAGGGGCCAGCGGCAGCACCTGCCGTCACGTTTACCAATTGCATATCGATTTTGAACACGGCAATGTCCCACCCTGCACTGGAGTGCTTTGTAGTAGCAACAGATCCGGGCAATGTCGGGAATGTGTTCGAGCCGGTACAGACTCCCTGGTAAATGACTCCCCTGCTATCAAAGCGGCTAGTACCTCCGTCCACGTGATCGCCGGATGCGCCGTAATAGGTCGCAAAGATCAGGGCAGTGGCATCGTCGTTCATCACCGCCTCGTAAAACGAACCGGAACTGGGAATGGCGTTGGGCGTGGTAGCGTAGCCCGCCACGCTGCCGAAACCACTGATATAGATTTTACCGCAATTGTCCACCAGGAAGGCTGTGGGAGAAAAATTAGATCCGTTTGCACTTCCTAAAGCCGTGCGATAGGTCACGGAACCGAAGTTGAAAGGGAACTTCATGATGAAGATGTTTCCGCTGGCCACCCCGTAACATCCGGGGGTAATGGGTATATTCCCTTCCGTTATACCGTAGAGGTACACCGAATTGCTGGCATCGAGTTGCAGAAAATAGGCCTGGTCGTAACCACTGGTACCGATATAGGAAGAAGCGAGGGTGAAATTACCTGTGCTCGCCAGATACATCACCCAGCCGTCCATGCCGCCACCGAGGAAAGTGGGGTGTAAGGCACCGGCCTGCGTAGGAAAATTGGTGCTGGCCGTAGCTCCGGCGATGTACAAGCCGAAACCGGACGCATCCAACTTCAGACCAAGCGCGGCATCGTTGGCCGAACCACCGACATAGGTGGCCCAGTCCAGTGCGTTGAATGCGGCATTGAGACGGATGATTACTCCGTCCTGGGCTCCGTTATGGGTCACATCCAGTGCACCTGCGGTAGCAGGGAAATTATTAGAACTGGTAAAACTGGCGATGTATACCGTGCCGGTGACAGGGTCCGCGATGATTTCACCACGGTAGGTATCCCCGTAATTATAGGCGATGGCATTGGAGCCATCGTCACCAGCACCGCCAATGTAGGTCGAGCCTACCAGGCCGGACCCGGTACTGTTCAACCTCGTTACGATGATATCATAGAGTCCGTTGTGTGTGGCATCGAAGCAACCAGGCGTTGTGGGGTAATTCGTAGAGGCGCAGGAACCATACAGCAGCAAATCGGCATTGGGGAGCGAGTACATACTGTGCACATATTCATCCGAAGAACCGCCGATATAGGTCGAATAAATCCTTGCTGTACCGGTCGGATTCAGTTTCGTGATGGCGATATCCACTGTACCGCCAAAAGTGACATCGTACGCACCGGGAGTGGTCGGGTAGCCCGCTCCGAAACAGCGGCCACCTGTCAAGATATTGCCAGCATCATCGTATGCAGCACTGTGTCCATAGGTAGTAGCGGCGGAGCCCGAATAGGTCGAGGCCACCACCACCGGATCAATGACCAGCGGTAGCTGCTTGTCGTAAAGACCAATGGAGAAACTCACGGTATTCCCGTTCAATCTGAAGCGGCACGGGATATCTTGTTTCACGCCCTGATTCCATTGGTAGGCCACGGGGCGTAGTTCCGAGAAGATGCCGACCGATGTCTCCACCAGCATGTCTCCATTGGCTGCAAGCGACAGGCTGTTAGCACCTTCGTACACCATGCGAACAGCCGAAGGATCTGCACCGGCGGAAACAATGAAGTCGTATTTGGGGCTTCCGCTCTCCTCGTACACCTCCAGATTGATTCCGGGGTACAAATCACTGTATACTACATGGTGGAATCCCTTTACAAAGGAAGCCCATGCAGTGGAGTCGTTACCCAGCAAATAATTGCTGTACCCCTGCCATTCTTCATTCCCTTGCACCCTGACAGCCGAAGAGCCAAGAAAGTTCACTTTCAACGCGTGCAGTTGAACTTTTTCCTTATTCGACACCGAGGGTCCTGCTGTATGTTCCAGATCGTGGATCTGTGTCAGGCGTCTTGGGTCGAACAAGGCATACGTAAATCCTTGCTCCTCCAGGAAGAGGGATCCGCCCTGGATCTCGGCGCGAAAAAGTACTGCAGTGGGCCATTGCCCTTTGTTCTCCCTGAATTCAATGTCTCCACCCTTTTTACCGGACTCATGGGCAAAGGAGTTGAATACCTGGAATAATAAGATACTGAGGAGGAGGATGCGCACTTTCAAGATAGGGGAGGTTTGAGCCCATTAAATTAGGCAAATAGTTTGACAGCATAAAGCAAATACGGACTTTCGCATAGTAATTATACAACCCTCCTTGTTAATCCAATGGAAATAACCCATCAGGTCGATATTCATGCCCCCCTGGAATTGGTCATGGCGCAATTCAGCACCGAAAGCGGACGGCAATGCCGAA
>CAZPCA010000206.1:0-3387 GCA_964584995.1 uncultured Bifidobacterium sp.
GGAGTGATGTTCACCGGAGGGAATCAACTTAGGTTGAGTACCATTTTCGGTGGAACGGAAATACTCTCCGTATTGTCACATCGATTGCAGGAGGAAGAGGATTTTGTGATTGCAGGAACCAGTGCAGGTGCAATGGCCATGAGCAATACCATGATTTATCAGGGATCCAGTGCTGGTGCGCTGGTGAAAGGCGAGGTGAAAATCACGACCGGGCTGGCCTTCATGAAAGATGTTATTATTGATTCCCACTTCGATAAACGCGGACGATTTGGTAGGCTTGCTCAGGCGGTTGCTTCCAACCCTTCTTGCATTGGCATTGGCTTGGGAGAAGATACAGGAGTGCTGATTCGGGGCGCCAATAAACTGGAGGCTATCGGCTCCGGTCTGGTCATCATTGTCGACGGATACGGTATCCGGCATTCGAATATTGCCGATATCGCCGAAGGGTCACCCATTTCCATCGAAAACCTTGTTGTGCACGTAATGACAAAAGGAAACCATTATGCCCTGAAGGAGCGAAAATTCTTCATCGAAGACGTTGTGAGTTAAGGCTGGAACTTTTACGGCTTTCTCCTATGTTAGCTATTGTACGAAGGACCAGTTCAATCTATCAGCATTCGACTTTTTCATGCTTTGATTAAGATTTCGTGTTAATGTCTGGTTAATATCGCTCCTGTTCGGCTACGCTTAGTATTTTTGAAAATATGAAGCTGAGGTGGTTCAAAACAATTGTTACCGTGATGACCCTTGCGGTGATGGGTATCGTGCTTTTACAAGTCTACCTTATCCGCCACGACTTTGAGATAAAAGCCAGCCAATTCGACGGTCAGGTCATGCAGGCTATGAGCCGGATTGTAGAGCAGGTGGAGAAACGGGAAACCATGCGCATGGTGGTCCGTAACTTTATCACTTCTGAAGATTCTGTTGCAAGAGATATTGCGCTCAACGATAGTTCGCTGATGTACCTTACCGAGCTCGCTGCAGATCCTACATCGCCACAACCTCAGTTTAGCCAGGATTTGTCACAGGTCAGGGAACTTATCAGCAGTAGGGTGGAAGCAGTACGGCAGAGGTCAAGGGAAAACAGAGCGAATTACCCTGCTGAGGGACGTACACAACTAAACGACTCCGCCATCGATATCCGCATCGAAAAGGATATTCAGCAGAAGCAAGTCATCGACCTGCAGGTCTCGGATAGGTCATTTTCGGACGACACCTTGTGGCAGGGCTCTGCCGAACGGATGGAGTCCAAACTGCGCAAATACAATTCGATGATGCAGAAACTCACGCTGCAAATTGCCGATCCCTCTGAAAGCGTTTTCGATCGGATTCCACAAACTGAACTCGACTCCATTGTGCGTGCTGAACTCAAAAACCTAGAATCAGGTAAGGTCTGTAACTACGGTATCCTACAAAAGGATGATCTCATATACCTCCGATCCTCTTCAAACAGTGCTGCTTTGGCGGATAGTCCTTACAGACTATTGCTTTTCCCCAATGATGTATTCAAAAGGACGGAGCAACTTGTCGTACAATTTCCAGGGAAGACGAATTTCATTCTTGGACAGATAATGCCGATCATACTTTTCTCGTTAGTGTTGACCTGCATAATAGGGGGCATCTTTGCCTACACCCTGAAGATAATCCTGCAACAGAAAAAGCTGGCTGAAATCAAGAATGACTTCATCAATAACATGACGCATGAGTTCAAAACCCCCATCGCTACCATCGCCATAGCTACGGAAACTATACGTGATGCGCGGGTTAATAGTTCACAGGAGAAACTGGAATTCTATACCGGGATTATTCGCGAAGAAAACAACCGAATGCTGCGGCAGGTCGAAACCGTGCTGCAGATGGCACAGCTTGAAAAAGGTGAGGTTAAATTGAAATGGGAAGTGGTGGACTTGCACGAGGTCCTGGAGGCAGCCATGGCAAGCATGCGGCTGACGATTCAGCAGCGCGAGGGCAAGATGTCTTTGAAGGGGTCGGCCAAGGAATGCCTGGTGAAAGCGGATCCCGATCACTTATTGAATGTTTTCCTGAATATGCTGGACAATGCCAACAAATACAGTCCGGATGCACCGGAAATTGATATCACCCTCGAGGTACGGGAAAATAAAGCCATAGTAAACATCAAGGACAAGGGTATCGGAATGACCAGGGATGTACAGCGACATATTTTTGATACATTTTACAGGGCAGCATCTGGGAATATACACAATGTGAAGGGCTTCGGTCTGGGCTTGAGTTATGTAAAGGAAATGGTGAGCGCCCACCAGGGTTCCATTGCTGTGCAAAGTCAACCGGGTGCCGGTAGTACATTTAGCGTGGTTTTACCTATAACCAATCAATCGTAAGCATGAATGCAAAAATCCTCTTGGTGGAAGACGACTTGAATTTCGGTCAGGTGTTAAAGAACTATCTGGAATTGAATAGCTTTTCGGTAGTGCTTGCCCGTGATGGTCAGGCGGGCCTGGAAGCCTTCGGCAGAGGAGGTTTCGACTTGCTCATTTTGGATGTCATGATGCCTAAAATGGACGGGTTTGCGCTTGCACGTCAGGTACGCAACATGGATGCCAGGATTCCTGTATTCTTCCTGACGGCAAAAGGCATGAAGGAAGATATGCTGGAAGGTTACCGAAGCGGGGCCGACGATTACCTGACGAAGCCTTTCGATACAGATGTGCTCCTGTTCAAAATCCGTACAATGCTGCGCAGATCGATGGGTATTGCCGATCACGAAGACAAGGAACACTTCCGGATTGGGAATCTGGAGTTCGATTATAAACTCAGGAACATCACCGCTGGCGAGGTGGTGGAGCAACTATCGCCGAAAGAAGCAGAACTGCTCAAACTGCTTTGCATCCACGAGAACGATCTTCTGACGCGTCAAAAGGCGCTGAAATTGATTTGGGGGGAAGACAATTATTTCAATGGAAGAAGTATGGATGTCTTCATCACGAAATTGCGTAAATACCTGAAATCCGACCCTCGCATAGAAATCGTTTCCCTGCATGGAAAAGGATTCAGACTATTGGTGCATACTTGATTTTAGAGCGCTCCGGTTATGGCAGGGTCTGTCGGTTTCACTCTGGAACGGTAACGCCGAATGAGCTTGCCATTCTCGTCCAGTAGGAACTTTTCAAAATTCCAATTGATATCGCCCGTGAAGTCAGGGTTGTCCTGCGTTGTCAACCATTGAAAAATCGGCGCCATATCCGAACCTTTCACAGATACTTTTCCGGCAATCGGAAAACTGACCTGGTAGTTTTTTGAACAAAAACTCTTGATTTCTTCATTGCTGCCTGGTTCCTGACCACCGAAATTGTTGGCTGGGAATGCGATGACCACCACTTTATTGCCATACTGGCTGTGCAGCTCTTG
>CAZPCA010000207.1:0-3354 GCA_964584995.1 uncultured Bifidobacterium sp.
AGCTTGGGCTGGAAGGCCTGGATACCCAATCTGTGCAGGGTTGGAGCGCGGTTAAGCATGACAGGATGTCCTTTGAGTACATTCTCGAGGATATCCCATACAATCGCGTCCTTACGGTCAACGATCTTCTTGGCGCTCTTCACGGTTTTAACAATTCCGCGTTCTATCATTTTACGGATGATGAACGGCTTGAACAATTCAGCCGCCATATCCTTGGGCAGACCGCACTCATGAAGTTTCATTTCCGGACCTACCACAATGACCGAACGGGCGGAGTAATCCACACGCTTACCGAGCAAGTTCTGACGGAAACGACCTTGCTTACCTTTCAACGAATCCGAAAGGGATTTCAGGGCACGGTTGCTTTCGGTCTTCACCGCATTCACTTTGCGGCTATTGTCGAAGAGCGAATCCACCGCTTCCTGCAGCATGCGCTTTTCGTTACGGAGGATCACCTCCGGCGCTTTGATTTCAATCAGGCGCTTGAGGCGGTTGTTACGGATGATGACACGACGGTAGAGGTCGTTCAGGTCAGAAGTGGCAAAGCGGCCACCGTCCAGTGGAACAAGCGGACGCAACTCTGGTGGAATCACCGGCACCACTTTCACGATCATCCATTCGGGACGATTCTCGATGTGTCCGTTGGCATGGCGGAAAGATTCCACCACCTGGAGGCGCTTCAAGGCCTCGTTTTTACGCTGCTGGCTGGTCTCCGTATTGGCCTGGTGACGCAACTGGAAGCTCAGCGAATCGAGGTCGAGACGTGACAACAGGTCGAAGAGGGCGTCAGCGCCCATCTTCGCGATGAATTTGTTCGGATCCTTGTCATCCAAATGACCATTGTCTTTCGGCAAGGTATCCATGATGTTGAGGTATTCTTCCTCTGTGAGGAAGTCCAGGTATTTTACTCCGTCGGCTTCTTTTACACCGGCCTGAATCACCACATACCTTTCGTAGTAGATGATAAGGTCCAGTTTCTTGGTCGGTAAGCCCAGCAGATATCCGATCTTGTTGGGCAAGGAGCGGAAATACCAGATATGTGCCACTGGCACTGTGAGGGTGATGTGACCCATGCGCTCGCGACGCACTTTTTTCTCGGTCACCTCCACACCGCAACGGTCACAAACGATCCCTTTGTAACGGATGCGCTTGTATTTGCCGCAGTGACATTCCCAGTCCTTCACCGGTCCGAAAATGCGCTCGCAGAACAACCCGTCACGCTCCGGCTTGTAGGTCCGGTAGTTGATGGTTTCCGGCTTGAGCACCTCGCCGCTGGAGCGCTCGAGGATATTCTCAGGACTGGCGAGACTGATGGTGATTTTGGTGAAATTGCTTTTCAGCTTTTGATCTTTTTTAGCCGCCATGTTTTGATTGTCGGTATAACGTAAACGTTAGTCTTTTTTGAGTGAGTAGAGAAATGAAGCGGTTATCAATCCATTGAAACCTTGAGGCACAGCCCCTGCAATTCATGGAGCAGTACGTTGAAGGATTCAGGGATGCCCGGCTGCAGCATGTTGTCGCCCTTTACGATCGACTCGTATGCTTTGGCGCGGCCCATCACATCGTCGGATTTGATGGTCAACAGCTCCTGCAGGATATTGGCCGCACCGAATGCCTCGATGGCCCAAACTTCCATTTCCCCGAAACGCTGTCCACCGAACTGCGCCTTACCACCCAGCGGCTGCTGCGTGATGAGGGAGTATGGTCCGATGGAACGGGCGTGCATCTTGTCGTCCACCATGTGACCGAGTTTCAGCATGTAGATGATCCCCACTGTGGCGGGCTGGTGGAAGCGCTCACCTGTTCCTCCGTCATAGAGGTAGGATGAACCGAACTTCGGCAGACCGGCTTTGGTCACATAGTGATCAATCTCTTCAAGGGTAGCACCATCGAAGATCGGTGTGGCGAACTTCAGACCGAGCTTTTCACCGGCCCATGCCAATACCGTTTCGTAGATCTGCCCGAGGTTCATACGGGAAGGTACACCAAGCGGATTGAGCACGATGTCCACCGGAGTGCCATCGTCCAGGTAAGGCATGTCCTCGTCGCGAACGATACGGGCCACAATACCCTTGTTACCGTGACGACCGGCCATCTTATCCCCTACTTTCAGCTTACGCTTCTTGGCGATATATACTTTGGCCATCTGCACGATTCCGGCAGGCAATTCGTCACCGACCGTCAAAGCGAATTTCTTACGCTTGTGAAGACCAGTAACCTCGTTATGCTTGATACGGAAATTGTGCAACAACTGCTTGATCATGTCATTGCGATCCTTGTCCGTCGTCCACTTATCAGGATCAACCGTTTCATAGTTGATTTCAGCCAGCATCTTCTGGGTGAACTTGGCTCCTTTCGGAACGATCACTTCCTTGAAGATATCCGTGACACCCTGAGAGGTCTTACCGCTGACAAGCACAAATAGCTTATCGATCAGTTTCTCGTGGAGCTCGGAAATATCCTGGTTGTATTCCTTATCCAGTTTTTCAATCTGGGTCTTCTCATCGTTCTTGGAGGCCTTATCCTTCGTCGTGACACGAGAGAACAGGCGCTTGTCGATGACCACACCTTTGACAGACGGTGGAACTTTCAAGGAAGCATCCTTCACATCACCGGCCTTGTCACCGAAGATGGCGCGAAGCAGCTTCTCTTCCGGAGAAGGATCCGTTTCACCTTTCGGCGTGATCTTACCGATCAGGATATCCCCTTCAACGACTTCAGCACCGATACGGATGATACCGTTCTCGTCGAGTTCGCGGGTCGCTTCTTCACTGACGTTCGGAATATCGGCGGTCAGTTCCTCCATGCCACGTTTGGTATCACGCACTTCCAGCGCGTACTCGTCGATGTGCAGGGAGGTGAAGATGTCCTCACGCAGTACACGCTCGGAGATAACGATGGCATCCTCGAAGTTATAACCTTTCCAAGGCATGAAGGCGACCTTCAGGTTACGACCCAAGGCGAGTTCACCATTCTGGGTAGCATAACCTTCACACAGTACCTGACCTTCCTTGACCTTCTGTCCTTTGACCACAATGGGCTTCAGGTTCATACAGGTGCTTTGGTTGGTCTTCTGGAACTTCGTGAGTCGATAGGTTTTCAGGTCGTCCTCGAAAGAGACCATCTTCTCGTCTTCCTTGCGGCTGTAACGGATGGTCACTTCGTTGGCATCCACGTATTCCACAACACCATCGCCTTCGGCGTTGATGAGTACGCGGGAATCACGCGCGATCAGGCCTTCCAATCCGGTGCCCACGATCGGTGCTTGCGGACGTAAGAGCGGAACAGCCTGACGTTGCATGTTCGATCCCATCAGGGCACGGTTGGCGTCATCGTGCTCGAGGAACGGAATGA
>CAZPCA010000208.1:0-3327 GCA_964584995.1 uncultured Bifidobacterium sp.
ACCCATGCTCTACAGAAAATTCGGCCGTACCGGCCTGCAGATAAGCGCCCTGTCGTTCGGCAGCTGGCTCACCTTCGGAAAACAGATCGACGATGCCGTGAGTGACCGGCTGATGGGCATGGCCTATGATGCCGGCATCAACTTTTTCGACAATGCGGAAATCTATGCCCGCGGACAAAGCGAGACGGTGATGGGCAACGCCCTGAAAAAACACGGGTGGACCCGCAGCTCGTTCATGGTGTCGAGCAAGGTGTTTTTCGGGTTCGAAGAAAACAAACCCAACCAGCGCGGACTCAGCCGTAAGCACATCCTGGAGGGCTGCGAGGCCGCCCTACGCCGCCTGCAAGTGGACTACATCGACCTTTATTTCTGTCACCGCCCCGACAAGCATACGCCTATCCTCGAAACCGTGCAGGCGATGAACACCCTGATCCAGCAGGGTAAAATCCTCTACTGGGGAACTTCGGAGTGGAGTGCGCAGGAGATCCTGCAGGCCCACCTCGAGGCGGAGCGTCACCACCTCATCGCTCCGGTGATGGAGCAGCCTCAGTACAACCTCTTTGAACGCCGCAAGATGGAAGACGATTACCTGCACCTCTTCCGCCACCAGGGACTCGCCACAACCATCTGGTCGCCCCTCGCCTCCGGCATCCTCAGCGGCAAGTACCTGGGCGAAGCCGGTGAGACACGCCTGTCCATGCAGGGCCTGGAATGGCTGCGCGAACGCAACATCACTGCAGAACGCATGGACAAAGTGCGTCAGCTGAAGAACATTTCGGATAACCTGGGCGTTAGTCTTTCGCAATTCTCGATTGCCTGGTGCCTGCACAACCCGGATGTGAGCACCGCCATCCTCGGTGCCAGCAAGCCGGAACAGCTGGCGGAGAACCTGGGCGCACTCGATTGCCTGCCGAAACTCAGTGCGGAAATCATCGCACAGACCGATGCCATCATGGGCAACAAGCCTGTGCTGCCTGAATACTGAGAACAGAAGTATTATTCCTTCATCCTGCCGCAATCCCTTTTCCTATATATGGGATTTTCTGAGGAAACAAAATTTTTGAGAAGGTATTTTTACGCACCCGCTTTTTGTTAAAAAGTACGGACGAATGTGAAAAAATACCCCTTGGGAACGAGCCTATCTTTAACGTGATTTGTACCCGGCTCAGCTGTCTTACCGCTTTTGGATAAAGGCACTGGTTTTCAAATTCATCTGAAAATACCGGATACTTAAAATCAACGTTGCTGCGTTGGAGGGGAAATCGTCGCCCCCAATCAGTACCAAAAGAAAGAGTAAAAGCGTAAGAACCACCATAGTTTAATCTTTAAGGAACCGCCTATATGTTTGTATTTAAAAGAGATGGAAAAAAGGAGTCGGTGAAATTCGACAAGATCACCGCACGCATCCAGAAACTTTGCTACGGACTTTCCCCTGAACACGTGCAACCCATCCTGGTGGCGCAGAAGGTGATAGAAGGTGTTTACGACGGTGTCACCACCACCGAGCTGGACAATCTGGCGGCGGAAACGGCGGCATCGCTGACCACACGTCACCCCGACTTCGCCCTGCTGGCCTCCCGCATTGCGATTTCGAACCTGCACAAGAACACCAAGAAGTCCTTTTCGGAAACGATGCAGGACCTCTATAACTATATAGACCCGAAAACGGGTAAGAAAGCGCCCCTGCTCGCCGACGACGTAATGGAGGTGATCAACGAGCATACGGACCTGCTGGATTCCACCATCATTTACGACCGCGATTTCGGCTATGATTACTTCGGCTTCAAGACCCTGGAGAAATCCTACCTCCTGAAGCTGCACGGCAAGGTGGTGGAGCGTCCCCAGCACATGCTGATGCGCGTCGCTGTCGGCATCCACAAGCAGGACATCGACTCGGCCATCGAAACCTATAACCTGATGAGCGAGCGCTGGTTCACCCACGCTACGCCCACCCTTTTCAACTCCGGCACTCCCAAGCCCCAGCTGAGCTCCTGCTTCCTGCTGCAGATGCAGAACGACAGCATCGAAGGCATTTACAATACCCTGAAGCAATGCGCGCAGATTTCACAGAGCGCGGGTGGCATCGGCCTGAGCATACACAACATCCGTGCAACCGGCTCCTACATACGCGGTACCAACGGCACCAGCAACGGCATCGTTCCCATGCTGCGCGTATTCAATGATACCGCCCGCTATGTAGACCAGGGCGGCGGAAAGCGCAAAGGATCCTTCGCCATCTACCTGGAGCCCTGGCATGCAGACATCTTCGAATTCCTTGAGTTGAAAAAGAACCACGGAAAAGAAGAAATGCGCGCACGCGATCTGTTCTTCGCCCTCTGGGTTTCCGACCTTTTCATGAAGCGCGTGAAAGAAGAAGGAGAATGGAGCCTGTTCTGTCCCAACGAAGCTCCCGGCCTGAGCGATTGCCACGGCATGGAGTTCGAAATGCTCTATACCCGCTACGAACAGGAAGGCCGCGCACGCCGTACGGTGCCTGCGCGTGAACTCTGGACTGCAGTGCTCGAATCACAGATTGAAACAGGCACCCCTTACATCCTGTACAAGGATGCCTGCAACGAGAAAAGCAACCAGAAGAACCTGGGCACGATCAAGAGTTCCAACCTTTGCACGGAAATCGTGGAGTACACCGCTGCCGATGAAGTGGCCGTGTGCAACCTCGCTTCCATCGCATTGCCCCGCTTCGTCACCAATGGCCGCTTCGACCACCAGAAGCTTTTTGAAATCACCTACGTGGCGACGAAGAACCTCAACAAGATCATTGACGTGAACTATTACCCGATCGAAGAGGCGCGCAACAGCAATATGCGTCACCGCCCGATCGGACTGGGTGTACAAGGACTCGCAGACACATTCATCCTGATGCGTTACCCCTTCGAAAGCGAAGAGGCACGCATGCTGAACCGTGAGATCTTCGAGACCATTTACTACGCCGCCATGACGGCCTCCAAAGACCTTGCGAAAACAGAAGGACCTTATTCCACCTACGAAGGTTCGCCGGTGTCGCAGGGCATCTTCCAGTTCGACATGTGGGGCGTGCATCCCACTGACCGCTGGGAATGGGACGTCTTGCGCGAAGAGGTCAAAAAACACGGCGTACGCAACTCGCTTCTGCTGGCGCCCATGCCCACCGCCTCCACCTCACAGATCCTCGGCAACAACGAGTGCTTCGAGCCCTATACCAGCAATATCTATAGCCGCCGTGTACTCAGCGGTGAGTTCATCGTGGTGAACAAGCACCTGCTCGTAGACCTCGTCCGTCTCGGATTGTGGAACAACGACATGAAGAACAAGATCATCGCTGCCAAC
>CAZPCA010000209.1:0-3300 GCA_964584995.1 uncultured Bifidobacterium sp.
CGGCGCGAAGTTGAGCATAACCTAAATTAATAGCGTGTTGTTGCACATCACAGGCAAGCCCTGCGCTATCGGGATAATTCATCTCATGCAAATGCTGGACTCCGCTTCCGCTGGTAATGTAAATCTTGCCATTGGCGGCTAAATACATATTCCAAAAACTCGTAGCGCAGCAGGTTTGTCCGGGAGGGGAGATGAATCCGTCGTAATAGGCAACGGTATCTACGGTCAAACTGTCAATATTGATTTGAAAGATCCTAGTACTGGAGCAGGCGTACAGGTTATTCCCTGATGCACTAAAGGCAGTACCCCATAAATAACTGCCACTTGTGAGTTGAATAGAAGTGTCATTGGTAATTAACCCCGTACACCTGTCAAAGTTTGCCGTTACTATATAGCTGTCCTCATTAATCGAATCGTATGTGGCGTAGGCCAATCGATCACCAATTGAATTAAAAGGAATTTGAGAAGATGAAAACCATGCATAGTGAGCATTAGGTAACATTTGACTACTGAAGGATATACCAACAGGGGTGAAAAGAATTTTATTAATAATTCTTGTATTGTGTTTTAACATAATCAACCACCAATCTCTTCCATTACCATGTTTAACACATCCTATACCCCAAGACATGGTGTCGTTAAAGGCGATGACATTTTTTAATGTCACGCTGCCAAGACCATTATCAAGTGTTTTGTCAATTACAGTATAATATAACTCATTCGCTGTATATGAATTACCATTAGAAATACCGGTATGATGAAATAATACATACTTGTTTGTATCATCTGGAAAGGGGATTATAACATTATTGGAAATCATCGGCAACCCATAAGGCCAACTGGAAGTAATACCATTGGGATTCAATCCAGACCCATTCATCATGGTATCGTTATTGGCATTGGCAATCCAGATGCCGTTGCTGCTCATTATAAAGTTCCCCTGCGCATCGCAGATGGTGGCTTCGGTGCCATTGAACACCATTTTCCTGAATTCAGGAACATGAGTATAGGAAGAAGAATCAAATACAATTCTGCCTTTAGGATCCTGAAAGAATAAATAACTTCCTAACAGCCACTGATGATTATAAAATCCCTGAGCCAACAAATCGCTCGAAGAAATGAACATCATTATTATGAAGATCAACTTTTTCATTGGTTGATGATCAATTTTGTTATTAAATACCGGCCATCATTATCACTCAATTTCAAGGAGTATAATCCTTCAATTAAGGTAGATAGTTGCAGTAGGCTGGTACTTGATAAATTGTTTACGGTCTTCTTATATACCAGTCTTCCCTGTACGTCGACTATTTCTATGTTAATCTCGCTACCGAACAATCCTGAATAAACGAACTGAACATTGCCACTTGAAGGATTAGGGAATATCTTTAATTGTTTATTAGAATTTTCATTATATGTATTCTGCAGCCTGTAAATACCCATTATTTCACAAACATCCTTATCGTGGTATTCAAGGGTATCATTCAGCAAATTCAATAAAGTTCTTGCCCAATAAACGGCTGGTCCTCCGGAATAGGGGCATTGAACATAACTCAGGAGTTGGATTTCATTTCTCATCGCATAACCACCAATTTCTTCCCCACTCTTTCAAACCCACTTTTAATAACACAGGTGTAAACTCCATTACTCAGCTCCGGTAAGTGAACATATTGCAAGGTGCTCCAGGGTGGCAGGTTCATTTTATACACCAGTTGACCGGTGATATCATACACTTCAAACTCTCCCTGCTTGTTTTGCGGGAGTAAATAAACAATCTGCACATTGCCATCAGTGCTAGGGTTGGGCGAAATCCCAAACCTGAAATCATGCGCCGGTTCCGGCAGTCCCACGCTCAGGCTATCGCATACACTCCCCACCACCGGGCCTAAGTTGTAATTGGGGTGGTTGGGGACGGCCCTGAAATGCCACACCCCAAGACTTATCGCATGTTGCTGTACATCACAGGCAAGACCGGCACTGTCGGGGTAATTGATTTCATGCAGGTGTTGTACACTATTACCACTGGTTAAATAGATTTTGCCATTGGCAGCGAGATATTCAAACGCAAAAGTAGTTGCAGCAGAAGGAATAGGGTATGAAAAGCCATCGTAAACGGCAACAGTATCTACCTGCAAGGTAGCGGTGTTGATCTGGAAAATAAATGAAGAAGTATTGGCGTATAAAAACTGTCCGTTGGGAGAAAATGACATGCCCCAGATATAGGAGCCGGAAGAAACAGGAATAACCCTCGTATTCGAAAAATTTCCCGTACACCGGTCAAAGTTGTTTAAGACAACATAGCTATTCCGATCAATAGGATTATCGTAGGTACTGTAAGCAACCATTTCTCCATTTAAGCTAACAGGTAGCTGTGACAATATACCACCATTGATTATGGGAGCATTCAATATTTGTGAATCGATTGAAGCGACACTATATACAGAATATAAAATTTTATATACAACATTACTATAATTCTTTATACAAAAAAACCACCAGTCTCTACCGTTTGCGTGTTTACATGCACTTATCCCCCAACCAATGGAATCAATCTGAACTATATTGTTTTTTGTAACGACCCCCCCAAATCCTAAATCCAAATTAATATCTATTGTAGAATAATAGAGACTGCAATTTGCTGAGTTAGGATCAACTTCAGTTTGATGAAATAAAGTGAATCCGGAAGTATCGCCGGGCGTTGGAACAAAAAAATTGCCATTTGGTATCAACAACCCATTCGGCCATGAATTAACAAAATATCCCGGATTAAGCCCGCTCCCGTTAAGCATGGTGTCGTTATTGGCATTGGCAATCCACACCCCATTGCTGCTCATTAAAAAATTGCCATTCGCGTCGCAGATGTTGCCCTGGGTGCCGTCGAATGCCATTTTTCTAAACTCGGTTTGATATTGATAGGAAATACTATCAAAAATCATTCTACCTTTCGGAATTGTTTGTAGCCACTGATTGCCAATCAGCCATTGATGATTATAAAACTGGGCTGTCAAAAGCTGTGGTAACAGTATCAACAACGATATTATTCTACTGTGCTTCATTTAACAATAACAAGTTTAGTTCTGAAAACACTTTTCCCTTCAGTTGTCGCCTCCAGGTAATAAACACCGGGTAATAAATGGGATGTGCTTATTTTATTTCCCGATGTTGAATGCTTGAAACCTATTTCAGGTTTTCAATATATCAATAGTTGTTAGGCTGAGCAGTATTTTATGGGTGAGTGGTTGTTTAATGCTTCGTGCGGTCGGTGATTGTTGTAGTCCTCCATCCATTCGTCTTTGATTT
>CAZPCA010000210.1:0-3295 GCA_964584995.1 uncultured Bifidobacterium sp.
CATCCAGCCTACCACCTGGTTGGGTTTTACCGATGATTGGAACGATCCGACCAACTGGTGCGGACGTGTGCCCACACTTGCAGACGATGTCCAGATTTCTCTGCTAGCATCCGGTAGGCCCGCTGCCCAGTACTTTTTTCCGGTAGTAGCCGTAGGGGACACCATGCGCGCGCGGAACCTGACGGTAGCTACAACGGACTCTGTCACGGTCCGTACCGATACCACCGTTCAAATGAGCATCGCTCAGAACTTGAACAACAATGGACGTTTCAACATTTCATCTACAAGTGGCGATAGCTTGACTTTTGGTGTATCCTCTACCAATTCCGGGCTGATCCAGATTTTCAGAGGCGGTACCACGCCCGATAACATCGTGCAAGTCATTTATACGATTTCAGAGTTGCAGGCTGCCGGGATGCTCGCAGGTGACGTGATCGATTCAATCTATTTCAAGTTCTTTCTCCGTGCCAGTACAGCAGCCTATCAGAATTTCAGCATAGCCTACATGTTTCTGCCGCCCGGGCAAGACCAGTTCACGGCCAACGATCCCTTGCTCGGTGTCATACCAGTCTATTCCCAGCCGGCCCTCATCGTTACAGCACCAGTGAACGGTGTCTATACGGCACTTACACCCACCTCCGGTATTTTGAAATTGCCCCTGAGCAATTTCAAATGGGACGGCACCAGCAATGTGCTCATACAAGTGTGTTACGACATGACGGCCGGTTCTCCGGGAGGAAGTGACCTGATGTACCTCTCCAGTACTGCCCCGCGTAAATCCTGCTTATGGCTCGGTTCCACGTCCATCGCTACCAGCGGTTGTGCGCTTACAACAACGTCGCCGGGACTCATTGCCAACTTCGGTCAGGTGCCGTCAACACTCAGGCCCAATATCGCATTCCGATTCCGCAGGCCTCAGAACAGGCTGTCGGGAACCATTGGAGGCGATTTCAACAACAACGCCGGAGCAAGGTGGTGGGCCAGTTTCGCAGGTTTGGGCATTAATGGAAACCTCAACAATGCGAATCAGGTGTTAGTCGATACCTGCATTCTATCACTGAGTGGCAACTTCGTGAACACTGGTTCATTTGATTTCGGTTATACACCGCTTTTCAGTCAGCGGAAATCACAGTTCAACTTTTCGGGCAACGCTTGGCAAAATAACGGAGCTTTTGCTGCAGCTAACAGCCTTGTATCATTTGACGGCAATCTCAACCAGACACTTGGGGGGACGTCAACAACCGCTTTTCACGAATGGCGCATCAACAAGCCAGCAGTGACGCAAAATGTGACCATGTTGCTCAATGCTTCCGTAAGCGATACCCTCACATTGGCTGGAGGTTTGTTATTGTTGAACAACAATACACTCAGCGTTCTCAATCCGGGTTTGTGCGGCGGTTTATGGACGGCACCGTCGGGCCCGATTACACGTAACGCAGGCTTCATCATCAGTGAATCGGCTACGTCTGTTGTCAAGTGGAACATCGGGAGCATCAGTGGATTTCGTTCCATTCCTTTCGGTAGTGCATCCACCTCGCCGGTGTTTATCCCCTTCAGTTTTACGCATAACAGCGGAGATTTAGGACAAGTCAGCGTTTCAACGTATAAAACACCGGCCAATAATTTACCCCTACCGCCAACTGTAACGCATCTGAATATTTTCTCTGCCGCTGCGAGCAATGCCAACCAAACTGTTGATCGCTTCTGGATCACTGATAAGACCGGATTGAATCCGAACACCTCGTTGACATTCCGCTTTGCGACAACTGAGCGTCCTTCGCTGATGTCCACCCTGAATCCGGGGCGTGCACAACCCTGGCGTACGGCCAACAACGGAAGTTACAATGCCTGGCTGCGCATTACCAATGCCGCCGGGGTTCCGGTGGGTTCAACCTTGGGTACAACGGTTTCTTATACACAAACCTATACCCAGATCGCTGCGAGTGCAGTGGATTCCGTGCGAGTAGTCGGTTGGGACTGGCCTTCCATCCCTGCCGGAGCGGCGCCGTTCTTTGCACCCGCAGGTCCAATAGGTAACTTCCTTCCATGGACCGTTTCCAACAACAACTCGCCTCTCCCTGTCGAGCTTTTGCATTTCGATGCGAGTGCCGTCGGCGAAGATGTCCGTCTCGACTGGTCAACCGCAAGCGAGTCCAACAGCGATTATTACATCGTGGAACGGACAGTGGATTTCACCACGCATACAGAAGTGGCACGCATCCCTGCTGCTGGACTCAGTGCCGATATTCGTTACTACCATGCTTGGGATCGAAATCCCTACGATGGAATCAATTATTACAGGCTGTTGCAGGTGGATCGGGATGGAGTGGTAAACCTTGCTGCTGATTATGTTCCTGTCCGTTTCGGATCGGACCTGAATTTTGAAATCCGTTACATAACGTCTGCGCCTGAATATATTTTGGTTTTCGACTACAACACCGATGAGCCCTTGGATTACGCTTTGTTGGATATTTCCGGAAGGATGATTGCTGCGCGCAGGGGTGTGTCAGCTACTCCGGGTATAAATTTCATCACGCTTGATCTTTCCGATCTTGCAGCAGGGCTGTATACTGTCCGACTGAGTAATCGAAGTGCTTCAGCGGTGTACCGAATTGTCAAACAGTGAGCGATTGATCGTACTATGCTTTTGAGCGGCGATGGTCCTCCGGTTGCCAATAAGAAAAGCCTGATTGAATGAACTACAATCTATGTTGCCAGATTTACCGATACTGAGCGGAGCGCTGCCTCCGGATGAAATTAGATCACTGGTCAGAAATGAGCATCCGGTGTTGTTGGATATTGGAGCGAATTGCGGGCAAACTACGGCTGCTATGCTTCGTTCAATGCCTGGCGCAACGATTCATGCATTTGAGCCTGATCCACGTGCCATTGCCAAATTCAAGCGTAACATACAGCTACATCCTTCAGTACATTTGCATGAGTGTGCAATCGGAGCGGTCAATGGGACTACCGTTTTTTACCAGAGTTCAGGAGCGGAGCACCATCCGGATTATCCAGAGGGTTGGGATCAATCTGGGTCCATTCGTCCACCACATACTCATCTCCGTGTTTGGCCATGGGTGCAATTTAGACAGCAGATCCAGGTCCCGGTGATGACGCTCGATAGCTGGGCGGAACATCAAAACCTGCCGCTCATCGATTTCATTTGGGCCGATGTGCAGGGCGCTGAAGGTGATCTCATCGCCGGAGGATCCAGAACACTTTCCAAGGTGAAATATCTGTATACCGAGTACAGTAATGACGAATGGTACAAAGGTCAGGTGACATTGGCACA
>CAZPCA010000211.1:0-3252 GCA_964584995.1 uncultured Bifidobacterium sp.
AACCTGGGTGCCTGGGTAGCGAAAAAGACTGGCCGCGATTTGGTATTGTGGAACGGTGCATGCATGGTACATGAGATTTTTTCCCTGGAGAAGATAACGCGCCTGAAAAATCTCCACCCGGAGGCCCTGTTCATCGCACATCCCGAATGCGAAGAGCCCCTGCTTAAAATAGCGGATTTCATTGGCAGTACTACCGCCATGTTGAAATTTACGATGGAAAATCCTGCTCAGACATTCATTGTGGCAACAGAAAGTGGTATTCTTCACCAGATGCACAAGTCATCTCCGCAAAAGGTATTTATTCCAGCCCCACCGGAGAATAACTGCGCCTGCAACGATTGCCCCCACATGAAGCTCAATACACTGGAAAAACTCTACCTGTGCCTCAAGCATGAGCAGCCAGAGCTGCAGATAGATCCTGCACTTGCAGTGGCTGCCCTCAGGCCCCTCAAACGTATGCTGGAGATCAGCGGACTTTAATTCCGTTTGCACATCCCCTAAACCACCGCAGCCGCTTTTCTGTTTGTATCTTCGTACACACCATGGTTCGATCTTTTTTATTTCTCCTACTTCTTATCGGCAGTACTTCCGTTCGCGCCCAGACAGATGGCCCGGTAAAATTCTACCACGCGAACGGAAAACTCAGCTCTGAGGGGAATTTTCGTAACGGTAAACCGGACGGTTTCTGGAAATCCTACCACGAGAACGGTCTGCTGAAATCAGAAGGAAACAGGGTGGAGGGACAACTCGACAGTATCTGGATTTTTTACGACGAAAAAGGAAACAAGACATCGGCCATCACCTATAAGTCGGGGACTAAACAAGGCTGGCAGCGCGACTATTATTTGAACGGTACGGTTTACCTGGAGCGTTGGATGGTGAATGGTACGGCAGATAGTGTGGCCAATTACTATTCTGAAAAAGGTATTCTGGAAAAGACGATTCCCCTTCGCAATGGGGTGGAAGACGGTGTGGCCCGTGAATTTGCCGAGGATGGACGTATCATAACGCTCACCACCTACAAAAACGGATTTTTTGTCAAGCAGGAAAAAATCAACCGCTACGATAAGTTCGGATTTCGACAAGGAAGCTGGAAGGAGTTTTATCCTTCCGGTGTGGTGAAGGAGGACGGAGTGTGGAAGGACGACAAAAAAAACGGTGTTTTTCGCTGGCTGAGTCCTGACGGGGTGATGATGAAGATGGAAATCTGGAAGAACGGAGAGTTGATGCAGGATGAATTGGTCAATGTGAAACTCGATATCAAACGCGAGTACCACAATAACGGCCGTCCGAAAAGTTCCGTCAACCTGATCAACGGAATAAAAGAGGGTGTTTACAGGGAGTTTGACCGCGAAGGGAACATCACCGTCAGCAAATTGTACGAGAAAGATAAAGTGATTGCGGAAGGAGGGACAGTGGATCCGCAGGGAAGACAACAAGGAAAATGGAAATATTTTTATCCTTCCGGTAATGTGCGCGCCGAAGGCACTTTCAAGGATGGAATGCGCGAGGGTGCATGGACTTTTTTCTATCCCAATCAGCAATTGCAGCAACAGGGCGTATACGCAAAAAATCTACCGGAGGGAAACTGGAAGTGGTACTATCCCAATGCCCAATTGTTGAGGGATGAACAATACAAAGGTGGTAAAGAGGAAGGCTTGAGTGTAGAATACGACGAGAGTGGTAATAAAATCGCAGAAGGAAATATGCAGGCGGGCCAGCGCGAAGGATTGTGGAAATACAAAAACGGAATGTTCATCGCCGAAGGAAACTACGTGGAAGGCAATACCGACGGTGTTTGGAAACAATTTTATCCCGATGGAAAAACAGCGTTTGAAGGGGAGTATTTTGAAGGACTGGAAAACGGCGTACACCGATATTTTTACGACGACGGTTCTCCCAAGGAAGTCAGGAATTACAGGTTGGGCGTCAAAGAGGGCGATTGGAAAGTATGGGGGGAAGACGGTGAACTCATTCTGACCACCACCTACGAGCGGGGAGAAGTGAAAAAAATGGAAGGTGTAAAAGTCAAATAACAATGAAAAAAACACTGTCATTCATTGCTTTTTTACTGTTGCCGCTGCTGGTAGGTGGTATTTCGGGCTTCTTCACTGCCGAGGGTGTAAACACCTGGTACAATACTCTTGTTCGGCCCTCCTTCAATCCGCCGGGCTGGGTCTTCGGTCCTGTATGGACAACGTTGTATATCCTGATGGGTATATCTTCCTGGCGTATTTTCCGTCAGAATCCCTCACGGGAAAGAACAGCCGCCCTTGGCATTTATTTTCTACAGCTTGCACTTAACTTCTGCTGGAGCTTTATTTTTTTCCGTTTTCATTTCCTTTCAGCTGCATTGGTGGAAATAGTGTTGCTGTGGTGCTGCATTCTTTGGATGATAGCCCGATTTTACCGCCTCGACCGCAGCGCGGCCATCATGAACATCCCCTACCTGGTCTGGGTGAGTTTTGCCACAGCACTCAACGCGGCATACGCACTGCTGAATTGAACAATGGATCCGCACGAAAAAGCGCGTATCGTGGAAGCCTGCAGCCGGGCTATACAAGGGAAAATAGCGGAACTGCATACCGAAATAGAAAGACTTCTGGAAGGATTGGAACAGGAGTCAAAGAGTACCGCCGGCGACAAACACGAAACAGGCAGGGCCCATCTGCAAACAAGCCGGGAGCACCTGGGTCAGCAATTGTTTGCGCTCGAACAACAGTTCCTTCATTTCGGAAGACTTCCCTTCGCTCAGAAGACTGTGCGCATTGTTCCGGGCAGCATCGTCAGCACTTCTGCAGGCGTGTTCCTTTTGTCGGTGGCGCTGGGCACTATTCGTTTCGAGGACAAGGACATCTTCCTTATTTCCCCTGCTTCTCCCCTTGGCAGCGCCTTGAGTGGAAAAATCGCCGGCGAGAATGTGCTGGTGAACGGCCGCAGCATTCGTATACTGGACATCGCCTGAACACTTTGGCACACCACATTCCCGCGGCCTAATTGCCTACCTTTGCCTCATTCTCTTTCATTGTATGACTGTCCGTACCCGCTTCGCCCCATCTCCTACCGGCCCCCTGCATATGGGTGGTGTCCGTACCGCCTTGTATGCTTATCTCTTTGCCAAGCAACACGGAGGTCAATTCATCCTCCGGATAGAGGATACCGACCAGAACCGCTATGTGGAAGGGGCGGAGGAATATATCATCGAATCCCTTCGCTGGTGCGGCATCCTGCCCGATGAGGGCGTAGGTTTCG
>CAZPCA010000212.1:0-3223 GCA_964584995.1 uncultured Bifidobacterium sp.
CCTGCGGCCAGTAGCTCCTCTTCTTTCTGTTCGATAAGATGGCTTACCCGGTAAATTGCCGACTCGAGGGCATACACCTGGATGGCCTGCTCGGCCAGTTTATGCCGGATGGCACCGAATTTTGCGATGGGCAACTTGAATTGCTGGCGAGTATTGGCGTAATCGATGGATTGAGTGCAGACCTGTTTGGAGCCGCCCAAGGCTGCCACAGCGAGCTTGGCACGTCCGATGTTCAGGATGTTGAAGGCAATCAGGTGGCCTTTGCCGATTTCGCCAAGCACATTTTCTACGGGCACTTTGCAGTCGCTCAGGAATACCTGACGGGTTGAACTACCTTTGATGCCCATTTTATGTTCTTCTTCACCCAGGCTGAGTCCTTCGTATCCTTTTTCGACGATGAAGCCAGTGAACTTATCACCGTCCACCTGTGCGAATACCGTGAACACGTCGGCAAAACCCGCATTGGTGATCCACATTTTTTGTCCGTTGAGGATGTAATGTGTTCCATCGGACGACAATACGGCTTTCGTTTTTGCGGCCAGTGCATCCGATCCACTTCCGGGCTCTGTCAGGCAATAGGAACCTTTCCACTCACCTGTGGCGAGTTTGGGCAGGTATTTGGCTTTTTGCTCCGCAGTGCCGAAATAGAGTATGGGAAGCGTCCCGATACCGGTATGTGCCGCCATGGCGACTGAAAACGAATGTCCCGCACCCAGCACTTCAGTCATCAGCATTCCGGTGAGGAAATCTTTGCCGAAGCCACCGTATTCCTCGGGTATGGATACACCCAGCATGCCCAGTTCGCCCGCCTTGTCGAGTAGAGAAGGCATCAGACCTGGTTCCAGCGCGTCGATACGGTCGAGATGGGGATACACATGCTGAACGAGGAACTCATGGGCCATATCGGCCATCATGCGGTGCTCTTCGCTGAATTCTTCCGGAATGAAAACATGTTGGGGGTCGGTGCTGCGGACAACAAATTCTCCTCCTTTGATCAGGGTGCTCTTGGTTTCGGTGCTCATGGCTTTGAAAAGTTTATGATGGTGTTTACGTAAAGGTAGCACCGAATGTTGCCTGCATCCGGCAAAATATCAGAATTTTTGAACCGCCTCCACAATCTTATCTTTGCCGCTATGGCAGAACTCGGTACGGACACATACAGGGCAGCCGGCTATCTTCAGTCGGGGCAATTGGTAGCCATTCCAACCGAAACTGTCTACGGACTCGCAGGCAATGCACTGGATGCTGTTGCAGTAGTGCAGATTTTCGAAGCCAAACAGCGCCCTTCCTTCGATCCGCTGATTGTACACCTTCGATCTTCCGACGAACTGGATCGATACGCTGACGAAGTACCGCCACTTGCGCAGGCTCTCGCAGCGGCTTTCTGGCCAGGTCCTCTTACGCTTGTACTTCCGAAAAAGGACATCATTCCTGATCTGGTGAGTGCTGGTCTGCCAACCGCAGGATTCCGTGTGCCTGCACATGCCCTTACGCTGGAGCTGTTAAATGCTCTTGATTTTCCGCTTGCGGCACCCAGCGCCAATCCTTTCGGTTATATCAGTCCAACAACCGCTCAGCATGTCGTAGATCAGTTGGGGGAAAAAGTTCCGTATGTACTCGATGGCGGAGCCTGCAGTATCGGACTGGAGTCCACGATTGTCGGTTTTGACGAGAGCAGAGCAGTAGTTTATCGTCTCGGAGGATTGTCCATTGAGCGTCTCCGTCAGATAGCTCCCGACCTGGAAGTACGTATTCAGGGGTCTTCCAATCCGGCAGCGCCGGGCATGTTGTTGAGTCATTATGCTCCCCGTAAAAAAATGGTGCTGGGAGAACTGCCTGCGCTGATGGCTGGGTATGTAGGTCAGAAGATAGCCGTTCTGTCCTTCAAGAACGATTACAGTGCCGAAACCGGCGTTTGTGCCCAGGAGGTATTATCTGCCAGCGGCGATCTGGACGAAGCCGCATTGCACCTGTTTGCGGCGATGCGTCGCCTCGATAATTCTGCTGCAGATATCATTCTCGGAGAAAAAGTGCCGGATATTGGCCTTGGGAGAGCCATCAACGACCGTCTGCAACGCGCGGCTTTTTCAGAAGAAGAGGCGAAGTAAGCACCACGTTCCTGACGTAATGAAAATGTTGCTGACTACGTTCACAGTGTCGTTCGTCATCCAGGAAAGGCCTTTTTTCGCAGCATGTGCATCGGCTGCCTGATCCTGCCAATGGCCGCTAATTTCGTCCTTGAATTTTTGCTGAAACACAGCGCCCAGCACACTATCGGCAAGCATACCCGCAAAACCGGCTATAGTAACCAGTAGCAAGTGGAATCCGCTGACACTCCCTAAAACACTCAGCGCTATAGACGATGACAGGAAAGCGCCGGCCAAACCACCAAGTGTACCTGCAAGGCTGATGCCACCGGAGATTCCCGAAGGTATCTTTTTTCCGTTTCGGATATCGTAGGTGCTCCCGCCAATGGCGGTGCCGATTTCAGAGGACCAGGTATCGCTTGTGGCGATGGCCATGCTGACAGCCGCCAAAAGTAAAAAGTCTGTTTCGGGTACAAAACGGTAGACCACCATGCAAAGCAGAAAAACACCGCCGTTTGCCCATACCTGTACCTGATCGCGCGGTTTGCCTGCTTTCAGGTCGCCCGAACGCTGGCGCTTTTTATGGATTCTTCCAATCAGTGAGCTACTGAGGAAAAAGAAGCACAGGGGGAGAAGCGCCATCCAACCTGCCAGCCAGGTCACCATCAGTCCCAGAAACCCGGCGGCGTATGCTCCCTCCCTTTGCAGCATGCCTTTGCGTATCGCCCAAATTGTGAAAGGAAAAACAATCAATGACGGTATCATCAAGGCCGTCTCACTTGGCGATTGCATTCCTCCGGGAGGGAAGGTGAGAAGGTAGGCGCTCAGCAAGGGGAGAAACAAGTTGTCTATTCCGTTCTTGCCCAAGTCTTCTGCGAGCGCCAACACTACGAAGAACAGCAATAGTGTAGCGGTTGAATCCGGTATGAATACGGGCAGGGGAGAATCCGTCCAGCGGCAAATTGTATAGAACAAAATTCCTGTGAGTACGAATGAAAGGTTCCCTGCGAGGGTTTTTTCTTTTGTACCTCCATTCCCGTTTTTTTGTGACCATACTATGCCTGCCGTTGCGGCCATCGCGTCGCACCAGGCCAGTATCATCATGGAGAAAAAAATGATGGTGGGTTGTGCTGAAA
>CAZPCA010000213.1:0-3187 GCA_964584995.1 uncultured Bifidobacterium sp.
GGGTACTTCTTCGGAACCACGCATTATCTCCTGCTCGATATAGCGGTTGAGCTCCGGCGTGTCCATTGTCTCGATGAAATTGGTGCGGCGGTTGAATTCCTCCGGGTAAAAATGGAAGAGCGTGTCTTTCCTGAATCCGCTCTGAATAGATTCATTCATGCCATCGATAGTACGTATGAAGTAATTCTCAATGGTCCACTTTTTCTGAATGCTATCCCATAGTATGCGTTCGGAAAGCAGTTTGAAGACCAGCTTGCCATTTTCAATTTTCTCGTAACTGAATTGATAGCCTATATTGTCGAGGTTATTATAGCTTTCGAAGTAAATGAATTGGCCGGGCGCGATCTGTCGGTGAACATTTTTATTTGAATAGACGAAGCGATTTTTGATGTAAACAGTTTCGAACGCCAGACGCTCTGTATTGGCATGTGGGAGTACATAATTGTTCATGTACAGGGAAAGGGATGCCAGGAGTATGCATGCGACCATATAGGGCGCTAAAAGCCTCCGGAAACTGATGCCACTGGAAAGCATGGCGATGATTTCTGTTTGTCCGGCCATGCGGGAGGTGAAAAAAATGACCGAGATGAAGATGAATAAGGGACTGAAAAGATTGCCGAAATACGGTATGAAATTCAGGTAATAATCAAAAACGATTTTTTCTATAGGCGCTTTCCTTTCCAGAAAATCATCGATTTTTTCGCTGATATCAAAAACAATGGCAATGGAGATGATCAGCGCCAGGGCAAAGAAAAACGTTCCGAGGAATTTCCGGACGATATACCAGTCAAGCAGTTTGGGGCGGAGCACAGGGCAAAAATAAGTTTTATAGACGTCTGCTCACTTTTTCAACTATACCATCTTTCCAACTGGTAAAATCACCTTCAAGGATGTGCTTGCGGGCCTCTTTCACCAACCATAGGTAGAAGCTCAGGTTGTGCAAGGTGGCGATTTGTGCCGCAAGCATCTCACCACTTACATGCAAGTGGCGCAGGTAGGCGAAGCTATAGGTCATATCCACATAAGCATCGGATTCGCCGTCTATGGGACGCAAGTCATTCTTCCATTTCTCGTTGCGGATATTAACGATTCCGTTCCGGGTGAACAACATGCCGTTCCGGGCATTCCGTGTTGGCATCACACAGTCGAACATGTCCACCCCTCGGGCAATTCCCTCCAGGATATTGGCAGGTGTGCCGACGCCCATCAGGTAACGGGGTTTTTCGAGGGGAAGGATATCGGTGACGAGATCGGTCAGTGCGTACATGTCTTCGACAGGTTCGCCCACCGAAAGTCCGCCAATGGCATTGCCAGCCCTTTCCATTGAGGCGATGAATTCTGCACTTTTCTTGCGCAACCCTGGGTAAGTACTGCCCTGCACAATGGGGAAGAGGGTTTGCGGATAACCGTAAAGCGCAGCCTGACTGTCGATGTGTGTACAGCAACGCTGTAGCCAGCGATGGGTGAGCTCCATGGAGAGTTTGGCAGCTTTTTCTTCACAGGGGTATGGTGTACATTCATCGAAAGCCATGACGATATCACCACCAATGCTTCGTTGAATATCGATGGCCCTTTCCGGGGTGAACAGGTGCCGTGAACCGTCGATGTGCGAAGTGAACTGTACACCTTCCTCCTTGATTTTACGGATATCACTCAGCGAGAAAACCTGGAAGCCGCCACTGTCGGTGAGGATAGGGCCATCCCAGTTCATGAAACGGTGGAGTCCGCCTGCCTGCTCTAACAAATCGGTGCCGGGGCGCAGGTATAAGTGGTAAGTGTTGCCTAAGATAATCTGTGCCTGTATATCCTGCTTCAACTCACGCTGGTGGACTCCCTTTACCGTACCTGCCGTACCCACAGGCATGAAAATCGGCGTTTCGATTTTCCCGTGTGGCGTATGCAGGAGGCCGGCTCTTGCCTTGGATCGCGTATCGGTGCTCAGCAGGTCAAATTGCATGTTGTGTCTGGCTAATGGTTATATTCAGGATTTACCCGGATTGCTTCTCTGTTGTGCTTTACGTCTGGCCCTTTCTTTCTTCACATCATCGAGGAGGTCGCGTATAGCCACGGAGGCACATACTGCACCAAAGGTGGCCGGAAGGTAAGAGATAGTACCGTAAGCGGACTTCTTGAAACGGGAGCCATCGGTCATCATGAGTGACTCGCGGATGACCAGTTCACTGCTGAATACTGCTTTAACACCTTTCCGAACCCCCATCTTGCGGAGTCGCTTCCGTACGTACTGGGCAAACCTGCAGGTATGGGTTTTGGAGATATCGTCCACAATCAGCTGCGTGGGGTCCACTTTTCCTCCAGCACCCATGCTGCTGACGATACGTAGCTTTTTCGCCCTTGCAATGGCGATTAGCGTAGTCTTGGGTGTAATGCTGTCGATGGCTTCCACGACGTAATCGTAAGCAGGCTCGAGCAAGGACTCTATGACCTCAGGCATCAGGAATTCCTTGACCACACGTATCCGGATATCCGGATTGATGGCCCTAAGACGTTCCTCCATAAGCAAGGCTTTCGATTGTCCTTCTGTGGTGGCCAGGGCTGGCAACTGTCTGTTGCGGTTGCTGGCTTCAACATCATCTCCGTCTACGATGGTCATTTCACCTACACCTGCGCGGGCGATGAATTCAGCGGCATAAGAGCCTACACCACCCAGACCTACTACAAGTACATGGGCTTTGCTGAGCCTTTCTATTCCGTCTTCTCCGGTTATCAATGCGGTTCTGGAGAGCCAATTCTTATTCATGGTGATCAAATAGCAAGCAAAATCGTTGGTATATGTTTTCTTTCAATTCGTCTTCGGTTGTTTCTTTGCAGCGCGCAGCTTCCTGGTAAAGAAGTGCCATCTCAAGTTCCTTGTCATCGCTTTCCAGAAATATTTTTTCGAGCGGAAGCTGCAGAAGCACCTCCCTGGCCTTAGCACGGTGCTGCAGCAGAGCGGCACCGAAGCTGAAAAATACATTCTTTGCAGCAAAGGCAGCGGCGATGTTCCATTTATTGTTGAAGCCGTGAAGGATCCATGCCTGGGAGGGTTGATACCGGTAGTGGAGTACCGCAATTTCGTGATGGGTCCGCACCGCGTGAATGATAAGCGGCTTTTTAGCCTTCTCTGAAAGGGCAATCATGGCTTCGAAGACCTCTGTTTGTAAGGCAAGGGGCAGTCCGGTCAGGCGGT
>CAZPCA010000214.1:0-3184 GCA_964584995.1 uncultured Bifidobacterium sp.
CGGAACGATGTCATGCTTGTTCTTCAGCAAGACAGGTGATTTTTCATACAGGCGGCAGTTCAGCCATTGAGCAGAGGCTTCGTTCAATTCATCATACAGCGCGATTGTGTCTATTTTCTGCTGTTCGCTCAGTTGACACCATGCTTTAGCACGGAGAATTTTTTTCACTTTACTGTCGATGCTGTCCTGCTCCAGTTCACAATTCTGGATGGCCAGATGGATTTTTTCCAAGGCCTTGCTCACATCCCGTGGATACAGCAGCACATCGTTTCCGGCTTGCAGCGCTTTAACTTCCAATTCTCCAGGCTCATAGAAACTGGCTACCCCTTTCATATTAAGAGCGTCGGTGAACACCAATCCGCCAAATCCCACCCTGGATTTCAACAGCCCCTGTACAATGGCAGGCGATAAAGTACTGGCCCGGTTCAGGGTAGTATCCACCCCGGGAACAAATAAATGCGCCACCATGATGGAAGCAAGTCCTTCTTCGCTTAGTTTTCTGAATGGAAAAAGTTCCATGGTGTCCAGACGCAAGGGGTCAGCATAAATAACGGGCAGAGACAAGTGTGAATCCGTATCAGTATCACCATGTCCGGGAAAATGCTTTCCACAAGCCAACACTCCTTCATCCTGTAAGCCCCGCATATACGCCAGCCCCATCCGGGCCACCTGCTCCCGGTTTTCTCCGAAAGAACGGCTGTTGATAATGGGATTCGATGGATTATTATTGATGTCGATATCCGGTGCGAAATTGATGTGAATGCCCATACGGGTACACTGCCTACCGATTTCCCGAGCCATTCGGTAGACATCCTCTTCACTACATCCTGCACTCAGTGTCATTTGCCGAGGAAAACGGATGGTACTGTCCAGCCGCATCTGCAGGCCCCATTCACCATCGATTCCAATCAAAAGCGGCACCTTGCTACGTCTCTGGTAATCGTTGGTAAGCACAGCCTGCCTCAACGGACCACCCTGAAAAAAAATCAAACCGCCGATGTGAAATGAGTCTATCAACTGCCGGATTTGAGCAACATGCAGCGAATCCTTGTTGGAGAAGGCATCCACCATGAATAGTTGCCCGATTTTCTCATAATAATCAAGCTGAGAAAATACACTATCGGCCCAGTAGACCGAATACGGGGTTTCGAAGCAAGGTGATTTGCGCTGTGCGATCCCGGAAGCGGGGAGCATAAGCAACAATACCCATACGTACAGCAACGTCCTGACCATAGTGCAATACTACAACGAAAGTACTCGCAAATACGCGTGTACACATGCAGTTATTCCACAGAAGCAGTGTGAATAGCCTGGAATCAGGAAGACGATTCCATGCTTTGTCTGGCACGAAGTTGCTTGTACTCCTCCCTGCAGCTCTTGCAGTAAAACCAGTCGGAGGTAAAGGTCGTCAACTCCTCCCTTCCACAGCTATCGCAAATACGAAGCTGTTCCGTACGCTGGTACTGTAGAGCAGGAAGATGCTCGTCCAAAAACAACGGGACTATATCAAAGAGATTCGGGTCCTCCAATAAGCGGGGATGCAAAGGATAGAACCCGTTGCTACCCTTTACCCCCACCAGGGAGGTCCGCTTGCCCAACAACCGAAGGTGACTCAGTAAGGGCTGATAGTCGATATCACCAGCCAGCAAGCACGCGATATCGTACGCCCCTGGCTGGAATCCCTGGAACAACGCGGTGGAGCTCAAGCCCACTTCGATACAATTTTCCTTCCTGCCCGACTCACGGTTTCTAAAATCGTATTCGTAGATTTCAGTGTTATAAGCGCAACGTTTGCTCAACATTTCATAAAACTGCTTTTCCCGCACATTGTCGTGCCCCGGCTTGTTTACTGCAATCGTCCCGAAATAGTAGGTTCGCACCAGATCAACATCATAACCCATTTGCTGTGCCAGATGGGATTTCAAAAGCACCGGAAGGGCCCGATAATCCAATTCGAAATCCGGACGACCATCCAGATTGAGAAGATATGGACGGATATGGTATAACCAACTGCCGTCAATAAACAACATTGCTTTCAACATAGAAACGATAAATTAATAAAAAGAGAAAAATTGTTTTGTGTAAGGGGTAAGCGAAAGTAGGGATTACTTTTAGAAATAAGTTGTCATAAAAGGGTATTTTTTGGCGTCTTAGACCATCGGTCCGGCAGCACATGAACCACTCTGATGAAAATCAAGCCTTGACTTGACTATCCTCAAAGGAAATAAAACAAACTTAATCGACATTTGAGCAACCTCACGTATATGTCAATCGAAAACATACTTGTCCCCATTGACTTTTCCGCTTGTTCCAGCGCTGCGCTTGATTATGCCGTTTCCATGTTAAATAACAGGGACAAAGGCAAGATAACACTTCTCCATGCCGTTGGTATTCCTCTTTCACTGAAGGAAGAGGATGCTCAGTTCAACAATGCTCTTGAACTGCAGAAAATAGAACAGGAGCAACTTACCGGCTATCGTACCCGATATGCCTTAAAATATCCGGCTATCCACTTCGAGGCCCTTTGTCCGACAGGATTCGTACAAACAGAGATCCAAATAGCTACAGAAAAGACCAAAGCCGACCTTGTCGTTATGGGTACCCGTGGTGCGGGTACGATGAAAGGGATTTTTTTGGGCAGTAATACCGCACAGCTCATACGGGAAAGCCATCGTCCTTTGCTGGCCATCCCTGAAGGCACCGTATTCAAATCCGTTGAACACATCGTTTTCGCCTCCAACATGCAGCATGGGGAACTACAAAGCATCCTACAAATACTGCATCTTTTCGGACATCCAAACTTACGAATGACATTGGTGCACGTGGATGATGGCCATCACTCCAACGCTGTCAGCGATTTCGCCCATTGGGTACAGAACACCATTCAACCTGCATTGAAGGACCTCCGTCTGGAAGTAAAAACGCTGCAAGAACCCGATGTAGTAGAAGCTTTACACGCGTTCATTGAACATTCAGGCGCACAGATACTTGTAACCGCCACACGTAAACTGAACTTTATAGAACGAATTTTCGATCAAAGCATTACCCGAAAAATAGCTTTCAACCTTCATTTACCCTTACTGGCCTTACAAGCACATGGAAGTAAAGGCGAAATCGTATTGTAGACATTGTACTCAGACCGCCACCTGAAAATCACGCAAAGCATCGTTCAGCGATGTTTTCT
>CAZPCA010000215.1:0-3178 GCA_964584995.1 uncultured Bifidobacterium sp.
TGCCAAAATGAAGGCCCCATGGCCTTTACACAGGGTGGTACTTGCCTGTCTCATGACCGGAATCGCTTCGTACATTCTCGCACGAAGTTGTGCCGGCGTCGGCCGTGCCGTACCTCACACCAATCAACCAACAGACCATTCCATTCGAAGCCTTCGACTGAACTACCTGAAATTCACCCATCCCTTACTGTTAGTGGATAGGAATTCAGAGGGTGTTGAACTTCAGCCTTTGAAATTCGATTTGTCAGAACAAATCGCCGGATTCACCAAGGATGGGTCTACCAAAGTATCTGTATATATCCGCGACTTCCGTTCCGGGGAATGGATGGGAATCGGAGAAAATGAAAATTACGATCCGGCAAGCATCTCCAAACTCGCCATCTTCATGGGCATACTCAAGATGGAGCATTACAAGCCTGGCACCCTCGACAGTTTAATCTCCTATACGGAGCCGCTGAATCTACCCACACAGAACACTATCCGCAGCAGTACACTGACCTTCGGCAGAGACTATACAGTTCGTGAATTGCTGGAACAAATGATCGTGCACTCGAACAACGAAGCCAATGCGCTGCTGAATCAGTTCATACCGGAACAGTATTTCAGCGATGTATTCAGGAGCCTCGACCTGCCTGTTCCCGACAAAAGCACGGCGGTCTACAATCTGACGGCAAAGGATGTCAGCAAGTTCCTGCGCGTACTCTACAACGCCACCTACGTCGATGCGGAACTATCGGAATATGCGCTTGAATTGCTCACCAAGACCAAATTTTCTGAAGGATTGAAAGCGGGACTGCCGGATGGCACTGTTATCAGCCATAAATTCGGTGAACGCAATATCGCAGGATCGGGCATATTTCAATTGCATGAAACAGGAATTGTGTACAGGGGGACGCAAAACTACCTCATCACTATTCTGACCATGGGCAATGATGCAGAAAAGCTGAAGAAAATCGTCAGCAGTTTGAGTGCCAGCACCTTCAGCTATTTTGAAGAAACTGGAAAAACCATTCAATAAGTTGAATTACCAACAATCATCCCGTGTAAAGCCCTTCAAATGTGGTACCTTTGCGGAGTAACTTCGTTCTTTGGTATGTGCTGAAGCAACGGCAAACAAACAACTATGCAAATTGGTAAAAACTCCGTAGTCAGTGTAACGTATGTACTACACAGCAACCGTGAAGGTCAGGAACGTGACAAAGTAGAAGAAACAGGGAATGACAATCCGCTGGTATTCCTGTTCGGTTCCGGACAACTCATCCCAGCCTTTGAAGAAAACCTTGCAGGCCTCAGTACAGGCAGCAGTTTTTCCTTCAGCATTGACGCTGCCAACGCCTATGGCCTGGTGGAAGAAGATGCGCTGGTGAGGGTTCCGGACGACATGTTCAAAACCGACGGCATTCTGGATCTTGAAATCCTGAAGATTGGCAACATGGTTCCCCTACTCGACCGTGAAGGCAACCAACTCGTTGCCCGTATAGCCGGCATCGAAGACAGCACCGTACTGCTTGACTTCAATCATCCGCTGGCAGGTCATGAGCTTCACTTTGCAGGAAGCGTGGTAGAGGTACGTGAAGCCACTGCTGAAGAGATCGAACACGGACATGCCCATACTCCCGGCATGCACGATCATTGATCTGATAAAATTGAAATAAACCCCGCTTGATGTTCTATTCAGGCGGGGTTTCTACTTTTAGCGGGGCCAGGCACTCAGCCCACCCATCAGGTTCACGGCACGCAAGCCTTTCGATGCCATGATGCTGCAAGCGGAAGCACTGCGCGCTCCACTGCGGCAAAAAACAAAATACTCTTTCGTGGCATCGAGCTCTCCGGCCCGTTGCTTGAAGCCCGCGTTCATGATATCCATGTTGATGGCCCCAGGCAATGTTCCGGTCCTGAACTCTTCCGGAGTCCGCACATCGATCAGCATGGCATTCGCCTTTTCTTGTTCATAGCGTGAACGGAAAGCCTTTCCATCCAGATTTTGATATTCCTTTTTCAATAAATTCTTCAGTAAGTCGAGCATGATTTATTTAATTTATAACATGGTTATGGGTGCAATGTAGTCTGTCAGCGGGAACAGTCCGGTATCCTTCATCGCTTTGAAGCCGCCGCTCACGTTCACTAAGTGATGGTATCCACGCGCTTTCAGGATGGAAATGAAAATCACCGAACGGTAACCTCCGGCGCAATGTATGTAGGCCGTTTTGTCCGGGTTGATCCGGTACATACTTTCATTGATATGGTCCAGGGGAGCATTCACACTGTTCAGCACATGTTCTGCATCGTATTCACTCTTTTTCCGGACATCGATCAATGCTTTACCTTTTCCTCCTTCCATCGCAGCGGCCAGGTCGGGAGCTGATATACAGTCAATAGTATCCTCGTCCTTCCCGCTCGCATGCCAGACCGGGAACCCTCCCTGCAGGAACCCTATCACATTGTCATAGCCGACGCGCGATAAGCGTGTGATCACTTCCTCTTCCCTGCCGGGCTCTGTCACCAGCAGAATCTCCTGCTGCAAATCCGGTATCAGCGTACCTGCCCAGGGAGCAAAATTGCCGTCCACGCCGATATTGACCGAACCGCGTATGAAACCTTTCACAAACTCTTCCGGAGCGCGCGTGTCCAGTATCAGTGCATCCGTTTCATGGGCAGCCGCCTCAAACGCTGCCACGGACAATGGAGTATTGCCACGCCGCATGACCTCCGAGAAACTTTCATAGCCCAGCCTGTTCATCGCAGCATTTTTAGGGAAGTATGCCGGTGGTGGCATCAATCCGGTAATCACTTCCCTGATGAATTCCTGTTTTGTCATATCCTCCCTCAGCGCATAATTCACCTGCTTCTGATGACCGATGGTATCAACCGTCTCATTCGACATATTCTTACCGCAGGCAGAGCCCGCACCGTGGCCCGGATATACAATCACTTCATCGGGGAGAATCATGATTTTGGTACGTAGCGCATCGAAGAGATGTCCCGCCAGCACCTCCTGTGTCACCTCGCCTTTTTGCGCAAGATCGGGTCTGCCCACGTCTCCGATGAACAAGGTATCGCCGCTGAACAAGGCATATTCACGGCCCTGTTCATCCAGCACCAGATAACACGTGGATTCCATAGTATGTCCGGGCGTATGCAGGACTTTTATCCTGATTCCTCCAAGTGAGAGTTCCTC
>CAZPCA010000216.1:0-2194 GCA_964584995.1 uncultured Bifidobacterium sp.
CAATTTCTTACCATGGAATGCAGCATGGCGAACGTCATCCCTAGCATGAAGGTGAAGGGTTCTCCTGAAAACCAACGGTTTTACGAATACCTTCGGTTCATACAGGAGCGCTCTGCCGAAGTGGAACCACTGAAAGCCCGTCGTGCGGAGTTGGCCGAAAAGAAGGAGCCGACGAACACAATAGACGAGCAAATTCGAGCTGTGGATAAGAAAGTAGCTGATTTTAAAGACGTATATATAAAAACAAACCCTAATACCCTTTTATCGGCTATTTTCCTTGCATCACAGGAACCGGAGATTCCTGAATTACCTTTAAAAGCCGACGGTTCTCGCGATTCATCCTTTGCTTATTTCTACTTCAGGGAGCACTTCTTCGATACGTTCGACCTATCGGATGAACGTTTGCTCCGCACCCCTGTCTACCACAGTAAGGTTAACTTCTACCTGAAGAACATGGTGATCAACATCCCGGACTCGGTGATTCCTACCCTGGATACGCTCATCGCCAAAGGTGCTTCCAATAAGGAAACCTTCAAATACCTCGTTTGGCTGACGACCAATACGTACGAAACCTCCAACATCATGGGGATGGATGCCGTATTCGTTCATCTTGTCAAGAAATACTATACCAAGGAAAAAGCCACTTGGGTGGACGATGCCACGCTGTATAAAATTCAAGACAGGGCCAATATTCTTGATTCTATTCTCATCGGTAAAAAGGCAAAAAAGCTCATACTGGCAGATTCCAACACCGTTTTTCAGGCATTGTACTCGGTCAATGCTCCGTACACCATCCTTTATTTCTGGGATCCGGATTGCGGACATTGTAAGAAGGCCACACCCAAAGTGAAGGCCTATTATGATAAAGTAAAATCGAAAGGTGTACGTGTGTTCGCCGTCTGTACCGAGGTAGAGATGGATAAATGGAAGGCCTATATCAAGGAAAACAAGCTGGACTGGATCAATGTGGCCGATGCAAAACTTCAAAACAATTTCAGAAGGGACTTTGACATCACGACCACACCGCAGATCTTCCTGCTGGACAAAGACAAGAAGATCATCGCCAAGAAAATCGACGAGGAGAATCTGGAAAAGATACTGGATAAAGAACTCGAAAAACTACAGAAAGGAAAGTAAAAAACTTTTCACTGTCAAAGCCGCGGTTCAGCTGACTGCGGCTTTTTTTTTCGTTCATGTTCCGTAAAGCACACGAGCAACAATGCGTAAAACACACTCCCGATCGCAATCATGACCAAGTGCCTGGTCCAGTTCGTACCAAGCCCCAGGGTGATTCTGAGTACAGCTATCAAACCAGCCACAAAGAGCACTTTGCCCCAAAATGAAGCTCCCGCAAAGAAACGCTTCCAGGTAGTCGCTGAAAAAAACAGGCGGAAATCGATCCACCAATACAACAGCACCATCACACCAAATACAGTACTCAGGTACCATAAGAGGTAACAATTCCGAACGGCATAGCCAAACACACTTGTTTTTTCCAACAACATAGGGATCCTGTGCACCATCCAACCGTTGGCATGGCAAAAGGAATCCCACAGCAGGTGAGAACATATACCCAGCAGTGCTGAAAAGACAAATACCAGAAAATTTTTCCGTATCCAAACGGAGAAATCAGGGATGACTTCCATTGCCAAGTCCGGTTTGAAAAACTGCAGACGCGGCATCAGCACCGGCCGCACAAATTCATGCCATGCAAACGAAAGCACAAAGACAAAAGGCAGATTGAATACGAATATCCCCGAAATGGTATGGCTGACGAATGCGGCCGAACTCAGCCAGATGAAATATTCAAAATCAGGAACCACAGCGCCCAGCAATAAGGCTGTCCACGACAGGGGCCAACGTGTTATCCACTTCAGGGGGAGCAAGGCGGCGGCATGCGCCGGTGTGAAAGGCATCTTACAGAATGATGAACTCGGTTCGCCGGTTCTGTGCGCGTCCACTTTCGCTGTCGTTACCGGCTATCGGACGTGCATCACCGTAGCCTTTGTACGTAAGTCGACCCGCAGGGATACCCTTTGACACTAAAAAATCTACCACTGACCTGGCCCTGTTTTCCGAAAGGATCAGATTCGCCTTCTTGTCTCCGGTATTGTCCGTATGTCCGCTCACCTCTATCCTGATTTGCGGTTGTGCTTTGAGCAAGGCGCTGAGTTTATTCAGCTCGGCATAAGAC
>CAZPCA010000216.1:2204-3176 GCA_964584995.1 uncultured Bifidobacterium sp.
TGATATCAAAAAAGATGTTCTTCAACACGACCTTTTCACCTGCCACCGGTTGTTGCAGACGAATGAGCAGGTCGTAGGCGTTCTGCTTATCGTTCGCGTTTTTACATTCGAAATAATCGCTGTAAAAAAGATATTTCTCGCGATTGACATTGAGCATATAGTTTTTACCGGCCGGCAAGCAGGCGAGGAACTCCCCCCTTTTTCGGTCTGTTGTATTGGCGACCACCACCTTACCGGTTTCCACATCGATGATTTCAAATTGAGCTGCCAGGGGATTACCGCTCACAGCATCCACCACCCTTGCCTTCACATAGCTGACCAGCGAAGGTCTTGCTCCAGCGTGCAATGAAAACCGGTACAAATCGAGATTCCCGTATCCGCCTTTGCGGTCGCTGGCAAAATACGCCCGCATTCCGTCTGCACTCACCACCAGGCTGTTTTCATCGGAAGCCGTATTGATGGGATAGCCAAGATTCACCGGTTTTCCCCATGAGCCATCCTCCTGGCGCCGACTGAGAAAAATATCCAGGCCGCCCATTCCCCTGTGCCCATCGGAACTGAAGTATAAGGTCTGATTGTCCGGGTGGATGAACACGGACTCCTCTACCCCGTTGGTATTGATAGTATCGCTGAGCTTCACCGGATTGCTCCAGGTCATATCAAGCTGGAAAGTGGTCACGTAAATATCGAATTTACGGGTACGGTCACGGGTGTACGAACCTCTCACGAAATAAAGTGTTTTGCCGTCGGATGAAAAGCTCGGTTGGGACTCCCATGCAGAAGAATTTACCGGCGCGCCGATGTTCATCGGTTTGCTCCATGTACCATCCGCCATACGCTGACTGAGGTAAATATCACAGGAACCTTGCCCGTCGGGGCGCTCGCAGGCAGTGAAAAACAACACACGACCATCGGCCGATATGGAGGGGCCTCCTTCATTCAGTGCGCTGTTCAAAGGTGATCCGGCATTGG
>CAZPCA010000217.1:0-3143 GCA_964584995.1 uncultured Bifidobacterium sp.
ATCCAAGACTGTCAAGCTCTTCTTGTTTGAGGTACCAGGTGCTGTCGAGCGGAACGGGCGGTGGCAGCAAGGCAGTGGCACTCACTTCAGCACCCTCCGGCGTCAGAATGTGCAAGGAGTACGTGGTGCCCGGTTCGCCGACCATGGTCGGCAGAAAAGTATTGCTGTCAAGGGCGACATAGAATCCACCGGTCTGCACACCGTTGATAACGGTATCTATTTCCGTCAGGAGCACTGTATCGGCTCCGTTGCTGAGGTATACCAGTGCACCGCGCAAGGGCAGATTGTTAAGGCTGCTTTGCCCGATGGGATCAAAGTATGGCTCCGATTTGCTGAGCAGGATATAAGGAGGGATGCCGTTCTCCACGTAACCGTCCACGACCACCGCTCCGGCCACATCGGGCAGATCCAGCTCGATGTTTTTTTCGCAGGACACCGCGAAAAAAACGACCAAAATCAGATATAAGAACTTCTTCATGCCTTAGAATTTGAAGTTGTACGTAACGGAAGGAATGATACTGAACAAGGAAACCTGCTTGGCCTGTACCCGCTGATTGCCTTCCTGGCTGTTGCCCTCCACATCGAAGTAGATGAAATAAGGATTTTGCCTTCCGTAGAAGTTGTACACAGAAAAGACCCATTCGCCTTTGAACTTCTTATCCCTGCTCCTGGTCGGTCTGAGGGTGGCCGAAAGGTCCAGCCGGTGATAGGCCTTCTGGCGGAAGCCGTTGCGCTGATCGTAACCGCTGAGGATATAGAAATTGTTGCTGAGGCCCAGCTCGCCGTTCGGCTGTACGTTAACGGGAGGTCCTGCAGACATGAAATAGCGTTCCGCCGGCAAGGTGAGGGCATCGCCGGTGGCATAGACCCAGGTCAGGCCGAAGGTCCACTTCCGGGAGCGGTCGTACACCATGACCAGCGACACATCATGACGGCGGTCGTATTTGGCAGGAAAGGTGCGGCCCAGGTTCAGGTCCGGGAAATTCCTGTTGGTGTACGACAAGGTGTAACCCAGCCATCCGTTCAGCTTGCCCCTGCTCTTCTTGATGAAGAACTCGGCACCATAGCTCCATCCTCTGCCGAACACGAAATTGTTATCGGGGTTGTTGCGCACATCCTGGTCGGGAGTGGCCCCTTCTTCGTAATCGATCTGGTTCTCCATCTCCTTGTAATACACTTCCACGGAAGTCTCGTACATGTTATCACTGAAGTTGCGGAAATATCCGAGTGCATATTGAACGGCGAACTGCGGTTGTATCTTGTCTGTGCTGGGCACCCATACGTCGGTGGGCAGGCTGACGGACCCGAAGGAGGCGATATGGATGTACTGGTAATTCTGTGTGTAGGCGGCCTTGACCGATGATGTGCTGTTGAGCTCGTAGCGCATACTCAGCCTGGGCTCGAGGTTGAAATAATCCGCCACCTTTTCGCCCTTGGCGTAGCTCAGTGTATCTATGAAACGTCCGGCAAAGGCAGGATCTTCCACATAGCGATCAAAGGGACCCACATGGGCAAAATACGTGGCGCGGAGTCCGCCGCTGAGCCTGAATTTCTCCGAGATGTCCCATTCGTCGTTGATATAGGCAGCTGCGTCGTGGGCATAGTAACGGGTCACATCGCCGAGGTCAAAGACAACATCACCGGAGCGCGCATAGGCATTGGTGGGCGTAAAGCGGTGATAGATGTAATTGGCGCCGAATTTCACGTTGTGCAGTATGGTCGGGAACCAGTTGAGGTCCACCTTGGCGTTGTAATCGCGAATGCCGGAGAATATCCTGAAATCAAACTGCTGCTGCTGCGCACCGAACTCGAAATTATAATCGCTGAAGATGAGCGATGTGTTCATGAAAAGTTTCTCGTTGAAGAGGTGGTTCCAACGTAGTGAAGTGGTGGCATTGCCCCAGGGTATGCGCACAGAGAAGCCCGTCTCCCGGCTGCGGAAATTGAATACATCCCGCCCGAAATACCCGCTCAGGTACAAACGGTCACGGGAAGAGAGCGTATAGTTGACCTTGGCGTTGAGATCGAAGAAGTAATAGGAATTCCCGACGATGGGTGAGCTCGCCGGTACAAAGGGTTCACGCAGAAAAAGGTCCACAAAGGTCCTGCGACCGCTCACGATAAAGGAGCTTTTGTCTTTAACGATAGGGCCCTCGAGGGTCAGGCGGGAGGCGATATAGCCGATGCCCCCTTCAGCGTGGTACTCTTTCTGATGCCCGTCCTTCATGCTGATATCGAGCACCGATGACAGCCTGCCGCCGTACTGGGCCGGCATGCCGCCCTTGGTCAGCGTGATGTTCTTGACAGCATCCGGATTAAACACCGAAAAGAAACCAAAGAGATGCGAAGCATTGTAGACTACGCCTTCATCAAGCAGAACCAGATTCTGGTCGGGACCGCCGCCGCGGACATAGAAACCCGAGTTTCCCTCACCGGCATCTTGTACGCCCGGCAAAAGTTGAATCGTTTTGAGCAGATCCACCTCCCCGAGCAGCGCCGGCAGGCTCTTGATTTTTTCGACCTCCAGCTCCACCCTGCCCAGCTCGGCACTCTCTACGTTACGGTCTTTTCGTTCTGCCGTGACCGTGACTTCCCGGGTCTCGATGACAGTAGAGGACAACTGAAAGTCTAAGCTTTTACTGACATCCAGCTTTAGGTTCAGCACCTTCTCGCGGTAGCCGACAAAATGAATGACCAGGTTATAGGTTCCGCGTGCGAGCGTAAGCGAATAAAAACCGTAGGCATTGGCACTGGTGCCCTTCTGCAATTCCTTCACATAAACAGCTGCACCGATAAGGGCTTCGCCACTGGATGAGTCCCGCACAAAACCGCTAATGGTCACCTTATCCTCCTGAGCGCCCCCCTGGGCGAAGAGTCCGGCAGACAGCAAGGTGAGCAGCACTACGAGTCCTGTTATCTTCTTCATAAAAAGCGATGCGAAACTACGGAGATAACAATAAAGCGGATGAATAGTTCAAGCCGAACGAGGAGCGGCCTGAGGTAAATCATGGCTACCGGGAGGCTGTACATGTTGAGTATGCTTCCTTTTAGCATTGGTATGCATCATGGGAAGAGGATATCCGGGAACACCTCTGTAAAAACAAAAGGCCCTGCCATGCAGGACCTTGTACTCATTTCTTGGT
>CAZPCA010000218.1:0-3130 GCA_964584995.1 uncultured Bifidobacterium sp.
TGTTGGCATTGTTTTGTACTTCAAAGAATCTTCTGGAATGGAAGCAGCTTACGGGTTGGCAATTATTCTAACCATGCTGATGACTACACTATTGTTGACTTATTATCTAATGCTTTATAATTTTCCGAAACCATTGGCATGGACTGTTCTCTGTGTTTTCATGACCATAGAGCTATCGTTTTTAGTTGCAAATTTGAGTAAATTCTCACACGGTGGATGGGTTACATTGCTCATTGCATCAATATTGATTTCTGTAATGATCGTGCTGTATTACTCGCGTAAAATCCGGAACCGACTCGTTGAGTTTGTGCGGATTGATGAATACCTGCCCTTGCTGGATAAGCTCAGTAACGATACGGCTATCCCCAAATATGCTACACACCTTGTGTACCTCACGAGTGCTAATTATGCCAATGAAATCGAGGAGAAGGTCATCTATTCGATACTCTACAAGCAGCCCAAGCGGGCAGATATGTACTGGTTCGTGCATGTGGATGTGCTCGATGAACCGTACACACTCGAATACAAGGTGATCGAAGTGATGAAGGGCAAGATCATGCGGATCGATTTCCGTATAGGATTCCGTGTTGATCCGCGCATCAACCTCATGTTCCGTCACGTGGTCGAGGAACTCGTACGCAACAATGAGGTGGATATCATCAGCCGATATCCATCCTTGAATAAACGCCAGCTCACCGGTGATTTCCGTTTTGTGGTCATGGAGAAGTTCCTGTCGCTCGACAATGAACTACCCTGGCTGCAGAAGATCATCATGGACATTTACTTTTTCATCAAGCGTTTTGCTTTACCGGAGGAGAAGGCCTTCGGCCTGGATACATCGTCCGTTACCGTGGAAAAAGTGCCGCTGATTGTGAAGCCGGTGTCCGGCCTACGGCTGAAGCGCATTTCCTGATTTCCCTGAATTTATGGTTTAGCTGATCCTGGGACCTTGCCGGTCGGGAAGGTTTTTTATAGTATTTAGCGTTCAAAAAGAGTGTTTTTCCACACTAACCCCCTAAAAATAGAGGGTGTGGTGGATAAAAAACGTATTTTTTTCTTGATAGACCCCTCCAAAAAGGGCTACCTTTGCCAAAAATGACGAAAAAAGAAGGCCTATCGCCGTTTTCTTACCGTTCCTGATAACTAACATCCAACACCCCAACCATCATGGCAATCTTACGTTTCCGCGCCCTCGAAAACAGCATCAACCGTACACCGGTAGTGGTCACTCCTCCTTCCGGCAAGGTATCGGACTATTACGGAGTCAATGTATTCGACAAGGAGAAAATGCACAAATACCTCAGCAAAGAGGTGTACAAGCAAGTGATAGAAGCGACCAACACGGGTCAACGCATTGACCGTAAGGTAGCGGAATTGGTAGCGGCGGCCATGAAAAGCTGGGCAGTGAGCATGGGTGCCACCCACTACACGCACTGGTTCCAGCCGCTTACGGGCACAACGGCTGAAAAGCACGACGCCTTTTTTGAATTGAGCGATGAGGGACGTGCCATCGAGGCCTTCAGCTCAAGCGCACTGGTGCAGCAGGAGCCGGATGCTTCTTCCTTTCCCAGCGGCGGTATCCGCAATACTTTCGAAGCCCGCGGATATACGGCCTGGGATCCCAGCTCTCCGGCCTTTATCATGGACAGCCCCTCCGGCAAAACACTCTGCATTCCCACCATCTTCGTTTCGTATACTGGCGAGACCCTCGATTACAAGGCGCCGCTATTGAAAGCCCTGCATGCACTGAACCAGGCTGCCGTGCCCGTATGTCAGTACTTCGATAAGAATGTCAACAGCGTATGGGCGACCCTCGGTATAGAACAGGAGTATTTCCTCATCGATATCGATATGTACAATGCGCGCCCTGACCTGGAAATGACCGGCCGCACCATTTTCGGTGCGGAAGCCGCCAAGAACCAGCAGCTTGAAGATCATTATTTCGGATCTATTCCCGACCGTGTCAACTCCTTCATGGTGGACCTCGAGGTGGAGTCGATGAAGCTGGGCATCCCCCTGAAGACCCGACACAACGAAGTGGCTCCTTCGCAGTTCGAGTGTGCTCCCGTGTTTGAAGACATCAACCTTGCGGTAGACCATAACCAGTTGCTCATGGACGTCATGGATAAAGTGGCCAGACGCCATCATTTCAAGGTGTTGCTGCACGAGAAACCCTATGCAGGCATCAATGGTTCGGGTAAGCACAACAACTGGAGCATGACGACCAATACCGGGAAGAATCTTCTTTCTCCCGGCAATTCGCCCAAGAGCAATCTCATGTTCCTTACCTTCTTTGTGAATACCATCAAGGCCGTGTTCGAACATGCGGACCTCTTGCGAGCGTCCATCGCATCCGCCAGCAACGATCACCGTCTGGGTGCAAACGAAGCGCCTCCGGCTATCATGTCTATCTTCCTCGGTGCCCAGTTGTCCAAGGTACTCGACGAAATCGAGAAGTCCGTCAACGATAAAAAGATGACGCCCGAGCAGAAAACGGCCTTGAAGCTGAACATCGGTAAAATCCCTGAGATCCTACTCGACAACACCGACCGTAACCGCACTTCTCCCTTTGCCTTCACCGGCAACAAGTTCGAGTTCCGTGCGGTCGGATCTTCGGCCAACAGCGCCCTGCCGATGACGGTGTTGAATACCATCGTATCCGATCAGTTGAAGAAGTTTCACGCGGAAGTGGAGAGCATCTCCAAGAAGGGCACAAAGACCGATGAAGCCATCCTGAAAGTGCTCCGTAAATACATTGTGGAGTCGAAGGCCATCCGCTTCGAAGGTAACGGGTACGGAGAGGAGTGGAAGAAGGAAGCGAAGAAGCGTGGGTTGAGCAATATCACCACTACGCCCCCCGCACTTGATGCATTCGTGTCGAAGAAGTCAGTCGATTTGTTCGAGCGTAACAGCATCTTCTCCCACCGTGAGAGCGAAGCCCGTCATGAAATCATGCTCGAGACCTATGTAAAGAAGATTCAGATTGAATCGCGCGTCATGGGCAATCTCGCCGTGAATCATATCATTCCGGCGGCCATCCGTTATCAGAATTTACTCGTCCAGAACGTGGAGGGCATGAAGGATATCGGTCTGCCGAAGGAAACGTATGCTGCGCAGGTGGAGATCATCC
>CAZPCA010000219.1:0-3049 GCA_964584995.1 uncultured Bifidobacterium sp.
AGCTCACGCTCTTCAAAACCATAGAGCGGCATTTCCTGGCAAAATTGCCCGGCGATGAAGACGCTATCATCACCGACACCAAAAAGGTCGTCAACACCCTCAATTCCCTGTGCATCGAGATGGACAACCGCTACGAGTTGCTCAAGGAAGCACAGGTGCGGAATATCCGGGAATACAATGCCAAGTTTGTGGCGCGCAAGCTGAACCCCAACAACGGACACCGCTTCCTGCCCTATATCGTACTGGTGGTGGACGAGTTCGCCGACCTCATCATGACCGCAGGTAAAGAAGTGGAAACACCCATTGCACGTCTGGCCCAGCTGGCGCGTGCTATTGGCATCCACCTCATCATCGCTACGCAAAGACCATCCGTCAATATCATCACCGGTACCATCAAGGCCAACTTCCCTGCCCGCCTGGCTTTCCGCGTAACATCCAAAATCGATTCGCGCACCATCCTCGATACCGGCGGCGCCGACCAGCTGATAGGCCGCGGCGACATGCTGTTATCTACGGGCTCCGACCTTGTCCGCATTCAATGCGCATTTGTGGACACCCCGGAAGTAGAAGCCATCACCGACTTCATCGGCAACCAGCGTGCCTACCCAATGGCCTATCAACTGCCTGAATATGTGGGCGAAGGAGAGGCCAGTGGCGGAGCCAATGAAATGGGCGCAGACGACCTTGACCCCTTGTTTGAAGAAGCTGCACAGATGGTCGTACAGTACCAGCAGGGCTCGGCTTCTCTGCTGCAGCGCCGGCTAAAACTCGGCTATAACCGGGCCGGAAGGCTTGTGGATCAACTGGAAGCGGCCGGCGTCATCGGTCCATTCGAAGGCAGCAAGGCCCGTGAGGTAAGGTGTAAGGACCTGGCGAGTTTGGAACAGTTATTGAAAGGGCTGAGGCCTTAAACAAGGAAACACCTCCAAAACTTTATCTTTGCCTTCCGCCTTATGAAAACACTTCTTTCATTCACTGCTTTCTGTTTTACGATTGTCTGCTTAAGTTTTAACGGCGCCACTGCTCAAAAGGATGCCAAGGCTCAGGAAGTGCTCAAAGGGGTCAGCACCAAATACAGATCCTATAAATCCATAGAAGCATCCTTCAAACTGAACCGTGTTGATCAGAAAAGCAAGAAAACGGACAGCTTCATCGGCACCATCACTATCAGCGGAGAGCGTTACAACTTCGTCATGAACAACCAGACGGTGATGTGCGACGGCAAGACCACCTGGACCTATCTCAAAGAATCGAATGAAGTGCAGGTCAGTGAAGCCAAAAACGAAGAGGGCAGCATCACCCCTACGTCGATCTTCACCATGTACGAGAACGGATTCAAATCAAAATTCTTAGGTGACATCATCGCTGGCGGAAAAAAGGTGCAATTGATCGAACTTACTCCGGAGGATTCCAAGAAGAACTATTTCAAAATCATGTTGCAGGTCGATAAGACAGGCAAATACATCAGTGAAGCGAAGATCTACGAGAAAAACGGCAGCATACTCACCTACTCCATCGTGAAGTTTACGCCCAATCCTGCTGTCAGTGACGACAAGTTCGTTTTCAATAAGGCCAAATATCCGGGTGTGGATGTAGTGGATTTAAGATAATGACTTTTTGTCGGTAGCCGTCGAGCCTCCATCACATAACTTCCAGCATTTATCCAACAGCTGCCAGCCTTCCAGCTGTGCAAACTACTCGTTGATTTTTACAATGCGCTCCCTGAAGGAGATGTTCTCGCCTTGCACTTCGAGCAAATACACACCATCTTTCAGTTGCGCGATGCTCAATTCCATGGTTTGAGCAGCATCAAAATGCTCAAGCTGGAATGTAGCCACACACTTCCCACCCAGATCCAGCAAGCGGATGTTGACATCTCCGGAGATCGGCTGAGCTGATCGCAAAGCAAAACGGCCGGCTGTAGGATTCGGGTATACAACCAATGGATTTTCGGTTCCGTCCAAACGCACACAGGTATTCACGGCCACGCTTCGGTTTCTGCTAAGCGATAAACCACAGGCATTGGAGGCACGTACCAATACCGTCTGGTTAGTAGCAACGCCTGCAGTCCAATTCATGGTGATTGACTTTGCTCCTTGTCCGTTGATCACAGGATTCGATGTTCCGGACCATATATAAGATGAGGCACCGGCTACGGTTGGGGTGCTATAATTATTGTCGATGCCGGCACAGGCAGGAGAAGGTCCAGAGATGGAAACCGGTCGACCGGGCAAGGTTGTCACCGTCACACTTCTGGCAGCACTGCTACCACAGTTGTTCACGGAGATGACAGAAATATTCCCTGCCGTTGTTCCCCAGTTCACCGTTACAGAGGAAGTATTCTGACCGCTCAATACCTGCACGCCTGCGGGGAAAGTCCACTGATAATTCGGTATGCCGGTCAATGGCACCACTGAATACACCATCGAATTAGCAGTGCATACACCGTTAAAGTTACCGCTGATCACATTGGGAACACCGGGTATATTGGTCATGATGCTTCGTGAACGCTGCGGACTGCTTCCACATAAATTGGTAGCTGCGACAGAAAGCGTACCTCCATTGTAAGCACCCGTAACCACAGCCTTCAAAATATTGGTATTGGCAATCCCTATGGGTTGAACTCCGACCGGAAGCGACCAAACATAATTTTTTGCGCGCGCACCGATCGCAACTGACCAGGTCACGGTATCGCCGGGGCAAATTCGTGTAGCACCTGAAATGGAGCCGGGAGTTACCGGAGGAACAGCTGCATATTCTATTGAAGCAGTCGATGTGCGTGAACCGCAGATGCTTGTTGCATCAACTGTCAATGTTCCGGAGATAACGGCATCAATGGCACTGTAGGTCCATTCCACAGTGACCTGCGGTGTACCCTGCCCACTGGTTATAGTCATGCCACTGGGAACAGTCCATTGATAAAATGTTTGATTCACACCGTCGCTGATGGGTGCTACACTGAATTGTGTAGATCTCGGTGGTCGCCGTATCATTAAAAAAAATTCTCCGTTGATTGCACACAGCTGAAGGAATGGCAGACGCTGCTTGA
>CAZPCA010000220.1:0-2941 GCA_964584995.1 uncultured Bifidobacterium sp.
CCGAAGCACGTCACGTTTGTGCCGGAAGCTGCAACAGTCAGTAATGCCGGCTGGGGAATCTGAACCGAAGCGGAGGCGCTGCATCCATTGCCATCGGTCACTGCATAGGTGTAATTACCGGTACCAAGAGAAGGCACAGTGCCGGTACCGTTATAGGGTAAGGTGCCGCCGCTTGCCGAGAGTACCACACTGGTGGTTCCTCCGTGGCAATTGATGATTCCTGGCGTCGCGGTGAATTGCAATGCGTTGGGCTGCTGTACATATAGCGAAGTCTGCGCCGTGCATCCGTTGGCATCGGTTACGGTATACGCATACGTTCCCGCAGTCACCGTAAAGACACCAGTTCCTGTGTAAGGCGTTGTTCCTCCTGCAGCCGAAACGAGTGCAGCCGTAGTACCACCATGGCAAAGCACGGGTGGTGCACTTGCGGATGCCGAGAGCAGCGCCGGCTGAGGAATATTCACTGTCACAGAGGCCGGACAACCATTGACATCCGTCACTACATAGGTGGAAATACCTGCTGAAGCCGTGAAACTACCGGTACCCGTGATTGGTGCTGTTCCGCCGCTCGCACTCACTACTACGGTGGTGCTTCCACCGAAACACTGGATGACACCGGTGCTGGCAGAAGCGGTAATGGCACAACTGGCGGCATTTACCACTTCACAGGCATTGAAGGTACAACCGCTTGCGTCGGTGATGGTGATGCAGTGATAACCAGCCGACAAATTGGTTTTATCAGCATACGAATAAGGAGGTACTCCACCGCTGACACTTGCGACAGACAGGGCTCCGTCCGTACAAGTCGGACAAGACGTATTGGTGACCTGTAGCGTCGCCGTTATGGCAAGGGGTTCTGAAACGACAATAGATGTGCTGGCTGAACAGCCCCTGGCATCGGTTACGGTATAGGCATACGTACCGGCAACAACTGTGGAAGTGCCCACGCTGGTATAAGGCAATGTACCACCCGTTGCCGAAACAGTTACAGTGGTGCTTCCCCCGGCACAAGTGATGGAACCTGATATGGCAGAAGCCGTGAGCAAAGAAGGTTGATTCACTGTGCCTGTCGCTGTTGCGGTACATCCATTGGCATCGGTGAGCACGAAGCTATAGGGCCCGGCAGAGACAGTTTTATTTCCACTACCGGCGTAAGGGAGTACACCTCCGGTACCCGATACATTCACGAGTGTCGTACCACCAAAGCAGGCGATGGTACCGCTCGAAGATAAAGCCTGGAGCAGTGCCGGCTGTGTACGGGTTATGGTGGTTTGCGCCGTACAACCCAGGGCATCGGTCACCGTATAGGAGTACGTACCCGCAGCGATGGTGAAGGAACCTGTTCCGGTATAAGGCGATGTGCCGCCCGCTGCCGTCACAGTGACTCCGGTAGTACCACCGAAGCAGGCAATAGTGCCGGCAGTGCTATTCGCGGCAAGCAAATCAGGCTGAGCAATGGCCAGCGTGGTGAATGCCTGGCAGCCGTTCGCATCGGTCACTGAATAGGTATAGGAGCCCGCACCAATGCCCGTTACAGCAGCACCTCCATACGTGTACGGTGCCACACCACCGGATGCCTGCAGCACCACATTGGTTTGACCACCGTGACAAGAAATAGTGCCGGCAGTAGCGGAGAGCGTCAGCACACCTGCAGGAGCAAGCAGCGGATCAGCAGAATCCATGAGTCCATTGCAATTGTCGTCCACCCCATTGCACATCTCAGAAGCTGCCGGATTGACCTGCGCGTTGGCATCGTCGCAATCACCGGAATTTGTTGCATAACCTACTCCGGGATCGTAACACACCGTCAACGACTGGGTGGTTCCATACTGATCCTGGTCTGCATCCGTGTAATAGGTTTCAAACGACAGGCCGTCGTCCGCAAGGGTGTTGCAGTCATCGTCCAAGCCGTTGCAGACTTCTGCCGAAAATGGATAGATCATGTCATTGGCATCGTTGCAATCGCCTGCAATCAAAGAGTAACCAAAGCCGGGGTCGTAACACAGTGCCTGACCGTTACCGGTGCCATAGCCATCTCCGTCCGCATCCGTAAAATAGGTCTGCTGTGACGTTGTATTGTCTGCTGCTCCATCGCAATCGTCGTCTATCTGGTTGCAAAGCTCGTTCGCACCGGGATGAACCTGGCTGTCCGCATCGTTGCAATCAGCGCCTGTCGCAATATAACCGACGGGCAATTGCTGGCAGAACATCACTGCTCCGTTTATACTTCCGTAACCGTCAGCATCCGCATCCGGCCATGCCTGTTGCAAGGGCAGTGTGCCGTCTGCAATAGAAAAAGAGGGTAAGGTGTAGGTATTGCCGTTGGCATCTTTGGCTGTCAGGGAGGTATACGTGCCGGATGTCACTTGTAAAAACACTCCTGAAGACTGGAAATTGACACCGTTCAAACTGTACTGGTACGGAGGAGTGCCGCCGCTAGCACTCAAAGTAAGGGTAGTACTTCCGCCGGTACAGATAATAGGGTCAAAATTACTTTGTACGGATAGATTTCCCTGCGCGTAAGCAGAAAATCCATGCATCCACAACAACAGCAAGGTCAATGCGTACCCTGCCCTGCTCACAAAAAGCATCAGCAGGCTCTTGCGCACGGATACATCCGCACGAAGGGCATGAAGCCGGCGACCTGAAGTTGATGTGGTGTTTTTCATTTGCTGTAGTTTTCGCTGAAAGATGTTTTCAGTTCCGGAGGACAGGCATCCCCTTAACGGGGACACCTGTTTACATCCGGATTCTTAATCAATCATTCAATTATCATGCGTATGCAATCATTCTACTATTACACGTATTGTTTTACTGAACGCTGCGGATTGAATCTGCAGCAAATAGATACCTTGAGGATAGCCTGCTACGCTGATTTCGTGCGAGGAAGTGCCCGCCAATACCTCCAGCGAACGCTCAGAAACCAGGCGACCGGATACAT
>CAZPCA010000221.1:0-2936 GCA_964584995.1 uncultured Bifidobacterium sp.
GAGTTGATTGCCTTTCTATCCAGATGGATGTAGCTTTTGGACATTGAGTTGTCTGTCAGGCGCGTTTAATGCACGCGCCTTTTTTATTTCCTAAAAATACCGCAAGTGATTCCTTCAGGTGCTTAGTGGATTTTCAAATCTTTGTACCTTAGCGAAAACCTTCAGCAATGGATATTCAAGAACTCAATTGGCCGGGTGTGTTCTGCTCCGGTTTCATGGCCGTCGTCTTTTTACAATCAGGACTCGATAAAGTTTTCAATTTCAAACAGGAGTTGGGGTGGATACAACAAAAATTTGTACGTAATCCCTTGTACGGATATGTGAAATCCTTGCTGGTGCTGTTGACGGCTATGGAGTGTTTATCCGGTACCTTGTCTGCGGTAGGTGTGTTACAGCTGCTTACAAGCGGGGAAGCGTTGCTGGCCTGGAACGGGATGATTTTTTCAGCCGCCACCCTGCTTGCACTGATTTTCGGACAGAGGGTTTCCAAGGATTACTCAGGCGCAGCTACTCTTGTGCCTTATTTCATCGTCAGCATACTTGGTTTGTATACGCTGGCAAGTACTGTTTTATTATAGCCGAACCAGTTTTCCGGATAATAGCTCGTTGCCGTCGTTGATCGAGATCAGGTAACAACCTTTCTCCGTAGTGGACGGCATTTCCCATTTGTATAGCATGCCCGCCACTGCGTCGCGGCTTTCTCGGTATATCAGTCTTCCGGAAAAATCATAGATACTTAGCTCTACAGAACCGTTATTTTTAGCTTTGAACAATGCTGCGGGGATATTTCCTTCTGTAACCGGATTAGGGAACAAGTGAAGGGAAAGCTGATCCGGCAATGAAATCTCTCCGAAGCCGAGTAGACTATAGGCCATTGAAAAATTCGGAATACCGTGACCGATAGTGGTGTCGGGCGAAGAAAAAATACTGCCGCTTCTCTTAACCGCCTGGATAACTTCCATGGACGATTTTGTGCCCCAGGCTTGCCATAGGCAGGCTACAGCACCGGCTATGACCGGAGATGAAAAGGATGTACCGTTTCCGGATACAGCCTGATTGCCACTGAATGGACTGAAAAGCCAGGTGCCTTGACCCATCGCCGATACATCCGGCTTTACCCGACCATCTGCAGTGGGGCCGTTACCGCTGAAGGAAGCGTAGCTGCCTGAAAAATCTACTGCGCCCACTGCAAGAATTGAATCAGCATCAGCCGGAGCACTGATATAATTCCAGGGGGAGTTTCCTTCATTACCTGCACTATTCACCACAATGATACCTCTCGAGGCAGCGAAGTCTGCAGCGCGCGTCACAGGATTAATATCTCCATTCATGGTCGTGTATGCGTGGTTCTGGAAAGGGTCGTCGAATAGCGTGTACCCCAGTGAACTGTTGATGATGTCCGCTCCGGCACTGTCGGCAAATTCCGCTGCTACTGACCAGTTATATTCCTCGATGAGGTATTCCGATCCTGCATCTTCTGAGCGCAACAGGAGATAGTCGGCATGCGGCGCAGTGCCCATCAGGGTGTCGGGTTTATTGGAGGCCATACAGGACAAAACCGATGAGCCGTGCGAATTATCGTCGTACACATCGTTCTCCCGGTCTACAAAATCCCAGGTTGCTACAATCTGGTTGTTCAAGCGGATGCTATCGAAGCAGGTCATAAAGGGCACATCCAGAAAACCTGCATCGAGTACGGCGATGAGCATGCCCTCACCGGTGTACCCCATATTGTGCAGGTTGTTAAGCCCGATCATGTTGACCTGATTTGCCGAAAAGCCGTAATTGAAGTTGTTGGTTCCGTTCGATGAGGCCATTTGATCCATACGCTGCGTAGCCAAGGGTGCCAGCGTTTCGAATTTATGCTCCTGATTTTTGAATGATTTCAGAGGCTTGCCTACATCGAATGTTGACTGTACGAAAGGTAACTGTGCTATGGCGGTCAGTACAGCAGAAGAGGGGATGTCTACAATGGCGGCGTTGAACCAGCGGGTGGTGTTGAGGATAGTTGCGCCGGCGTTCACCATAGCCTGAACGTATTGTGGATTCACGGGCAAGTCGCTTTGATCGATGGCGATTCCCTGTTGTATGCGCCGGTCGATGGCTCGCTGAGAAAGGAACTGAAGTGGGTTGGCTAGTGAATAGGGCGAGTTGTTTTTATCGGTGAAGAAAATCACGTACCGATCCTGTGAAATACATGTCAAGGTGTTCAGTAACAACAGCGTTAGAGTCAGGTATTTTTTCATGGCTGATAACTGATTAATTTTTCTGTGTAGACATATCCAGATGTAGTATCTCCGCTGATGATGTTGGTTTCTACTTCAGCAAGAAATTTATAATATGGTCCGACTTCGGCAGCATATCGCTCTTCCGCATAACGATCGCTGATCAAGGTGGCCGGTTCGTTGTCGCCGGAAATCCAACACGTATTGCTGAAGCTGAGCGGGCCTATGGCATCCACTGCACTCACGCGTATGCATTCGCCCTGTTGGTTCCCCAAGGCATTATAGGCATTGATGTCCCATGTGTCACCTTCCATCAGCGGGAATACAATCCGCACATACCGTATATTGTTTTCCACTGTTTCCCCCCGGTTACCCAGTTTGAGTGCGGCCCTCACTTGATAAATAATCCAATCGCCTGTTCCGTTCTGTTTGTACCGTTCCAGTCTTCTGCCTTTGCGCCCTTCGTTGTCGATGTACTCATCCGCCACTACCTCTTTCAACAGATAGCTTACCGTATCGTTGATCCCGGTGAAGGGGTCCCAGTAAATGGAGTCTATCTGGTAAATCCTGGTCAATCCGGAATCCAGCGGAAAGTATACCGAGCCATTGTCTGATGGAATATCCATGCTTCGTTGATCCTCTTTTTTACAAGAAGCCAGCGACATGAGCAGAAACGGCACTACGCCGAGAGCGACGCTTTTTTTCATGGAA
>CAZPCA010000222.1:0-2910 GCA_964584995.1 uncultured Bifidobacterium sp.
TCATCACTTGCCCGTTTGCAGGGAGGATAATCTCAAGAATGTGATTTCCTTTTTACAGGAATGCGGTATCCGTGTGGTGGCGTGTACGGAGAAATCGGATAAAGATGCCCGTGGAACATCTCTCTCAGGACCGCTGGCGATCATCATGGGAAGCGAGGAGAACGGTGTTTCACACGAATACCTGAAGCGCGCAGATGATAAGGTGTCTTTGCCGATGGTCGGTAATGTTTCATCTTACAATGTATCTGTCGCAGCCGGAATGGTGCTATATGAAGTCCTTTGTCAGCGGAAATCAGTAGTTCAGGATGTTTAAGAAAAGCTCTGCTGCGGATTTGTACTACCTGCTGCCGCTGTTGATTGCGGCTGCAGTTTTTCGTTTTTGGAATTATGATGAATGGTCTTTGACGAACGATGAGTTGAGTGCGTTGACCAGGCTTAAATTCGACAGTTTTTCTGAAATGCTCGAGAAAGGTGTACGCACTAACGATATGCATCCTGTGGGCGTGCAGTCATTCTTGTGGGTGTGGACCGATCTTTTCGGTGTGGAGGCGACATGGCTTAGATTGCCCTTTGTGTGTATGGGGGTAGCTTCGGTGTTATTACTGTATCTGGTGGCAAGAAATTTTTTTGGTTCATTTGCAGCATTATTGACTACAGCTGTTTTCTCAGGACTCGATTTCCCTGTTCTGTATGCTCAACTTGCGAGACCATACAGTCCCGGTCTCTTTTTCAGTCTCCTATTCGTCTACACTTGGTCGAATTGGATGTGGTTCCCGGAACGCCATAAACGTTTGAATCAGGCTGTATTCATCCTCGCCGGTACTGGATGTATGTACACCCATTACTTTAGTTTTCTTTTTGCTGCCGTAGTGGGCCTCAGTGGACTGTTCATGCTACAACGTACGGCACTGAAAGAATATATTTTTTGTGGTATAGCCATGTTCATTCTTTATTTGCCCAACCTTGATGTTTTCCTGACGCAGTTCGGTGTTGGAGGATTAGGGGGCGCGGAAGGATGGCTGGGAGCACCAGAAGGCGATGCGATATGGCAATATATTTTTTATGGCTTTAATTCAAGTATGTTACTGATAGCAGTCTTGTTGGTTGTCGGTGCAGTCGGCTTCTTCGTTAATAGAAAGTCAATAAGTTGGAGCATGAGGCACACCTTCGCTTTTTTGTTTTTTCTGATACCTGCTCTGGTGGCGTATTATTATTCAGTGTTCGGGAATCCTGTTTTTCAGAATTCAATTTTACTTTTTAGCTTCCCAATGCTGGTCATGTTGATTTTTTCTTTCTTCTCCACGGATAATTTACGACCTTGGCAAGGCTTGTTTGCAGGTGCATTGCTATTGATCTCCGTTTACACGGCTGTGGCGGACGGAGAGCGTTATGCACAACGTTTTGCTCCTTTTAAAGATGTTGTTCGAAAATGCGCCTCCTACAGCAGGATGTACGGTCCGCTTAAGGTCGAAGCTTCAGTGAATGTCATCCATCCGGCCTACATACAGTATTATTCGGAAGTGTTAGAGGAATTACCATCTTTTAAGCAGTACCATTGTACTACTCCTCAAGAATTTCTACAACTGAACAGGATCCTCATGTCATCAACAAGTGATGTTTTTATACATGCCTGGGCCAATGCCTATCACGCACCGGAAGTCGAGATGATCATTCAGGCTCACTTCCCTTATCTCGTTCAACGTGATTCATTTTTCAATGCCGGTATATTGGTCTATGCACGCGACTCTACCATTGAAAGGGCAGCATTGCCCATGTTGCTCTTTCAGGATTTCACCGATGCAGAAACGAATAAATGGCAGAACGATTCATTGGTAAGAACCACTGAAGTAGCTTCAAGCGGAATCTATTCCTGGTCTATGAAGCCTGGGCAAGAATATAGCCCGGGTATTAAGGACAAAGCTTCGCGTCTTGGATTCACTGCCGGTGCTGTATATAAACTAACGTGCAATTTTAGGTCTACACAGGAACTGAAAGAGGCTAAAGGCGTGGTTGCAGTGGACCGGGACGGTGTCAACATACTCTGGAGGGGAATTGCGTTGCAACCTTTTGCCGCAGATTCCGGTTGGAACTTCAGGAGTCGATACTTCCTGACGATGTGGTAAGTGTCTATTTTTTTAACCCTGCAGGCGAACCGTTTTGGCTCGATGATATCCGGTTTACAGTAGAGGCCCGTTGAGAACTTAAAACAGGAAGCCTACGGTAAACAGTACACGGCTATCTTTTTGGGTGATGGTGATGCCCTCTGTTTCGGCATTGCTCAGTCGATAGGGTTGCAGAAAGCTGCCGACTGTAGACCATGCATAGGCCAGATCAACAAAGTATTTTTTATCCCTGATGCCAATACCACCGCTGAATCCGTAGCGCGTCAGGTCGGTTTCGTCCGATACGCTCAGGGCGCTGACAAAGGGCGTCGTGGAATAAAAGCCTCCTGCCCTGAATCTGAACATGTCTGCACGTGCTTCAAACCCTGCCCGTAAGTTGTGCGAACCGGTATACTTCCTGCGAACAGCATTGTTAGCATCATTGAAGTCAGCGGCGAATGTCCGGTCGGCAGGGCGTATACGTCCCTGATTGTAATTCAGGTACTCGTAATCAATATTGAACGCACCGGCCTTTCCGACGACCAATGCCATGCTGGTGATGATACGGAATGGAGTCGTGATCATGTATTCGAATGGAACAAAGACCGGACCTGCGTATGTTTTTTCTCCGCTTTCCAAATCCGTCCGGATGGTGGTGCTGTATTCATCTACGAGTGTGTGCCAGGTGGGGGTGTGAATGGCAAAACCCAGTCGAATGGCATCGGTGGGCCGATAGATCATACCCAGTTTGAGGTTGATGCCGCTGCCACTGGTCCTCAGATTCTGGCTGTATTGAAAACTCTTGAAT
>CAZPCA010000223.1:0-2909 GCA_964584995.1 uncultured Bifidobacterium sp.
TTGATCATGATGGTCTCATAGCCGCACTCCTTCGCCGCCAACACACCGTGAACGCAGCTATAGTCGAACTCTATTCCCTGGCCGATGCGGTTGGGACCTGAGCCGAGGATGATGACCTTTTTCTTCTCAGAAGAAACGGATTCGTTTTCTGTTTCGAAAGTGGAATAGTAGTAGGGAGTCTTGGCCTCAAACTCTGCCGCACAGGTATCGACCAGCTTGTAAACGCGATGGATACCCATCTCCCGCCTGCGGGCATAAACCTGGCTCTCGAGACAACGGAGCAGATGCGCCACCTGACGATCCGCATACCCTTTTTGCTTGGCCTCGAGCAAGAGCTCGCGGGGCAATGTCTCTAGTGAGTATTTCTCAATTTCTTTTTCCAGCTCCACCAGTTCTTCGATCTGGTAAAGGAACCAGGGATCGATGCGGGTCAGTTTCTGAATGGTTTTGGATGGAATGCCCATCTTGAACGCATCGTAGATGTGGAAAAGCCTGTTCCAGCTTGGCCGCTTAAGGCTTTCGAGTATTTGCTCCTGATTGGTCAGCTCCTTGCCATCTGCGCCGAGGCCATTGCGCTTGATCTCCAGACTTTGACAGGCCTTCTGAAGAGCTTCCTGGAAGCTACGTCCGATGCCCATGGCCTCTCCCACAGACTTCATCTGCAAGCCGAGGTGACGATCCGTCCCTTTGAACTTGTCAAAGTTCCAGCGCGGCACCTTCACAATGACATAGTCGATGGTGGGTTCGAAGAAAGCAGAAGTGGTCTTGGTGATTTGGTTTTGCAGCTCGTCGAGGTTGTAGCCGATGGCCAACTTCGCAGCAATCTTAGCGATGGGATATCCGGTGGCCTTCGAAGCGAGGGCAGAAGATCGTGAAACGCGAGGATTGATTTCGATGACGATGATCTCATCTTCGTTGTCGGGATTCACCGCGAACTGGATATTGCAACCTCCCGCGAACTGTCCGATACCGTTCATGCAGCGGATGGCGAGGTCGCGCAGCTGCTGGTAGGTCCGGTCGCTCAGGGTCATGGCCGGCGCCACGGTGATGGAGTCGCCGGTATGGATTCCCATCGGATCGAAATTCTCAATCGAGCAGATGATGATGACATTGCCGGTATTGTCGCGGAGCAGCTCCAGTTCGAATTCCTTCCAGCCGAAGATGCTTTGCTCAACGAGTACCTCGTGCACCGGACTGGCATGCAGACCGTGATTGAGCGCCTGGTCGAATTCCTCCTTGGTATCCACAAAACCTCCTCCTGTTCCTCCGAGTGTGAAAGAAGGCCGAATGACCAGCGGAAAACCGATCTCCTGGGCGATTTCTTTTCCTTCCAGAAACGAGGTGGCGGTGCGGCCCTTGCAGACTCCGGCACCCAGCTCCAGCATGCGCAGACGGAAACGCTCGCGGTCTTCGGTGGTTTTGATGGCGTCGATATCCACGCCGATGATGCGTACTCCGTACTTATCCCACAAACCGGCCTTCTGACAATCGATGCACAGGTTCAGAGCAGTCTGCCCTCCCATAGTCGGCAACACCGCATCCACCTTGTGTAGCTGTAGGATTTCTGCTATCGATTTCTTGGTAAGGGGTTTCAGGTAAACATGATCGGCCGTGACCTTGTCCGTCATAATGGTGGCCGGATTCGAATTGATCAGGATCACTTCGATACCCTCTTCCTTAAGGGAACGGGATGCCTGGCTTCCTGAATAATCGAATTCGCAAGCCTGCCCAATCACAATAGGGCCGCTGCCAATGATGAGTACGGATTTGATGGAATTATCGCGTGGCATAAGCGTAAGGTTTAAAAGTGAAGGAAGTGGTTTTCAAAAAGAGGTAAGGAAAGAAAAAAAACGAGTACCGAACAGATGAAAAAGCCGCTGCACGCGCTGTAGTGTTCAGTTCCCGCATACCGTAAAAGATTGAACAAAAGTAGCCATAATGCTGCTGGAAGAACCGCTTGTTGAAAAGTAAAAATTCTATCTTTCCACCTTCCCAATAGCCCATGAAAACCGACGACTATCACTTTCTGGAATACGGCGGATTTCGTTTACCCTACAGGGCTTGGGGAAACGGAGGCGAGTTGCTGCTCGCCTTTCACGGGTACGGCCGCAGCAGTGAAGATTACAGGCCTTTTGCAGCGGAACTGGGAGCACATTATACACTCATAGCCTTCGATTTTTTTTACCATGGTCCCATGGCCGCCGACCCGGAAATTCCGATGCCGGCATTCAGTTCCTCACAAATGGCAGGACTTGTGGAAAGGCTCCTGTGGGAACGAAAAAAAGTGAATTGCTCGCTTTTAGGCTACAGCCAGGGAGGCCGGCTGGTGTTGGGAATTCTGCACCGCATCCCTCATCGTGTTAACAAGGTGTTACTCGTTTCTCCCGATGGATTAAAACCCAACAGGATGCGCAAGTTCATCAGCAAAACCCCGGTAGGCCGTTGGACGGGCCGCTGGCTCGTCACTCACCGTTCCGGATTACACTCGATCCTCAAATTACTGGCGGCCACCGGTTTTATTCGCCCGAACCTCCGGAATTTTTACCTGAACAGCACAAGAGAAAAGAAAGACCGTTATAGGATTTACCATATCTGGATGGCCATGAAGGATTTTGACATACACCCCAGATTGATAGACCATTATTTCAACAGCAGGAATTTTCGCATGGTCTTTGTGATGGGCGAATTCGACTCTGTGATTCCGGCGAAATGGGCGGAGGACTTCATACGGAAAATGCGTAAGAAGCCCGAAATCATCGTCTTGCCTTGTGGACACGATTTGCTAAAAGAAGTAAAGCCTATCAGCCGCATTCTGCTGGAAGCGTGGCCAAGGGGAAAAAGTGGTGCATAAAAAAAGGCAGCCCGAAAGCTGCCTTCACCATATAGTATGACAAACTATTTTCTCCAGG
>CAZPCA010000224.1:0-2906 GCA_964584995.1 uncultured Bifidobacterium sp.
CCCTTCCTCGTTCACAAAAAACAAGGTGGCTGCACCGGCACGCACCTTCCCGGAACCGTAGTTACGCAGGATGGAGTGTATGGGCCGGGTGAACCGGTTGATTTCCTCGATGGCTTTTACGAACATGGGTTTGATTCCTCCCGGGAATCCTTTTTCTTTGAGGTAAATTTAAACATACTACGCCATGAATATTGCCCTTCGCTACGGATTAATCTACAGCGGTATTAACATTTTGTTTTCGCTCATCATGTACGTCACCGATCTCAACAGGGCCGGCCTCGACTGGTTGAATTCCCTGGTGGGACTCATCATTCCTGTCGTTTGCATTTACCTGGCGGTAAAGGAGCATAAGGCGGGCGTGGAAGGTGGTTACATGAAATTTTCCGAAGTTTTCAAGCAGGGTATACTCATATGCCTCGTAGGAGGTGTGATTGTTGCTGGCTACCTGGTACTATACACCAGTGTCATAGATCCGGATTTCATGGATTTCATGATGCAAAAACAAGTGGAGAAGATGCAGGAGCAAGGTATGTCGGAGGACATGATAGAAATGGCGATCAACCAGTCGGCGAAATTTCAGACACCCTTCTGGATGTTCACCTGGGGCTTGATGGGTTCGCTCATCATGGGAGCCTTCGTGTCCCTGATCATGGCTGCGGTATTGAAGAAAAACAATCCCGACGTATTCGCCTGAAATTTCAGGAGAGGGACTCGATGGTGCGGCGGATGATTGCTGCGCATTCCATCAGTTGTGCTTCATCGATGACCAAGGGCGGCGCCAGGCGGATGATGTCACCGTGCGTAGGTTTGGCGAGCAATCCGTTTTCTTTGAGGCGCATGCATACCTCCCAGGCATCGATGCCGTCTTTTTCCTGGATGACGATGGCGTTCAGAAGTCCCTTGCCCCGTATGCCGGTAATCCGGTCGGAGTCAATGGCACGAAGTGCAGTGCGCAGTTTTTCGCCCAGCACCTCGGCGTTTTTTGCCAGGTCCTCATCGAGCACCACCTGCATGGCAGCCATGGCCACTTTGCAGGCCAGCGGATTTCCACCGTAGGTGGAGCCGTGCTCTCCGGGTTTGATGGTGAGCATCACCTCATCGTCGGCCAGCACCGCGGATACAGGCATCATACCGCCCGAGAGCGCTTTGCCCAGGATGAGAATGTCCGGACGGAATCCCTCATGGTCGCAGGCCAGCATTTTGCCGGTTCGGGCGATGCCGGTTTGTACTTCATCGGCTATGAACAATACCCGTTTTGCGCGGCACATCTCGAAAGCCTTGCGGAGATAGCCCTCGTCGGGAACAACAACACCTGCTTCCCCTTGAATCGGTTCGATCATGAAACCGGCCACATCGAGCTCTTCGAGTGCCTTGGCTAAAGCGTTAAGGTCGTTGTAGGGCAGCAGCTCGAAGCCGGTCATGTAGGGCCCAAAGCCTGCGTAGCTGCTAGGGTCGGAAGAGGTGGAGATGGCGGAGAGGGTGCGGCCCCAGAAATTGCCTTCTGCAAACAGAATTTTCGCTTTGTTCTTTTCGATCCCCTTCACGTCGTAGCCCCAGCGCCGGGCAAGCTTGATGGCGGTTTCCCCACCTTCCACACCGGTGTTCATCGGCAACAACTTGTCGTATCCGAACAGCTTGGTCATGAAGGCTTCGTACTCTCCCAGCACATCGTTGTGAAATGCCCTAGAGGTGAGGCTGAGACGTGAGGCCTGCTCGACCATAGCCTGAACGATGCGAGGATGACAGTGTCCTTGGTTTACAGCAGAGTAGGCGGAAAGGAAGTCATAGTACCGTCTGCCTTCAAGGTCCCAAACAAAAACGCCCTCTCCCTTGGTCAGCACAACAGGAATAGGATGGTAGTTGTGTGCTCCGTATTGTTCCTCCAGGGCGATGGCTCTCTGGCTGTCGGTTAGTGGGGTAGTGTTCTGCATGGGTAAAATGGAATGCTGCAAAGGTAAGCAAGCCTTTCGATGGAAAGCAACCCGATTGGGTGAACGAACGTCTTCAGCGTATGAGCGTTATCAGTCCTGTTGTTTCGCGGGTCCTGTCGTTGTCGAACCCGGTGTAGCGGATACGGTATCCGTAAACACCGGAGGGGCATTCCACTCCTTCGAATGTGCCGTCCCAGACGGCATCGGTTGCGGAAGACGAAAAAACTTCCTGGCCCCAGCGGTTGTAGACGCTGATCTCCGCAGACCGGACGAATGCACTGAAAAAGCTCCAGCTGTTGTTATGCGTGTCGCTGTTTGGAGAGAAAGCATTAGGAACATAGAGGAGAGGCGGCTGCACCAGTTCTATCTCGTTCGAATAGCTTTTGGCATCCTTTCCACCGGCGTCTTCTATGGCCTTTACGCGATAGAGGGTAGCTCCTCCGCTGAGTGGAATCTGGTCGTCTGTATAAGCCAGGGTGCTGGCAGAAGTCTGACCCAGCAGAATAGGCAGTCCGTTTTCCGAACGCCTTTCTACCTCGTAGCGTTCAACACCGCCCATCCATTCGCTGTAGGGTGTCCAGTCGATTTCGTTGGAAAACGGACCCGCGGTACCGCTCAGTAAAATACTGCAGGCATGGTTGCTGTTCGCACTGGTGTTGCCACAGAAATCGATGTTGCGCATGCGGTAACAATAGGATTTGCTTCCAGTTTGCACACTGTTGTCTGCCCAGATGTAGGCTGAGTAGCCGTTCAGCCTGACCACTTCAGAGTAAGCGTTCGTGTCACTCTCCGAACGTTCGATGATATAGGTGCTGAATGGACCATCGGGGAAATCGCTCCATCTGAGCTCAATGCTGTTCTCGCCTGTTACGGTCACATATTCGATGTAATTGTTCTTGGCATTGAGTTGGGTAAGAGAACACAAGGTGTCCGATACACTTTGCTCACCACAGGAATTGGTCGCCACGATGAAAT
>CAZPCA010000225.1:0-2877 GCA_964584995.1 uncultured Bifidobacterium sp.
GCGGCCTTGCAGATATCCCAGCGGTCGTAGTTCACCGCTTCGTAGTGCGCCATTTTTTTGATGCGTATAGGGTAGAGATGACAGGAAACAGGTTTTCTGAAGGTGATTTTCCCCTCCATGTAGGCCTTCTCGAAGGCGCAGGCCGCCACTCCATTTTCAAAAATCGTGTAGGCGCATTCACGGTAGCCTTTCACCAGCGGCGTTACACAATCACCGTCGCTGTCCTGTACATGATAGCCGTAGCGGTCGAGGCTTTCACGCCCTTCGTCTGTCAGCATATCCCGGATGAGGGGGGCCGCCTTCTCGACTTCTTCCAGTTCTTCCGGACTCAGCGGTGCACCGGAATCTCCCTGTACACAACAGGCTCCCTTGCATTTCTCCAGATCGCATACAAAGTGTTTTTCGATCACATCGGTCGATACCAGCGTTTCACCTATCAGCAGCATGCTGCGAAGTTCGTGAAATCTTCACTAACTTTAAGGGCTGTTGCGGTTGGTGCAGTTTCATCACTCTAGTTTTAACCAGCCATGAATGCGGAGCGCCAACTTTTTACTACGCAGAGTATGCAGGAAGTACACCACAAGGGACTCAGTGACGAGCAGGTTGAACAGCAACGAAGAGACTTCGGTGCCAATACCGGTGATACGGAGACTACGTCCCGGTTTTTACTGGTGCTGCGCGGAGTCCTCGCAGAGCCCCTTTTCATTCTGCTCTTCTGTACGGCGCTGGTCTATTTTTTTCTCGGTGAGACGGGTGATGCCCTGATGATGGTCTTCGCTTTGTTTTTCGTAGCAGGGATTTCATTGTACCAGGATAACAAGAGCCGCAGAGCGGTCGATGCCTTGCGGATGTTGTCGCAACCTCACATCAGGGTACTGCGCAACCGTGAGTGGAAGATTGTTCCGGCAGAGCAGCTGGTGGTGGGGGATGTAATCAGTCTCGAAGACGGACAATTGATACCGGCGGAAGCCCGTTTACGCTCAGCACATGATCTTTCCCTCAACGAGAGTATGCTGACGGGCGAGTCCTTCGCTGTTTTCAAAAAGGCCGACGACGCAGAACCCTTCGTGTTCAAGGGGACCTGGATCGAGAGCGGATCCTGTATCGCCGAAGTCACCGCGGTGGGTAATGCGACAGCTGTCGGGCGGATCAATCTCAGCATGCGTGAACTCCGCGAGGAGAAAACACCCTTGCAGAAACAGGTACAGGGATTCGTTCGCCTGATGGTCATCGAAGGTGCGATTGCTTTTTGTGTTGTCTGTATCCTGCATTATATCCGCTATGCGGATGGCTGGCAGGCCTTGCTCGCCGGACTTACACTCGCCATGTCGGTACTGCCGGAAGAGATACCTGTAGCGCTCACGACTTTCATGGCACTGGGTGCCTGGCACCTTTATCACCGTCGTGTGCTTGCAAGGAGTCCGCAGACCGTCGAAACACTCGGTGCCGCAACCGTTATATGCCTCGACAAGACGGGTACATTGACGGAGAACACCATGGAAGTAGCGATGATATACGACCTGGCTACGGATACCACACAGGATTTGCTCAAAGGGGAAGCACTGGACAGTGAGACCTTGCGGTATGCGATATGGGCGTCTGAAACACATCCCTTCGACCGCATGGAGCAGGCGTTACATGTTTTGTACGGTGGTGTTTGCGCAACCGATGAACGTACGCAGTGGAAATTGATCCACGAGTATCCCTTGTCAGGTACTTTCCCGTTCATGACGCATGTGCTGGAGTCAGGAGGCAAGCGTCGTGTCGCAGCGAAGGGCAGTGCGGAAGGCCTTTTTCAGCAGGCACGGCCCGTGGCCGGTTCCATGGAGAAGGTGCACGAGGTCATGCAGGGAATGATGGCGAAGGGCTACCGGGTGCTCGCCGTGGCCGGTATACCGGATTTCCAGGAGCCGGTGAAGGCCTCGCAGTACGACTACCGGTTCACCCTCTTCGGCCTGATCGGATTTTACGACCCTCCCCGGAAGAACATGGCCGAGGTGATAACTGGTTTTTACAATGCAGGCGTACAGGTGCGGTTGCTTACTGGCGACCATCCCCTGACGGCCCATGCCCTGGCCCATCAGGTTGGAATCCGTGCCCCCGAGAAAGGCTTGACCGGTGCCGAAGTGACAGCGATGGACGATGAACAACTTAAATATTCGGTAAGGCATACCGTTATCTATTCACGAATGTTTCCGGAGGCGAAGCTGCGCGTGGTAAAGGCCCTGATGGCGAACGGGGAAGTGGTGGCCATGACGGGCGATGGCGTGAACGATGGTCCGGCACTCAAAGCCGCACACATCGGTATTGCAATGGGGAAGCGTGGCAGCGATGTGGCGCGCAAGGCAGCGGCCCTAGTGCTCCTGGACGATGATCTCGGTGCGATGACATTTGCCATCGGGCTAGGGCGCAGGATTTACGAGAACCTTCGCAAGGCCATCCGTTACATCATCTCCATTCACATCCCTGTCATTCTGATTGTCGCAGTACCCCTTTTCTTCGCCTGGGATCTGGTGCGATTCTTTCTACCTGTGCACGTCATTTTTTTGGAGCTCATCATGGGGCCCACCTGTTCCATCGTTTATGAAAACGAACCGGGCGAAAGCCATCTCATGGAACAGGCTCCGCGCAAATCCGGTCGCAACCTGTTCTCCATCTCCGAACTGCTGGTCAGTGTAATTCAGGGATTGGTCATTGCCGTTGTTTGCCTCTTGCCGGCCTATGGCATGATGCGCGACGGCGTGCCGGAGAAGGAGTTGCGTTCTGTAGTATTTGCCACCCTTATTTTCAGCAATATCCTGCTCACCTTGTCCAATCGTTCTTTCAGGCATACCGTATTCAGGAGCATCAATTACCGTAACCGGCGTGTGCCCTTTG
>CAZPCA010000226.1:0-2857 GCA_964584995.1 uncultured Bifidobacterium sp.
GGCGGTGTGCCCTCTGTGGAAGATAGAGTGGCTTTCGTACAGCGCATAGATGCTTTCTTTAGTGGTCATCAGTCTTCGAATATTCTGCGACCGGATGCGAAGTCGGCATGGACATCGTTGAAAAAGGAGCGGGAGCATTCTTACTGGAAGAGGCTCGTCCCGGTAATTGCTGTTCATCGTGACAATCAGTTTCACCGCTGGCTTTTTGGTGAGAATACTGCCAGCGTTGACGGAATTCTCAGCGGTGATTGGGGAGTCTCCTGGATTTCAGGGCGTGACGTATGGCAGGTGCTGCGACATCCTTTGGCATTGACTACAGTTATGGCAGTACTCGTGTTGGCTACGGCATTTCCATTGGCTCTGCTGGCCGGAGGATGGATGGCTTGCCACCACCAGCGAACACGCGTGAAATGGCTTTCTGCATTGGGTGTGTTTCTTTATGCGCTGCCTGGCTTCTGGATGGGGACACTCTTACTGGTGTTCTTTTGTAGCCCGGCATGGTTGAACTGGTTCTCTCCATCAGTACCCGTGCTGGAAACCAATAGCGGCTGGTATTTTTGGTCGCTTTCGTTAGCCACTCAGATAGGTAGTTTTGCGTTGCCCTTCCTGGTAATCCTGTATTCATCGCTGATATACCTTACACAGTCCGCTTATAAATTGATGGCAGATGAATGTAAAAAAAACTATGCACGCACATTGCTGGCAAAGGGATTGAGCATTGAGCAGGTTGTTTTTCGGCATGCCTTGCGAAGTTGTTTTCCGACCTTGTTGGTGATGACCTTAGGCATTTTCCCCTTGCTTATGGGTGTCGGTAGCTTGCTCGTCAGTGCCTGCGAATCCAGGGATTTTCCTATGATCGCCGCTTTGTTGTTTTTTGTCGGTCTGGTTTCATTATTATCATTCCTAATCACTGCAGGCACTGACCGCTGGTTAAAACATGTTTTCCCCCAACCATTGCAGCCATGAAGCGATGGAGGTTGTTCTTTCGGAAAATAGGTTGGCCTGCATGGGTCCTCTTCGTATTTGCATGGATTTTTGTCTTGCTCCCCTTCCTCTTTAACCGAAACAATATCGTCGAGTTCAGAGAAAGTGGAATTTCCTTTCCGGTTTTCACTTCTGTTTCCTCGCCTTGGCTTGTGGATGACGATCCTGTATGGGCAATCCCTGCCCTTATTCCCTTTAGCCCCGGTTCGATGGATACAGCTGCGCAGGGTTTTTTGCCTCCATTTGTTCAGCCCGATAAGGTGCAAAAGCCTTCGGGACTTTTGGAAAGGCATTGGCTGGGCACCGATTTATACGGTAGAGATATTCTGGCCATGGTTTTTTACGCTGCGCGATCATCGCTCTCTCTTGCTGTTACAGCTGCTCTCCTAAGTTGGTTGACGGGGCTTTTGCTAGGCACCGCAGCGGCCTATTTCACATGCTTCGGCTGGCAGGTTAGAATACGTCAGGTAGTGGTGGGAGTGGTTTCTTTATTTTTTCTGATCATCGTTTCACAGATGCCATTGCCTCCTTCAGAACGTTTAATGCTTGGTTCAGGCATACTTTTGTTGCTGTTGATTTTATCGGTGCTTGCGTCGAATTTTATTTCTTTTTCAAAGCGTTCTCTGGAAATAGGTAAAGCAACAACTTTCTTGTACGATAGGGTAGTGGAGTTTTTTGCTATCGTTCCGCGCACGGTCTTTGTCTTGGTTATCTTGCCTTTATTCAATCCTTCCGCTTCTGCTTTCGTACTGATACTGGTGCTTTCTTCTTGGGTGGATATGGCTCGAATTGTCAGAACAGAGACGATTAGGGTGCTCTCGTCTCCTTTTGTGGAATCTGCCCGTATGAGCGGAATCGCTTCCGGCAGAATGTTGTGGAAGCATGTCTTGCCCAACATCTGGCCTGCCACACTGGTTCATCTGGTGCTCTCCATTGCCAGCAATGTCATGATTGAGTCTGGTATCGAATTTCTGGGTTTTGGATGGGCAAAATCCAGCCCGGGTTTGGGCGATATGATAGCCGTAGGCAAGCATCATGTTGAAGTATGGTGGATAGTACTTTTTCCGGGTTTATTGGTCGCAATTTTGGTGTATTCTTTATTCAGTTTTTCTACCCGATTACAGGAAATGTTATACCAGGAATAAGTTCGCGGGTTGCCTGGTCTTCTTTCAGCGGAGAGCTTACCATGTCGGCGCAAAGGTTTTCTGACTCCGATATTTTAATTTTGCCGAAAATCATGCAACGGTTTCCCACTCCGGTTAAACAGCAGTGCCATTACCGGAGAATGTCAACCGCTCTTTAATCGTATGCAGGAAAAAGTATCATTAACGAAAATATTCACTTTCGATACAGCGCACGCGCTGGAACACTATCCGGGTAAATGCCGGCATATTCACGGACACACTTATCACTTGTATGTGACCGTTACTGGTATTATCCGCGATGAGTATGGTCATCCTTTTGACGGAATGATTATGGACTTCTCCGAACTGAAGCAGTGGGTAAGAGCAGCGGTGGTCGATCAATTCGACCATGCGCTTGTTTTGCGGAAAGGAAGTACATTGGCTTCGATGCACTATCCGGATAGTGAACGGTTGATTCTTACAGATTATGAGCCCAGCTGTGAAAACATGTTGCTCGATATGGTGCATCGGCTTCGCACATCGCTACCTGATGGTATATGTTTGGCAAGAGTCAAACTGTACGAGACGCCGACATCTTTTGCAGAATGGGAATCGTGACGAAAGTGAATGGTCCCAGAATAGGTTGAAATAAGAAAAGGCTGTCCAACGGGACAGCCTTTTCTTATAAGCAAGTAATGATAGATTACTGCAGCGTGATTTTCTGCGTGTAGGTGAATCCGTTGCCTTCA
>CAZPCA010000227.1:0-2833 GCA_964584995.1 uncultured Bifidobacterium sp.
CGTTGTCATCGAGACAGCAGGTGTTACCGAACAGATCCGCATGATTGTTGAATAAACAGCTCCCTCCAAAAGCAGGCTACCGAACAAATTGTTCAGCAGCCCTCAATAAAAAGGCGGCCCGAATCATTCGGGTCGCCTTTTTTCATGCACTCGCCAAAAAAACAGGTACCAGACACAAATACCCCCTATTTTTACAATGGTCTGTTTCGGTTATTGTCATCACCGTTTACAGCAACGTCACACCATGAAGAGTTACCTGCAAACCGCGATTGAAAAGCATTATGCCGGCGAGGTGCATGCGGCGATTTCCCATGCGCAAAAGGCCGCCATGCCCGGTAGCGCCACGGAAGTGGAAGGCGGAGCGGTGCTCTGTGAAATATTCCTTCGCAATCACCTTTATCCAGAGCTGCGGGCCTTCCTTGAAGATTGTAAGAAATTCAAAAACGATCCACGATGGACGCTGATGTATGCCCGACTCGCCATGAAAGACGGAAGAGCGTATACCGTGGCGGAACAACATCTTGAAGAACTACTGCAAAAAAACATCCCGGATTACTTGTTCAGAATGGCGGGGTTCGATCTTGTCAAACTGTACGATAAGAGCAAGCGGTTTGATGAAGCCTGGCAACTGGCCGAAAAGATCCATGCCAGGAACAAACATGTTTATCCGATAGCGCAATTGCAGGAAGCCCTTAGGCAGGTCGCTACCATACCCGAGGATGTTCTTCGCCAAATCAAGCGATCACCACTTTCTCCCGGCAAAACTTGTTTCATTCACGGACTACCCCGCAGCGGCACCACCCTGCTCGAACAGATGCTGGACTGCCATCCCTCCATCCGTGCCTTGGGAGAAACCAATATCACCGGTCACCTCGGCAACGACATCGCCAAACAGGGCAAGGGGTGGCCCGTTGCCGTCCTGCAGGTAAGTCCGGAATTCCTCAGCAAGTGCAGCGAAAAATACTACCGTCAGACACGCAACAACACCATCGATGACAGCATCTGGACCATCGACAAAACCGTTTTTCCCACCCTGCAGCCACTCGTTGTTTCTGTATTATTTCCCGGAGCAAAAATCATCCGCATTCGGCGCGACCCACGCGATAATGCAGTGAGCTTGTTTTTGAACAACTTCGACCCCAGCTGGAGTTTTACCGCCAGCGTCCCCTCCATCTTCGAATTCATGAAGTGCGACCATTTCTACTCAGGAATGATCTACCAGCGACTGGGCATGAGCCTGTATGAAATCACTCTGGAGGAGCTGATTCGCGCACCCGAAGCAAGCATCGCCGGCATACTGGATTTTCTCGGATTGCCCTACGATGCCGCCTGTCTCAGTCCCCAGCAGAACAAACGCACGGTGCATACACTCAGTTACGACCAGGTCAATACACGCATCAATACCGACGGCATCGGAAGATGGAAAAACTACACTGAGCATTTGCCTTCTTCCTATTGAAATTCCGCATGCGTATCACACTGTAAATGGGTGAACACATTCACCCGAATTTCCATTTGCCCAATAATTCAGGTTGTTCGCCAAATTTATTTTTCCCGCTTTGACAAAATAGGTTAATTGTTTTAAATCCTAAAAACATCATGAGAAAAAGAGTACTAACCATCGCAGCCTTCGCTGGACTGCAGTTATTGGGTTTATCGGGTATTGACTCCGCTCAGGCGCAGTACACGTACAATCTTAACAACCAAACATTTACTGGCTTCAATTTCATTCAGCCGTCTTTAACGGGTTTCACCGGAACACTTACCTCTGTATCTGTGAACGTGACCTTGAATGCATCAGTGGCTTATACCTACGCTGACGATATATGCATTTATGTGGATATAGCGCCCTTGAGCACTGGTGGCTTTTTGCAGGTCGGTGGTTTCTCCAACCTCTCAGCGGCTCAACGTTACTCTTGGCCCAACGGTGGATCGAATGCGCCTGGAACCACCTGCATCGGAACAGTTACGCTTACCACTCCTCTTGTCTTTACCGGTACCGCTTCCGACCCCGTACTTTGGATTGGAAACGGATATGGTGCAGCGGGGACCAGCGGTACATGGACAGGATCCCTAACCATGAATGGCATTACACCCGTTCCTTCCGGGCCCACCTGTACATCGCCTACCCTTTCTGCTACTACTGTAGCTGCGGTTTGTCAGGGCAGTACTGACGGCAGTGTCGATTTGACCATCACTGGCGGTTCACCCACACCACTCGGCATACTCTGGAGCAATGGTGCCACCGGCGAAGACCTCAGCAATGTGGCCGCCGGCACCTATACCGTGACCGTAACCACCAATGGTGGAGGTTGTACGGCCACCGGTTCCTATACCGTAGCGGCCGGTCCTGCACCTTCCTTATGGTATGCAGACGTGGACGGTGACGGTTTTGGAGACGCAGACGTTTCACAATCCGCCTGCACCCAACCCAGCGGTTATGTTGCCAATAACACAGACTGTAATGACAGTAACAGCGCCGCAAATCCAGGTGTTGCAAGCGATGGTTGTGACGGAGTAGACAACGACTGCGATGGTTCTACCGACGAAGACGCCACCTTCTCCAACTACTATATAGACGCTGACGGCGACGGCTACGGTGCCGGTGCTGCCACTTCTTCCTGCACTCCTGTTTCCGGTTCTGTAAATACAAACGGTGACTGCAACGACGGTGACAACAGCGTGAATCCCGGTGTTGCTTCTGATGCTTGCAACGGCGTGGACAATGACTGCGACGGTTCTACCGACGAAGACGCTACTTACTCCAACTACTATGTGGACGCTGACGGCGACGGCTACGGTGCCGGTGCTGCCACCTCTTCCTGCGCTCCTG
>CAZPCA010000228.1:0-2741 GCA_964584995.1 uncultured Bifidobacterium sp.
CTTTCATCGCCCAGTTCGTATTTCCATACATCCCGTGCATTATCACTGAAAACAATTCCGACCTCCTCCAGCTGATCTTTGAGCAAAACGAGCTTTTGCAGAAGCACCTTGGCGTAGATAGAGCCGCTGGCTCCAGTAACACCAATAACAACTTTTTTCTTTGTTTTCATCAAGGTTGGTTGGAGTCCTGGTTTTCCTTTTTTGATTGCAGTGTGTACAGAAACCCAACAAACACAACACTCGAATACTGTCCGCGGTTTAGACGATAGACCTGCTGGCTGCCATGTTCTCGGATAGGGAAGAGTGATTGCCAATAACCAAATTGAAAATCAATGGTTTCAGAAATTTTATAGCCTAAAATACCACAGGCGCTTATATCAATGCGGAGGAAAGGATTACGAAAATCCATCACACCGTTTTCGTCTTCTTCGCTGGCGTTAAGGAGGTATGCCAACGAAGGGCCAGCTTCCAGGTAAAATTTATCCCGCACCCCGTATCTAAGGGTCAATGGACATTCAATATATTGAAGTCGAAGTAGATAGAATGTATTACTGATGCTATCGCTGCGCACAGGCTTTCTACTTCCCTTTTGGGAGTAGGCCAATCGGAAGCCCAATTCGAACTTGTCATTCAACCTCGTCCGAACACCTGCTCCTGCAAAGATGCCTGCCTTGTGAAATCCTGCCAGTTGGTCTCCCGAAACTTGCGAGCCATTGATGCCTCCGACGAATTCGGCCTGGAAACGCTGTGCAGTTGCAGACGAAAAAATCATAAACGGAAGTACGATAATCCAGTTTATATTCAGGGGAATAGAACTTTTACCAGCGACTCTCGCAATAGTTTTTCGGAAGAATTCTTTCATGAGTATTGGATGTTTCCACCCAGAGGTTAATCACCAGCAAATCTAATAAAGGTCAATTTCGTTTTATTGATCAAAATTGATAAATTTGACAATGCTCATCGGTAAACTATTTTTTCCGTTATCTGCCGTTTTGGTTTTAGCGGCGGCTTGCTTGAATTCTACTCTTTGCGTCCGCAATATTCATCTGCACAAAGTAGATGTGGTGTTGGAGATCACCCATTTCAGCCAGCAAAAACACCTCTCTTTATTATCTAATGCTCTAGAGGAGGTCTCTCCAGACAGTAAAATCGCGTTGGTCTGCCCAGATAAAGGGTGGTTGGTGGTGGAGTTGAATCTAGACCAGATAGCCAACGAAAACCAATTGGAAAGCATACTCAAGCCAACTGGTCTTGGAGTACTTATAAAAACCGGGGCTACCCGGAAACAGGTCATGGATGCCTGTGGAGGAGACCTCGTCAAATTATAATCCCAACACAATGGTCAATCGTCTGCTTTTTTTCTGTTTTTTCCTTGCATCTTGTTTGCTGGTACAAACCGGAATGGCGCAATGTACCGGTGGAAATAACGGAGGTGCGATAACGCCGACTGCTGCCTGGCAGTCCGTAAACAACATCGCCGGAAATTCATACCGTACATTCGTCGCAACGGCCGGCAGTACGTATTACTTTAGTTTCTGTGCGGCGGATGGAGGTTCTTCTATCTATGATACGCAGCTGACTATAAACGATAATTCAGGTATCGCAGTACCCGGCGCCTACAACGACGATTTTTGCGGTCTGCAATCTTATATTGCCTGGACCTGTGTAACTTCCGGCACCTACCGGGTTTTGCCCACTCAATTCAATTGTGCCAATCAGAACAACCTTGGAAATTTACGTTACAGGGTGGGTGCGCCCTTGAGTTGTCCGAGTAACCTGGGAGGCGGTGTCACAACGGTCGCAACACTACCGTATGCTTCCGGTGCGGGTACTACATGTGGAAAGGGTAATGACCTTACAGCCAATAATATGATTTCGTGCGGAAGTAACCTTTACCTCGGGGGTGAGGACGCCGTGTGGATCTTTACGCCTGCCATTACTGGAACTGTAACGATAAATCTTTCTTCCACGGGTACCTGGAATGGTCTGATGCTCTATCAGGGCTGTCCTCTGCTCGGCCAGGGAGGTACCTGTGTGACGGTGGCGCAGTCTTCTGCCGGTAATCAGACCCTAACGGCATGTGTAACCGCTAACCAGACCTATTACCTTGTATTGGATGTTTTTCCTTCTCCGAATTGTAATCCGTATTCTAACCTCACTATTTCAGCTCCCGTACCTGCCGGCGGATGTTCGCTGGGGACAGGCGTAGTGAATATTACGTTGCCTTACACTTCCGCCGGACGTACGACATGCGGTAAGGGCAATGATTTGACGCAAAACAATACCATCGCCTGCGGAAGCAACCTGTACTTCACCGGTGAAGACGAGGTGTTCGTTTTTACCCCTACTGTATCCGGAAATATCACCATCAATCTTACTTCGTCCGGGAGCTATACCGGCATCATGTTGTACAACGGATGCCCCGTCACCTCTTCCTGCTCCGGTGTTGCAGGTACTTGTGTGACGAACGAACAGAGCTCTACCGGTAGCAAATCACTTTGCGCAAATGTCGTCGCCGGACAGACCTACTACCTTATCGTGGACTCATGGGCATCTCCGGCCTGCAACCCATACAGCATTTCCATTACTGCTCCATCTACGGCACTGGCCGGAGCTACATGCGCGAATGCGGTGGCTGTGGCTGTGCTTCCTTTCACCATGATGAATGAAAGCACTGCCTGTACGGGCAACAATTATACCAATGCGAGCACAGGATCTTGCGGTACATTGTACGAGTCAGG
>CAZPCA010000229.1:0-2731 GCA_964584995.1 uncultured Bifidobacterium sp.
AGACCTCTTCTTCACCATCGGCCTCGATGCATACGAGCCGGTCCCAGAAAAGGTCGGACTTAGCCCATTCCCTCAGAGATGAGTCCTTGAGATGATATGCGTAATTGCCAAGGACTGATCTCGAGGGTGCGAACTGGTAATGGCTCGAGCCACCATAGGCAGTTCCCCGCATGGAAGCCATGGCACGCTGGGAAATGGCCTGCATTTGCATGGCCTCTTTGACTTTCCGAAAGACCTCTATGGGAAGGGTGTCGACATTCGGGCTTGAGGCCACATTCTGAAGCGCTAAACGGACTTTTTCGGCGGCTTCAATGCGGGGACCAAAGGCTCCGATCTCATCGAGAAAAATCCGTTGTTGCTCTGAGGAGCGGATATCAACAGTCCAGACGGATTTTCGCTTCGGTTGAGCGACCTGTCCGATTCTTGCGACGATGGCGAAGCGAAGGAGAAGGGCTGCAATGTCTCGGGCAAGGTGCTCGCTGCACGTGCTGAAATAAATTCGGGGTGAACCGCCGTTACGGCGTGCAAAGAAACACCCATCAGTTGCCCAAAGATGCCGAAGAAGGAGGGCGATCTGCCGGTTGGAGAAACGGAAGACCTCCTTGGGAAGGTGTTTCTCGTGAGACCTTTGCCCAAAAATGCCGAGATTACGAAGCCACAGATTGACCCCTTTGGGGTGCCATCGATTGCCATTGTCTGAAATGACCAATTGATGCCAGGCGCCTTGGTCTTCGTGATAACTGACTCTACAACCAAAGGTTTCCGCCGCCTTTCGAACGGTTTGGCTGTTCTCTTCCGATGCGGTGGTGTACCGCAGGGGTTGGTGAACCAGGTAGCTTCCATTACCGACCAGATGTCCCAGAAGCTCGACTTCATGATCTGGCCATTCGATCGGTTGGTTAGGCTCTTCAATGCGACGAGAGAGGGCGATTCGGTCTCCTACCTTAAGATCGCCGACGGTAGCCCAGCCGCTCCCGCTAAAAATGCGATGCTTTGAAGTTGCGCGAAGCTCGCGCCCACTGGCGAGAGAAAGCTTGTAAAGGGGCTTTCGCCCTACATTCCAGACCAGATCGGTTTGGGCTGGAATGATTTTCTGATGGTCTGACATGGCCCAGACCTCGGGTGTCGTGCCGACAAGCTCCCGAATCGGAACACGGCGCCCATCGGTCAAGCAGACCAGGGTATCGCCCGGGACACACTCACGGAGATCCGACATGATCGGACGCTTGTTGGGGCGTTGCTCAAGGCTTCGATTCAGCTGTGAAAGAGCAATGACGGGAACATTGAGCTCCTTGGCCAGACCCTTGAGCTGCCGAGAAATGTCAGAGATTTCGTTAACGCGGCTTTCGGAGCCCGGGGACTGCATGAGCTGAAGATAGTCGAGGACGATAAGACCCAACTTGCCATCGTTTTCTCGAGCCAATCTTCGGCATCGTGCTCTGACTTCCGTTGGCGTCATGGCCGGAGTGTCATCGATATAGAGTTTGGTCTCTGCAAGAATGTTGATCGCTGAAGTCATTCGCGGCCATTCATCATCTTCCAGCTTTCCCGTTCGGACCCGATGCTGATCGATCCGTCCCAGCGAAGAAATCATACGCATGGCGAGCTGTTCGCCGGGCATTTCCATACTGAATACCGCAACCGGGACCTGCTCCTTAATCGCCACATGTTCTGCGATATTCATCGCGAAGGTGGTCTTTCCCATGGAGGGGCGCCCCGCCACGATGATCAGATCTGAATTCTGGAGACCTGAGGTCATTTCGTCGAAATCAGTGAATCCCGTACTTGCGCCGGTCAGATGTCCGTCCTGCTGGAACAGGGTCTCGATTCGGTCAATGGCCTTGGCCAAGAGTGGCTTGATGGGGCTGAATCCGGTCCCTTTTCGGCGGTACTGATCTGCAATCCGAAAAACGGTCTGTTCGGCCGACTCAATCAGCTGGATGGTTTCGCGTCCCTGGGGGCTATAGGCAAGGTCCGCAATTTCTGAGCCTGAGTGAATCAGCTGCCGAAGAATCGATTTTTCCCGGACGATATTGGCATAAGCTTCAATATTCGCAGCGCTGGGGGTTTCCTTGGCGAGTGTTGCAAGGTAAGCCAGTCCGCCACACTCCTCGATCCAGCCGAGTTGCTCAAGAGACTCAGAGAGGGTAATGACGTCGAGGGGGGACTGCTTTTCTGCGAGGATCCGAATGGCCCGATAGATCAGTTGATGGTCCCGGCGATAAAAATCATCCTCAATGAGGATTTCTGCAACCTTATCCCAGGCGAGCTTATCCAGCATCAGCGCCCCGATCACCGACTGTTCGGCATTGATCGAGTAGGGTGGGATCTTCAGATTTTCAATGTTCTCTGATCCTTTCCTGGATTTTTCTCGCTCAGCCATGCTCAGGCACTTCCTGTCTTCTGATGAATGCGTTCAATGATGGAGGTGGTGGAGTGCCCCTCGACAAAGTCCAAAATCTCCACGCGACCGCCGTTGGCCAGAACGTGGTCATGGCCTGCGATTGTCTTGATGTCCGTGTAGTCGCCACCTTTGACCAGAATGTCCGGAAGGACCTGACCGATCAGATCCCTTGGGGTATCTTCCTCAAACGGGATGACCCAGTCCACACACTCAAGTGCCGCCAGCATGGCCATACGATGGGCGAGGCTATTGATGGGGCGCTCGGGCCCCTTGAGGCGCTGGACCGAAGCGTCTGAATTCACCAACACAATAAGCCGATCCCCCAAT
>CAZPCA010000230.1:0-2675 GCA_964584995.1 uncultured Bifidobacterium sp.
ATACCCAGTTCAGAGGTGAGGTGATCGATGGGCAGTTTCTCCTCGTAGAGCTGACAGCCGGTGTTGGATTGTTTGCAGAGGTGCAACACTTCAGAAGCCACGCCGTCAGAAATATCTATCATGCTGTTGGGCCGTATATACCAGGTCTTGAAGCGTTGGATGATGTCCAGGCGGGCTTCTGGCTTGAGTTGCCGTTCAAGCAGGTAATCGTAGCCATGCAGTTCCGGTTGAACACCGGGATTTTCCAGGAATATCTTTTTCTCGCGGTTCAGCAATTGTAGCCCCATGTAGGCGGCGCCGACATCCCCGGTCACACAGATCAGGTCGTTGACTTTGGCGCCATTACGGTACACGATATCTTCCGCTGCAGCTTGGCCTACTGCGGTAATGCTGATGGTGAGTCCGCCGGCCGATGCACAGGTGTCGCCTCCGACCAGATCAACACCGTAGCGTTCACAGGCGAGCAGCATGCCGCTCATCAGTTCTTCGACGGCCTCCAGCGAAAAGCGGTTCGACATCGCCAATGCACACAGGATTTGTGTCGGCTGGGCATTCATCGCACAGATGTCGCTGATGTTGACCACCACAGCTTTGTAGCCCAGGTGCTTGAGGGGTGTATAGGTAAGATCGAAGTGTACACCCTCCGTCAGCATGTCGGTGGTGAGTACCGTATGTCCGGAGCCGTTGTTCACCACGGCAGCATCGTCACCAATTCCTTTCAGCGATCCTGCCTGCGTGAGTTTCACATTTTCAGAGATATGGCGAATCAACCCGAATTCCCCGATGGAACTCAATTCCGTACGATTGTTTTTGTTCTCGAACATTGCCGCAAAGATACCCTTTCGGGAGATTCTCTCTTCTGCGAAGACTGATCTATACCCATCCGTATCGCCGGTATAGAAGGATATGGCAAGTGATGGAAAGGCAGGTGGGTGTTTGTTCACAGAACCGACGGAACCTGGATTGCATATTGCCATTAAAATACTCATTATCAATATTTAATATCTTAATTAATGTACTGAAATGTAAATGCATAACATTTTAGCAACAATTAATTTACATTCGCAGGCGCAAACCTGACCTATGAGCTCACTCGGATTTCTCAAATACTTCGTACCCCAGGATCGAAAATTCTTTCCCTTGTTCGACAAGGCCGTCACCAATCTCCATGAGTGCGGTCTGGCTATGTATCAGCTGGTCACCTGCGAGCCCGAAGAACGCCACCGCTGGTTCCGTAAAATCGAACAGCTCGAACATGTGGGCGATGAAATCACCCATGAGATCTTCCTGGAGCTGGGACGTAACTTCATCACACCCTTTGACAGGGAAGACATCCACCGTCTGGTCACCTCTTTCGACGATGTGGTGGATTACATGCACGGCTCTTCCAAACGTATCGAACTGTATAAAGTGAAAGAGTTCGATACCGACGTGATCAAGCTGTGCGAATTGATTCAGCAAAGCACACAGGAATTGAAATCCGCTGTGCTGGAGTTGAAAAACATGCGCAAGATGCGCGATATCACCGCTTCTTTGGTACGGATCAACAGCATTGAGAACCATGCCGACGATATTTTCGATCATGCCGTGGCAGGCTTGTTCGCCAATGAGAAGGATGCTGTCAAAATCATCATGCAGAAAGAAATACTGCACGGACTGGAGACAGCCACCGATAAATGCGAAGACGCTGCCAATGTGATTGAGTCGATTATCATCAAGATGGCTTAAGCGGACATGACGGACATCCTGATTATTGTAATCGTACTGGCCCTGATTTTTGATTTCATCAACGGCTTTCACGACGCGGCCAATTCTATCGCCACTGTAGTTTCCACGCAGGTGTTGAGTCCGCTGGCGGCGGTTGTTTGGGCGGCATTGTTCAATTTTCTCGCCTATTGGATCTTCGAACTTAAAGTGGCCGATACAGTCGCGAAAACTGTAAGGGCCGAAAATATCACGCTTACTGTAGTGCTTGCAGGCCTCATGGCCGCCATCATCTGGAACCTTTTGACCTGGTGGTGGGGAATTCCCTCCAGTTCATCGCACACGCTCATCGGTGGTTTCGCCGGAGCCGGTATTGCGCATGCGGGAGGATTCGATGCCATTCAGTGGGACAAGGTGATGCCGACCGTGTACTTCATCGTGCTGGCTCCCGTACTCGGTATGCTGATGTCGTACATCATCTCCGTCATCACCCTGCACATCTGCCGACGGGCCAATCCCTCGCGGGTAGACAAGATTTTCCGGCGACTGCAGCTGGTTTCTTCAGCGGCCTATTCACTCGGTCACGGCGGTAACGATGCACAAAAGGTGATGGGTATTATTGCAGCCGCAATGATCAGCCATGGTGCTATCAGCGACATGAGTGAATTGCCGGGCTGGGTTCCCCTGGCCTGTTATACCGCCATCGCTGCAGGTACGATGATCGGCGGATGGAAGATTGTGAAGACCATGGGGCAGAAAGTGACTAAGCTTACGCCCTTTGAAGGCTTCAGTGCAGAAACAGCCGGTGCCTTGACGCTCTTTGGTACACAACATTTCAAAGTGCCGGTGAGTACCACCCATACCATAACAGGTTCTATCATCGGCGTAGGCCTCACCAAGCGCATCTCCGCAGTACGCTGGGGGGTTACCCTGCAGCTCATTTGGGCGTGGATCCTGACCATTCCAGTCTC
>CAZPCA010000231.1:0-2659 GCA_964584995.1 uncultured Bifidobacterium sp.
TGCAAGATCATCGCGGACACCTTGGAGAATAAGTTGCATATTGCCACCTCGCCAGCGGTAGATGGATTGCTTCGCATCGCCCACGATTTTCACTTCATTTCCCGTTGAGAGTATATGCAGTACCAGCGGTTTCAGTATTTCCCACTGCAATGATGCGGTATCCTGGAATTCATCGATGAACAGGTGAAAGTAGGTGTTGCCAGATTTTTCAAAGATGAATGGTGCATCCTGGTCTTGTACTGTCAAGCCGAGCATTCGGGTGGTGTCGGATAGATGAAACAAGCGGTGCTTTTCCCTGTACTCTTTTAGTTTTTCATCAAGGGACCCGGTGATTCCTGATTGATAGACGAGCTTAAGCGCTTCAATAATAGAAGTGTACTTACGTCTGTTTTCTTGGAAAAAATGGCAGGCCTCTTGGAGTAATGGATGGATTTCACTGGTGACAATTGCACAGATATGTGCATCCTTCTGAGCCGATTTAGCCACCATGACCAGCGGATCACCTAAAACTTTCTGCGTGTAACTGTTGACATTGCCAAATTCTTTCAGTCCGCTTTTCTTGGCAGATATTTTCAATAAATAGCCGTAAGGGCCACTGTTCTTATAATAAAAGTGATTTTCGTCAAGGTTATTGTGGTGGATGATTTCAATAGCTTTCCTCCCTAAATTTCTCATCGTATCGGTAATGCGTTTCCGTTCCGCATTCATCCACTGAATCAATGTCAGGAGTTGATCCGTGTTGATGGACCTGGCGTGTTCTTGAGCTGCATTCGAATTCAGCAACAGACGTGTCATCTGCATCAACTCGGTATGTACATTCCAGTTCTTTCCATTGTCAATTCGGTGCAAGAGTAATTGTTCAAGCCATTCCGTCACGAATTTGTCCTTGCCTGCATCATCTAAGAGCATATCGGTTACTTCACGGCAAATAGCTTCTGTGTCCAATTCGATATCGTATTTCATGGGTAGTTGCATTTCGCGCGCAAGTATACGCGCGAGCGACTGGAAATAACTATCTATGGTGGTTATGGAAAAGGAGGAATAGTCGTGCAGGATACGGGTTAAAACCTGTGCTGCGTTTTCGCGCAGAGTTGTCTCAGTTTGTCGAGGAAGGTCGAGTAGCAATTGCTCGAGATGCTTGGACGGTTCTCCTGAGGCAAGTATGTCCAGTTCGCGAAGAATGCGTGTTTTGAGTTCTTCAGTTGCCTTATTGGTGAAAGTGATGGCGAGAATGCGTCTAAATAACCAGGGCTTATCCAGTACTTTCAGCAGGAATTCGTGAACAAGCGTGAATGTTTTTCCGGATCCTGCGGATGATTTGTAGATGATTAATCCCATACTGCCAAAATAAAACAGGTTTGTCATTCAGACAAACCTGTTCATAACTAATCCTGCACTTGATTATCGGATAGTATACCGTTGGGCTTTGTAGGTGAGTCCAATACCGAAGACCTGCCGAATCTGGGCCCTGGGACCTGTCTTCTGAGTGCCATCAGTGTTCAGGACAGGTGTTTTAATACCATTTTGTTCGTTGAAAAGTGCGATTTGTGTATCGTCGTCATAAATGAGCTGGGCACCAATTTGAGCAGCAATGTACTGGTTGACTTTGATGGAGATCAACAGTTCGAGATTCACATCAATGTTTTGTGGATTTTCCCGGTAATTGCTGAATAAATCGAGTTTAGCCATGACATTGACTTCTTTTAAAATATCCTTCTGGAAGCGGGTATTCAGATAGGCGCCCGGTTCGTCCCTGCGTCTGGTTTTTGGATCGACACCGAATGCGCCAGCCTGTGCCAACGAATCATCGTTCACAAGTACAACTCTTGCGGTCAATGGGGAAATGAAAACACTGAAATAGTCCGTTGGTTTGTAGTCTATACCCAAGGCGAGCAGACTGAAAGCCGGAGCTGCAAATTTTGAAATATATCTGGAGGAATCATTCCTGGGGTAATTATAACCAGGAGCGAATTGCGACCTGAAATTAAATAGTGCCGTATAGTATATTTTTGATTTATATGCGTTATACCCGAATTTGGTGTTGAATTCAATCCGGTCGTCGTTCTTTCGTATACTCTCTTCTCCCTGCTTCAGTATACCATATGCCATGTCGAGGTTAGTATCCCATGCAATCTTGTCTTTTTTGTATTTGCTGTAAAGGCTGGCGATATTGCTAAGCGAAACAGCATTTTGTCCACCTGCAGCCCAGTTGGTAAGGGTTACTTGATTGAATGTACTTGCGAAAAGTCCTCCCAGTTTCCAAATCGTGTCGTTTTTGACCAAGGTGTCGGCCTGTGCATTCACGGCCATGGAATAAAATGTGAGTGACAGTAGGATGGATAGCCTTATCTTCATAATTCTTCTATTGTTTTTTCAGCAGGTCGCGGATTTCAGTTAATAATGTTTCTTCCTTGCTCGGAGAAGGAGGAGGAGTGTCGATTTGTTCGGCCGCCTTTAAACGATTCATAGTCTTTACAACAATGAACATGGCAAGGGCGACAGCGATGAAATCAATGATCGTGGTGATGAATTCACCTTATCGAATGTAAACTTCGGGGACTTCCTTGGTGGTTATGTTTCCGTATGCATCCATAACGGCCTTGCTACCATCCTGGATTTTGAATTTCAAGTCTGAGAAATCCTGTCCTCCGACGATTTT
>CAZPCA010000232.1:0-337 GCA_964584995.1 uncultured Bifidobacterium sp.
ATGATGGCACCATCCGTCTACCGGGAGCCAAGACCCTGCTGATGGATACGGTGCACAATTTTGCCATGTACCGGCTCTCAAAACCCATGTTGCCGGGCGATTCTCTGCAGATGACTATGACGATGAAGTATGCGGCGGAGGGAATCGAGAACGAAGTCACGGTGACTTCCATCGTCGACAACGGCAGCTTCTTCAATTCGGATATCCTCCCGCAGATTGGCTACCAGTCCGCCTATGAACTCAGCGATAAAAACGACCGCAGGGAGTATGGCCTTGCGCCAAGGGCAAGGATGCCGCGTCTGAGCAATGACATCGCCGCACGCATGAACACCTACCT
>CAZPCA010000232.1:347-2638 GCA_964584995.1 uncultured Bifidobacterium sp.
ACTCCGACTGGGTGCATGTGCGCAGCGTCTTCGGTACCGCGGGCGATCAGATAGCCATAGCCCCGGGATCACTGCGCAGGCAATGGAAAGAAAGCGGAAGGAACTATTTCCACTACGAACTGGATCACCCTTCCATGAATTTTTACTCCTTCCTGTCGGCCCGCTTTCAGTTGAAGAAACGAATGCACAAGGGAATCAGCCTGGAGGTGTATTACGATGCGCAGCACGCCTACAACGTGGACAAGATGCTTATGTCGATGGAGAAGTCGATCGATTATTACTCGACCCATTTCGGCCCTTACCGTCACAAGCAGGCGCGCATCATCGAATTCCCACGCTATGCCGGATTCGCACAGGCCTTCCCCGGCACCATGCCTTACTCGGAGTCCATTGGCTTCATCGCCAACCTGGAGGACCCCGAAGAGATTGACATGGTCACCTATGTCGTTGCGCACGAGATGGGACATCAGTGGTGGGCCCACCAGGTGGTAGGGCCAGAGATGCAGGGCTCGACTTTGCTGAGCGAATCCATGTCCCAGTATTCTGCGCTGATGGTGATGGAGAAGATGTACGGAAAGGAACAGATGCACAAGTTCCTGCGCTACGAGATGGACAACTACCTCTCCGCACGCGGCTCGGAGGCAGAGAAGGAATGTCCCTTGCTCGAAGTGGAGAACCAGGGGTATATCCATTACAACAAGGCCAGTACAGTCATGTATTACCTCAAAGACATGATAGGCGAAGAACGCGTGAATGCCGCCTTGAAAAACCTTGTCGACAGCTTTGCCTACCGCGAACCTCCCTACCCCAATGCCTATGAATTGGTGAACCGTTTCGAAGCGCAAACACCCGACAGCCTCCGTTACCTGGTGCGCGACCTGTTCAAAAAAATCACCTTGTTCGACAACCGTGTGCTGGAAGCCAGCACGCGCAAGGTGCCCTCCGGATTTGAGACCACCGTGAAGGTGCAAGCCGCCAAGATGTATGCCGACTCAGTGGGCCGTGAAACCCCGGCAATGCTGGACGACTGGATTGAAATAGGCCTGCTGTCGGAGCCAACTGAGGGTAAGAAGTACGGTAAAGCCATTGCGCTGCGCAGGTACAGGATACGCGAAAAAGAAAGTACTTTTACTTTTGTCACGAAGGCTAAACCCTGGCAAGCCGGCATTGACCCTTACTACTACCTCGTGGACAGGGTGATGGATGACAACCTGAAAAAGGTCAGCGAAAACTGAAGCAAACCATTTCCGCAAAAAACAACCAGCAGGCAACACAAACCCATTCAAAGAACAACACATGAAAAACAAACTTCTTCTGATAACCGTCCTCGTCGTAGGACTGGCCACAGGATGGATGGTGTATAACCGCTACCGCGTGGTGATTCCCGCCGTGGACGTCAGCAAAAGCGAAATCGCATGGAGCGGCAAGAGTCTCTCGGGCGCTCATACCGGAAAGATCATGCTGAGTAAAGCCAACCTGGAGTTCCAGGGCGGAAAGCTGATCGGAGGTTCCTTCGAAGCCGACATGCTGTCCATCACCGTGACCGACATCAGCGATTCAGCCGACAACAAACACTTTGTGGAGCACATTTCGAATGCTGATTTCTTCGAAGTGAACAAATACCCGAAAGCTTCATTCACCATCACGAAAGTCACCCCAATGAATGAGCAGGAGTACGAGGTGACCGGCACCATGCGCATCAAAGACAAAGAAAATCCTTTGACCTTTAAAGCCACCGTGACGCCGGCCGGTAACGGACAGAGAGTATCCGCAGTAGTATCGGTGGACCGCACGCTGTTCGGTATCGAATACGGAGCAAAGGGCAAGCCGGGTTCAGAGCCGGATTGGTTCATACTGAACGAATTTGTATTGAATATAAATATCGTTGCCGGCGAGGACGGGCAGAACCTGTAAGCAGGCATCCATAACCGTGAGTTCAGCGTTGTACAGACTGCCAGCACTTTCTGTGTGTTGTTATCCGGGATTGGCAATGCCCCATAAAAGACATACCCCTCTTCTCACACCATAGCCACTTTAAATGTGCCATACCGCTTACGTTTGTTTTGCTGCAGACGCTGACGTGTATTTTTTCCTATGGATCGCGCCAATAGGGAGAAGCGGTGCAAGACTACGATGAGATGTTGTATCCGACAACTAACGGAGTCTGATAATCAAATTTGGTATTGGGGAATACATGATTATAAAAGCTACATATTCGCTTAAAAAACTAAATTATTTCACATGAGAATATCCTTTCTATTCACCCTGCTGATCAGCATGGCATCCGCTGC
>CAZPCA010000233.1:0-2583 GCA_964584995.1 uncultured Bifidobacterium sp.
TAATTTCTTCTTGGGTTAACTGAAAAAAGTCCCGCTACGGCGGGACTTTTTTATTTTGATGGCATGCTTACTTTTCAATGGTACCGCATTGCTGCGTATCAGAATATCCTGATCAATTCTATATCAAAAATCACTGGCGTATCGGGTGGTACTGGCCCCAATCCTTGCTCACCATAGGCCTGGTCAGAGGACAATACAAGGCGCGTCATGCCTCCTTCACGCATGGAGCACAGTGCTTCCTCCCATGCACGCAAATACTTTCCTTTTTGAAGTCTGAATTTCAGTGTGCCTCCGATTTTGGATGAACCATCGAATACCTCTCCACTCAGAAAGCGACCTGTATAGCGGATCTCCAAACTATCTCCTACGACCGGAGTATCGCCTGTGCCGGGTTTAAAAACAACGAAATAAACTCCTGGTCTGGAAGGCTGAACACTGATATTCTGCTCAGCCAAATACCGCTCCAATTGCGTTTTATCCTTTTCAACTTTTTCCGCTTTATCCTTCTGCAATTGGGATGCATACTCACCCTTCGTCAATACTTTTTTCAATCGCACTTCAAACCTCAGCCAATCTCCTTTTTCAATACGAGCAGGTATTGGCTGCTGGAATGTTTTTTCAAAAACAGAATCCGCCGGAACCATGAACACCGCCGAGTCGCCTTCACCCAACATGGCGAACCCTTCTTCGAGTCCGCCGACAAAAGTCGGATCGGTAAGTTCCAGCACGAATGCATCCCCCAGTACCGCTGAATTGTAGAGTTCTTTTCCGGTCTTGTCGATGTAACGGAGATGCATACGCAACATTTGTCCGGTCACCGGTCTAATGCCGTTTTTCTTCTCTATGATTTTATACTTCAAACCCGTTTCCGTTACCTTAAAGCCATCGCTAGAGCACGAAGACAAAAGAAGTACTACGCAAAGAAGCGCATTGTACAGCAACGTCGATTTCATTCCGCTCATATCATTGATTGATTACACGTTCCACCTTAACCGAATAGAAGATGCTGCTACTTCCCGGAATACAGTGGCCATCCCCTGAAACACCGTAAGCAAGATATGAGGGGACAATCATCAGGGCCTCTTCACCTTCTTTCATTTTCAATAAGCCTTCCTGCAATCCACTTGGCAAATCGGATTGTCCGACCGTGAAGCGAAGCAATCCGGTACTGTCGCTTGTGTAACAGACATCGCCTGTCAGCAATGCTGCCTAACGGACACTGACATCACTCATCAGGCGTACTGGTACACCATCGGTGGATTGAAGCATTTTGAAACGGAGACCGGTCGCCGTCGAGTCGAATTGTAAACCCCGTCTTTCAGCAAATCCATTGATGGCGATTATTTCTTCCTCAATAAGTTGTTTATTCTGTTCTATTAACGCCTCCTGCAATTTTTTTTTCTCGTGTAAATCCGCATCGCGATGCGCCATCTGCTGGTTGTCGCTGTGATTACATGCCATCTGCAAGCAGCAAAAAAGCAACCATCCAATCGCCATAAAATAACAGCTGAAGCGGACTCGCATGTCAAATCTCATTGCTGGCTGGATTATACGCTGGTAATAATGCGATGAATTTTTCCACTGTCTTTTCGAGGGACAGCGAAGATCTTCCTCCGGCAGCGTTCCGGTGCCCTCCGCCTTCAAAATGTTTCTCCGCAATTTCCTTCACAGAAAACACCCCTTTCGAACGAAAGGAAATTTTCACCACGCCATCGCGTTCACTGAAGAATACCGCCACCTGCATACCGCGTATCGCTAATCCATAATTCACAATTCCTTCAAGATCGCCGGATGCATGATGGAAAGCATTCATATCTGATTGAGTAGCCGTAAAAATGACTGTTTTGTATTCCTCCAATACCTGCATTTTTTCGTGCAGCGTATAACCGAGAAAACGCATTCTCCACACGGAACTGGTATCATAAATGGCCGCATGAATATCGTCATTACGCACCCCTTCTTCCATGAGTCGCGCCACTACTCTATGGGTTGCTGCCGTTACTGAATTGAAGCGGAAGCTACCTGTATCGGTCATGATTCCACAGTATAAAGCTTCTGCAGAATCCCTGTTCAAATGGCCATCCAACTTCATACTCAGAAGCAGGTGCACCAGCAATTCACATGTAGAGGCCACAGATGGATAAGAGAACTGAAGATGTCCAAAGCCCGGTTTAGGATCGAGGTGGTGATCAATCAATACCGTTGTACAATTGGTCTGGAGTAAATCTCCTTCCATTTTCTCCACCCTGGAAGGGTCGTTGAAATCCAGGCAAAAGAGCAGCTCCGCACTTCTGAGCACTGACCGCGCCCTTTGCGAATCCTGCAGGAAGTCCACACATTGATCGGCCCCCGACATCCAGGAAAGAAACATGGGAAATTCGCTGGGCAAAACGGCCGTTACCCTATGCCCGAGACTCTCCAATACAGCCTTTAAACCGAGCGTTGAGCCAAGGGCATCCCCATCGGGTTTATGGTGAGTGGTGATTACCACTGACTTAGGAGTTGACAGTAGCGATTTCATCGCTTGCAACTGTTGTTCGATAAAAACCGGAGCTGACATTGAACTTCAAAATTAATCCAATT
>CAZPCA010000234.1:0-2568 GCA_964584995.1 uncultured Bifidobacterium sp.
TGCCCATCAATGCTGCAGAGGTCGGCAGATTGCCTGAGATGGCGGTGAAATTGAAGGGGGTGAGTGCGAAGACAAAGCCCTCCAGTGGCCTTTGTTCAACGCGGTTGTATATTCCCTTGGACGAGATAGGTTGCTGTGTATAGATCTCCCGTGCATATTGAACATTAAAGCGAAGAAAATCGATCATCTCGCAGGCTGCGTCGATTTCCGCCTGAAAGGCGTTTTTGCTCTGAGCGAGCATGGTAGCCGCATTGATGCGAGCCCTGTAGGGGCCGGCCAGTAATTCAGCAGCCTTCAGGAAAATGGAGGAGCGTTGTTCCCACTCCATGGCCGCCCATTTTTCTCGAGCTGCCAGCGCAGCATCAATGGCCAGTTGAACGTGGCTTGCATCACCGATTGAATAATGGCCCAATAAATGGCCGTGGTCATGAGGAGGACGCATTTCTCCTTTTTTATCGGTATGTACGGCTTTGCCGTTGATGTACATGGGTACTTCGATCACCTCACTGCGCATGGACGCAAGGGTGGCTTGCAATGTTTTTCTTTCGGAGGAACCGGGTGCGTATTGCAATACGGGTTCATTCACTGCTGAAGGTACCTGGAAAATGGAATTGGACATAATATCGACTTGTAAGGGTTCGCTGATTACTGGGGTAAAATTAAAACAATTCAGGCACTCCCTCGGTATCAAAAGTGGCGTATCACTCAACCCTCAGCACCTCAGCGGTATTCGTATAGATAATATAGCCACTGGTATGGGTGTATCCGGTTTCCCTGAAGACGACGCAATAGTCGGCAACCTGTTGCTTGTATTTATCTTCCCGCTTCCCTGTCTTGAAGTCAATGACAATACACTCGCTCCCGTTCATCAGTACATAGTCAGGCCTTAAAATATTTCCTTGCGCATCACACAAGGCTGTTTCGCGCAGTATCCGAAAGCGGTCGCTGGTCCATGCATTGTTTTTGAGCACTTCGAGTACCTTGTATACTTGGTCTCTAACTTTCTTCTCAATGCTTGCTGTAGGCCGGTGCTTATGCAGAACGGTGCGAAGGGCAGCTTCCGCAGATTGTTCGTTTTCCATCAACGCAATCGCTTCGTGCACCATATTGCCGATCCTGATTTCTTCGGAGTCGAAGCCGGAAATCAAATCGGGCAGTTTTATGTTTTCAAATATCGCCGAGTGAAAGTCGGGTGTGAAGGATGCCGGTTTGTAAAGTCCTTGACTGGGTTCAGTACTGCTCTTATGTTTTTTCGAATTGTTTTCTCCCAATGAAATGGTGTTTCCTTCTTTCAGTAGGTTAAGCGTTCCGGCGGCAATTATTGATTCGAGGGTATCCTGCACTAATTTTGCAGCATTATTCTTGTCAGGACTTGATGAACAGAACACGAACAGTTTCTCTTCAGGTCGTGTGAAAGCCACATACAGGAGGTTCAGATTGTCGAGAGCAGTTTGTAATTGCTCTTCTTTATAGGCAAGATCGAAATACGAATTTTCCAGTTCTTTTACAGCTCCAAGTGGTAACCTGCCGTGTTTTTTGAACTCTTCTTCGCTACCTTGAGCCCAAAGTATGTCACGGTGTCCCGGTACGATATCCCAGTCCAGGAAAGGCATAATCACTACAGGGAATTCAAGTCCCTTGGAGCGGTGAATCGTCATAATGCGAATTGCATCACCGCCATCTGGCAGCGAAAGGCTCCATTTTCGGGTGGGTGCATGTTCGTCCCACCAAGAGAGGAAGCCTGCAGGGTTGTTGCCGTGTCCATTGCAGTAGTCTTGAACAAGATCGTAGAATTTATGGAGGAAGGGATCTTTTAGCGGCAATCCAGATGCATTCACCAGGTAGTTCAGCACTTGATTCAGCGGGAGGCACAAAAGTGTTTTCTTCTGATTCAGCAAGTGTGTGTGGATCCAGCCATCTTTTAGTCCATGTTTTTTAAACGTACGAAACGGCATATGTGGTAAATGGTCCGTTGGCTTGCCTAATTTCCGTAGTAGCTGATTGACCTCTTCGTGTAAGAGGGGGTTCTCCGGATGCAGGAGTAGGCGAAGACAATTGAGCAGAAAAATTATTTGTATCTGGTTTTCCAGCAACAGTGAGTTAGAGGAGATGAAAGAGTATTTGCCGCCTTGAAAAAGATGGTCGGCCACTTCGCTTTCATGACCGTTTGTACGAACCAGTATAGCGATATCGCCTGTTGCATAGCCTTTGGCCAGCAGGTCACTGATGCAGTTGTCCATTTGCTGAAGGGCCTTCCCTTTCCATTGTTCTGCGGTTCCTTCTTCCTTGTTTTTAGTCGATTCAAGGTAGTTGAATTGGACAAAACCTCCTGCTTTTATCCAATTCTGTTCCAGGTCTTTTTGGTAAGCTGATTCAAAAATCGTTGGGTGGCTGAATTTTTCAGCTTCGCTCGCAGCGGCTAGTGGAAAAAAAGTATTGTTGAATCGGATGATCTGCTCACAACTTCTCCAATTCGTATTCAGGTTTCGCTGTTCAGTAGGGTGATTGTACTTTGCAAGATCATCGCGGACACCTTGGAGAATAAGTTGCATATTGCCACCTCGCCAG
>CAZPCA010000235.1:0-1860 GCA_964584995.1 uncultured Bifidobacterium sp.
GCTTTCCCTGCAGGTGTCTCCTGCAGCTGCAGCCTACGCATGGAGCAACGGATTCAACACCCAGCAGATTCAGGTCGCCGGCGGCACCTATACCGTCACAGTGACGGGCAGCAATGGCTGTACGGCCGTTTCAACGCCCATTACCGTGACGGAAGAAAGCCTGATTTCGTCGCAGGCCGGTGCTGACCAGAGTGCCTGTGGTAACACCTTCACTATGTCGGCGAACTCCCCCGGAACGCTCTCCGGTTCATGGTCCGTCATCAGCGGTCCTGCAATCGTTTCCAATCCCGGATCCGCCACTTCTTCCGTAGTCTTCACTACACCCGGTACGGCCCTCTTGCGCTGGACGATCAGTTCTGCGGTTTGCGGTACATCCTCTTCAGACGACGTTGTGCTCACACAACTGAGTACGCCTACCAGCGGTACTATTGCTGGTACGACCTCTTCATGTATTCCCGTTGCATCGGGTTCGGCTGTATTTGCTTTCAGCAATAACAATGTTTCAGAATCGTATAGCTGGACGGTACCGGTCGGAATGAATATCGTTTCCGGGGCAGGCACCCAGCAGATCACTGCCTCGTGGACAGCAGCTGCAGCATCCAATGGTATCACCGGTCAGGTCTGCGTCACTGCTGCCAACGCCTGTTCTTCATCCGCGGCGATATGCACCACGCTACACTACCAGAGTTCGGTACCTGTCACTCCCGGCAGCATCAGCGGTGCTGCGAAACTCTGTCCGGGCAATACTGCTTCCTTCAGTGTATCTACTGTCGCTCGTGCGTCCGCCTACGATTGGACCTTACCGGGAGGCGTCAGCCTGAGTTCGGGAAGCGGAACCAATATCATCAGCGCCGTTGTGGCGATGGGTTATGCCGGCGGTAACGTCAGTGTCAGGGCCAGCAATGCCTGCGGATTCAGTGGCGTACGCTCCAAGGCCTTAGGCATGAACATCCCGCTCAGTCCGGGCATCATCTCAGGACCTGTAAACGGCTTGTGCAGTGCAACGTCAGTTTCTTACTCGACGGCTGGAACGGCTGCCGCTGCAAAATACCAGTGGACTTTACCTTCCGGTGCCAGCATCAGCGGTTCAGACAGCGGAGCCACGGTGCTTGTCAACTTCGGCAACAGCTCCGGAACACTTTCTGTGAGAGGTGTGAATACCTGCGGAACAGGCAATGCGCGCTCCGTCACAGTGAATGTGCTGCCTGCCCGTCCTTCCGGCATCAGCGGTAGTTTAACTCCCTGTACCGACCAAACCTATACCTACGGAACAGCAACAGTTAACAGTGCTACCCAGTACGGCTGGACGGTGCCTTCGGGCGCCAGCATTGCCGGTACGCCTCCCTATTCCAAAGATATTCAGGTGACCTATGGATCCGTTCCTGCCGGCAATCAGCTGGTGACAGTCACGGCAGCTAACGCCTGTGGCAGTAGTCCGGTAAGGTCGCTAAGCGGCATTCAGCTTACAACCTGCAGCCTGCGTGAATCGTTCCTGTCCGAAACGCTCAAGGCGGAGGTGTATCCTTCGCCCACCAGCGGACGCTTCTACCTTCTCTTGAAGCCGGAAGCGGAGCAGCAAATTGAAATCGCTCTCTTCGACATCACCGGTCAGCAACTCTTCGCTGAAATGCGAAATATGGAGCGGGGAGAGCAGGTCTTCACCTATGACCTCAGTGAAAAGGTAGGTGGAGTGTACCTGTTGCGGATACGCACAGGTGATACTGTTCAGACCCTGCGTGTGATTGTTCAGCATTGATAAAAAGGAAATATTCTATTTACGAAAAGAAAAAAATAAATAAATCTATAAAAATGAAAAACAATTACTTCTATCAAGTAAGGCAATTCGCCGGCCAGTCCTGT
>CAZPCA010000235.1:1870-2565 GCA_964584995.1 uncultured Bifidobacterium sp.
ACTGTTCAAACCCTGCGTGTAATCGTTCAACATTGATAAAACGGAAATACTCCATCTCAACAAGACTGAAAAAAAGTAAAACAATATAAAATGAAAAACAATTACTTCTATCAAGTAAGGCAATTCGCCGGCCAGTCCTGTAAGACGGCTTCATTGGCGATGCCATCCATGCGGGGATTCGGGACCGTGTTCGGTTTATTCTTATGTCTTTTCCTGTCTCAACAGGCACTGGCGCAAGGCTTGACAGGAACGGTAAGTGCCGGAACAATTCCCTGTGCAGGAGGAACGACCACACTGACTATCTCGGCCAGCGGAGGTACACCACCGTATGAGTACAGTATTGACAACGGTACGACCTACCAGCAGGGCAATACCTTCACGGTGTCTGCGAATACCTATGCGCAGATAAAGGTGAAGGACAATGCTGCCGATGTGGCTTCCGTTGCCAGCATCACCGTAGACGATGGTCCTTCCGGGTCTTCCACGAATTACTATGTGGATGCCGACGGTGACGGTTACGGAACAGGTGCGGCCATTGCGCTCTGCTACGATCCGGGTGCTGGCTATTCGACATTAAGCGGTGACTGCAACGATGTAAATGATGCTGTCTACCCCGGACAAACCGAGGTGTGCAACTCGCTGGATGATGATTGTGACGGTCAGACCGATGAAGGATTACCAACCGAAACATATTA
>CAZPCA010000236.1:0-2517 GCA_964584995.1 uncultured Bifidobacterium sp.
TGAATGATAAGCGGCTTCTTAGCCTTCTCTGAAAGGGTTATCATGGCTTCGAAGACATCTGTTTGTAAGGCAAGGGGGAGTCCGGTCAGGCGGTCGAGGCCGGCTTCGCCGATGGCTTTCACCCGGGGATGCTGGATGAATTGCTCTAAAAGGGCAAGGTCTTCCTGCCAATGGTCGGGGTGAAGATGCCAGGGATGCAGACCTATGGAATAAAGTCCGGGCACCTGCAGCTGCTGCTCCACGGTATCAGGATTCATCAGATTTTGAATGCCAAGAGTGCCAGGTAGAGCAGGAGCGTGGCGATGCAGGTCGGTGTAGGGGATCATGGTTTTTCTCCTTGCTGTTCCTGGTAGAAACGTTCGATCAGCAATTCGTTACGGTAGAGGTTCTTGAGGGTCCAGGCGGTGCGCAATTCGTTTTTCTCTGCTTCGCTGAGCGACCAATCGCAGTTTTCCAGCTGACGGATACGATGGCTCAGTGTCTGCAACAGAATGGCTGCAGCCACGGATATGTTGAGGCTCTCTGTGAAGCCCTGCATGGGAATCATGACGAATGCATCGGCCATTCGTACCACATCTTCACTGATGCCAATGTTCTCTTGTCCCAACACCAGGGCAATGGGCCTGGAAACATCCAGCGTATGCAGGGAGTCGTGGTGGCCGTGCGGAGAAGTCGCTACAACGGTGTACCCTTTGTCTTTCAGACTTCGCAGACAATCGGGCGTGTTATTGGCCTTCTCCCTGTACTTGTGAATGCTCAGCCACTTGTGGGCACCCCTGAGGATTTTACGGGCAGGCTTGAACACTGCACCGTTTTCAATGATGTGCACATCCTGAACACCGAAGCACTCACAGGAACGCATCACCGCATTGGTATTATGGGGGTCCAGAATGTTCTCCAATACACAGGTGATGTGCCGGGTCCGCTGCTCCAGGATCCGTTCAAATCGGATCTTTCGCTCTTCCAGCATGAAGCCTTGCAGGTAGGCCAGCAATGCCGGACTGATATCGCCTGGTTGAGCATTTTTCACGAGGCAAATATCGGCAATATTGACATGGAGCAGTTTTCAGATGATAACGTAGCATAGTAGTTCGTACATCCTGCACTTTTTCAAATAAGCAGTTTACGGACAATGGAATCAAGCTAGTCAGGTGTTGATAAACTTTTCATATTTCTTGTATTGGCTTTTAGAGCGCAACGGAGAAAGGCACATATTTGCTTACCTAAATAACATAACGGAATCTAAGTAATGGATAAGTTTCAAAATCCCTTTACGGTAAGCGGCTATACACAGCCAGCACAATTTTGTGGTCGTGAGAAGGAAAGCGAGGCCCTGATGCAGGCATGGACAAAGGGGAAACATGCTACCCTTACTTCATTGCGAAACGTCGGCAAAACCACACTGATCAGCCATGTATTTGAGCGGATGAAAAGCCGAAAGGGAGTAAGGACTTTTCTGGTGGATGTGTATCCTGCACAGTCGCAGGCGGATTTTCTGCTCATCCTCGCATCACAGACACTCGGCAAACTCGATGATAACCACATGCGACTGATGCGCGAACTGGCCAATTACTTCACGCACCTGCGTCCGATGATACGCTATGACGCTCTGAGTGGTTCACCGGCAATTGGATTCACGCTGGATCATACCTTTCAGTTTGAGCACACGCTCGAGCAAATTCTCACTTATCTGGACCGTTCCGGATCACAATCAGTACTTGCCTTCGACGAATTCCAGCAAATCCTCACTTTCCGCGAAAAGAATACGGAAGCCATAGTTCATGCGCTCCTTCGTAAAACCAAAAACTTGCGTGTAGTGTTTTCGGCCAGCACCAGCGAAGCCTGGAAAAAATCCTTGTCCAACGCGTTTTACCAGCAAACTGAACTTTTGCACCTTGACTTTCCGGAGCACGAAGAATATGTAGCGTTCATCCTGCACCATTTCACCGAAGGCAAAAGGAAACTCAGCCAGGAAAATGCAGAGCGCCTGGTCGATTGGTGCCGTGGTCATACGCGCTTTGTACAGACTGTCTGCAACAGGTTATACGCCCGGGATATTAAACAACCGGATGCCTGGTACATTGAACGCTTGTTTCAGGATATCCTGCAGGAAAACCAGTCGTTTTATTTCACTTTCCGCAACCTGCTTACCCTGAACCAATGGTTGCTTTTGAAAGGTATCGCGAGGGAAAATGGAGCACGCATGGTCATGGGAGCCGAGTTCGTAAGGCGGTACGACCTCGGCACGCCCAGTTCGGTACAAACGGCCTTGCTGGCCTTGCAGGAGAAGGAATTGGTGTACGAAGAGGACGGACGCTGGTGGCTGCAGGATGTCTTTCTGAGTCGTTGGCTGGAGGCCTGAAACCAGGGTTTGTGTTTTCAGCTTACATGTTTCGACGGTACTGACCACCCACTTCAAAGAGGGCTTTGGTAATCTGTCCCAGCGAACAATATTTGGTGACCTCCATCATCGCATCGAACATGTTGTGATTACGGATGGCTGTCAGCTGAAGATCC
>CAZPCA010000237.1:0-2514 GCA_964584995.1 uncultured Bifidobacterium sp.
TGAAAAGAAAAGTGAGAAACAAAAACAGCCAAAGACCATCAATGAAATGCCAGTAAATGCTGAACAAGGATAGCCGTGCGCCTTCGTAATGATTCGAAAAATAGAGCAGGGACCGCACCGGATCATTCCAAATGTCAAAGGCCTTAAGGGTGAGATAAAACAAATAGATCAAACCACCTCCAACATGCATAAAATGCAATCCTGTGATGATGTAAAGGAACGCGATAGAGGCATCGTCGCCGGGAACCCAGCCTTGCTGGTACAAAGAGCGCCAGGATACTATTTGCATCACCGTGAATAAGCCGCCGAGAAGCAGGGTGCAAGAGAGGGCGATCAGAAGTTTTCGTGCATCGTCCTGTTTGAAATAGTGGTGGACCAGTGACAAAGAATAACTGCTGAAGAGTAAAGTGAGTGTACTGACGATGAAAGTTTTCGGCAGTTGGAATTGGTCGTTCGTAGCATGGTGGGTGTACCAGATGATGAACATCAGCACCATGGAAAGAAACAGAATGGAGGAGCCGACCAGGGCGAAAAAGAGGTAGGTACGGAAAGGCGCAACCTTTTCTTCGGTTGCTTCTGCTACCGATCCGTTAATGCGTTGCCCTTTTTGTTCCTGTTTCATTTTGTTCTAATGTACGAAAAACACATCAATACCTGCAAAAGTTTTGGCGAATGGATCAGAAATCGTGCACTGAAGCAGATGGCGGCCTGCCTGGCAAGGGTTTTCAGGCAATAGCTGTTACCCCATGTTCAACATGCAAGGGGCCCTTTAATCCAGTCTTTGGAGCGAATACGCAACAGGAGCCTCCTTAAAGAGCGACTTTACAAAGGTCCAGGTTTCCTTGAACAAGTCGGAATTCCGGTACTGCTCCAGCGCACCTTCATTTTCCCATTCCGAGATCGTGAAAAAGACCGATGAACCGCTATGGTCACGGAAAATCCTGACTTTTCTGCAGCCCGGGAATTGACCGATAGCTGCCTCTCGTTCGCGGAAATAATGGAGAAATACCTCTTCCTGGTCTTCCCGGATGGAGAGACGGACGATTCGGGTGATCATTTGAATTCGATGCGTATGTTGTCGTTGAGTCGAAGATTCAACATCTTGTAGGCGTTGTCTTCATTGATAGCCAGCTCAAGGTAACCGGCAGCGTTGAAAACCGCCAATGCATTGCCCGGTTCCACCTCAGCATAGTTCTTAAAAATAGTATCAATGCTGTGGCGAATTTTCCTGACTACCACTTCGAATTTACGTCCCTTGCGTTGCTTCTCAAAAAGCTCACGGCTTATATTGGTGACGATATTGCCAAAGTCATCGACATAAATAACAACACCGTGGATGAGGTCATCATCAAAAGTAGGTTCAAATGCTGAACGCTTTAGCAGAGTATCGGGCCTGGGACCCAGTTCGTAGAGATTTTTCCCCCTTAACAAATGAAGCATCGCATGTGCGATCGTGGGTAAGTCGTACAGGTAACCGCTGTCTGACAATGGACGGATTTCGACAACATCGATAGGCTCTTCATCGAACACGAGTGAGAAAAAACCATCGTTCAGCCCTATGAAAATATGCTGGTCTTTTTTGATGGCCAGCATGGAGGATGGCTGACGCGGTTGACTGTGAACACCGATGAAATGAAGGGCTCCTGCCGGAAAATGATGAAAAGAATTTTTAAAGATATACGCCGCTTGTTGGATGTTGTGCCGGGCGACTTCTTGCGTAATGTCTACCAGGCGAACCTCCGGTAAAAGCGATAACATCATGCCTTTAAGGGATGGTCCGTGAAAATCGCGGCTTCCCCAGTCGGTAGTAAAAGTAATGACGCTCATGATTACGCACAAATTTATCCAAAAATTCAGCTTGACTGAGTACTAAGGTCCATCAATATTTCAGTGTTTTTCCGATATTTGAAGAATGCGACCCGGCAATGAGACCTCCCTGAGCGAAGTGATTCAGGAGATGATGAAGAAGTATGGCCTCGAAGAGGGTCTTTGGAATTCAAAAATCATGGATGCCTGGCAGCAATGCCTTGCACCCGCTGTGGTTCAGCGTACAAACCGATTGAGCTATTCGAATGGGGAACTTTTGGTGGTCCTTAATTCTTCCGTATTGAGGAAAGAACTCGATTTGATGAAAGAGGACCTTTTACAGAGTTTGAATGCACAACTGGGGACTCCGATTATTCAGTCGATCAGCTTTATGTGAACATGAAAAGCAAGGGGTACTCGACCTATGAAAGGGTAGTGTTGGCTGCACTTTTAATTTTCTTTTTGGGTATGTTGTTCATGTTTTTTGTTCTTCCCAGATGGGAAAAAGCAGGATTGATTCAATGAATAAAAAAGGCGACTCCCTGTGGAAATCGCCCTGAAATCGTGCGGATGCTTTTTTAGAACCGCTCTTGCATATTGAAGAAGAAATTACCTTCGATGGCGGCGTTCTCATCGCTGTCAGAACCATGTACGGCATTGGCTTCTATGGATTTGGCGTATAAATTCCGGATGGTTCCGGGGGCTGCC
>CAZPCA010000238.1:0-2511 GCA_964584995.1 uncultured Bifidobacterium sp.
CCGATGCCTGCGGCATTGCGAGCCTGAGCGTATCACCCAACAGCTTCACCTGCGCCAACGTAGGGGGCAACACGGTAACGCTGACCGTAGTAGACAATAACGGCAACACATCTACCTGCACATCCACTGTGACTGTCCAGGACAATGTAGCTCCGGTTCCTGTTGTGGCCAATCTACCGGTGATCAATGTGGAGTGCACCGTTACCTTGACGGCACCTACGGCTACCGATAATTGTGCTGCATCCATTACAGCCACCACCAGTGATCCAATTTCTTATTCATCGCAGGGTACTTACACCGTGAACTGGTTGTACACCGATGTAAACGGAAATACAGCCACACAACAACAGACGGTTATTGTTGACGATGTCACCAATCCCGCTTTCAGCAATTGCCCTGCCGATATTGTGAAGTGCGGTGCCATTGCTACCTGGACGCCTCCTGTAGCAAGCGATAATTGCGCAGGCTACACGGTGATCAGCACTCACAATTCCGGAGATAGTTTTGCCGTAGGAACAACCACTGTAACGTATACAGTGACAGACGTAGGCGGGAATATCGCTACCTGTAGCTTTACCGTTACCATAGCACCCACACCTGTTTGGTTTGCGGATGCCGATGGTGATACTTACGGAGATGCCGGATCCACTACGAATTCTTGCACTCAGCCTACAGGATATGTGCTGGATGACTCCGACTGCAACGACAACAACGCTGCGGTGAACCCTGCTGCGCAGGAAGTATGTAACGGCATCGACGACGATTGTGACGGCGATGTGGACGATAACGACGGATCTGTGACGGGTCAGGCGACCTGGTACGCGGATGCGGACGGTGACGGCTACGGTGATGCGTCAGTATCGCAAGTGAGCTGCAGTCAGCCGACCGGCTTCGTGATGAGTAGCACCGATTGCAACGATGCGGATGCCACTGTGAATCCCGGAGCATCAGAGGTATGTAACAATGCCGATGATGACTGCGACGGAAGCATCGACGAAGGTTTGACATTCACCAATTACTATGTAGACTTCGACGGTGACGGATACGGAGTAGGAGCGGCTCAGTCGCTGTGCTACAACCCCGGTGCCGGTTATGCTATTCTTGACGGTGATTGCAACGACGGAGTAGCGGCCATCAATCCTGCAGCGACGGAGATCTGCAACACTATTGACGACGACTGCGATGGTCTGACCGATGATGCTGACGGATCTGTAACCGGTCAGGCGACCTGGTATGCGGATGCCGACGGTGACACCTACGGTAATCCTTCAGCCACCACACTGGGCTGCGTACAGCCTTCAGGATATGTATTTGACAATTCCGATTGCAACGACAACAATGCTGCGGTGAACCCTGCTGCGCAGGAAGTATGCAACGGCATCGACGACGATTGCGACGGCGATATAGACAATGACGATCAGGACGTAACGGGTCAGGCGACCTGGTACGCGGATGCGGACGGTGACGGCTACGGTGATGCGGCAGTATCGCAAGTGAGCTGCAGCCAGCCCACGGGCTTCGTTCTGAGTAGCACCGATTGCAACGATGCGGATGCCACTGTGAATCCCGGAGCATCAGAGGTATGTAACAATGCCGATGATGACTGCGACGGAAGCATCGACGAAGGTTTGACATTCACCAATTACTATGTAGACTTCGACGGTGACGGATACGGAGTAGGAGCGGCTCAGTCGCTGTGCTACAACCCCGGTGCCGGTTATGCTATTCTTGACGGTGATTGCAACGACGGTGATGCAGCTATCAATCCTGCAGCACAGGAGATTTGCGATGGTATCGACAACGATTGCGACGGATTATTGGACTTCAACGATCCTTCCTACCTGGATACAACCGCTCCTGTCGCCAATTGTCAGAACCTGACGGTGAACCTTGATGCGGCAGGTACTGCAAGCATCACTGCTGCGCAGATCGATAACGGATCAACCGATAACTGCTCCATCGCTTCTGTCACAGTTAGCCCAAGCAGCTTCACCTGCGCAAATGTGGGAGCCAATACGGTTACGCTGACTGTCACCGATCTGGCTGGCAACTCATCCACATGTACGGCTACGGTAACTGTGCTGGATAACATCAATCCGACCGCACTGTGTCAGAACATCACTGTTCAGTTGGACGCTACGGGTAACGCCAGCATCACTGCTGCCCAGATCGATAACGGTTCTTCTGATAATTGCGCATTCACTTTGTCGGTATCCCCCAGTTCGTTCAACTGCAGCAATGTAGGATCCAACACGGTTGTCTTGACCGTAACAGATGCTAGTGGAAACACTGCAACCTGCACATCCACTGTGACGGTCCAGGACAATGTAGCTCCGGTAGCGACCTGCCAGAACATCACCGTTCAGCTGGATGCTACGGGCAATGCCAGCATCACAGCAGCCCAGATCAACAACGGATCCTCCGATGCCTGCGGCATTGCGAGCCTGAGCGTATCACCGAACACCTTCACCTGCGCGAACGTAGGGGGCAACACGGTAACGCTGACCGTAG
>CAZPCA010000239.1:0-2511 GCA_964584995.1 uncultured Bifidobacterium sp.
AATGTAAAATATCAACAGTCCTTAGGGAATAGCTCAGACCTTCCCAAAAAGAAATGCAGTACACATCAAGGGCCACTGATTCACTATCTTCGTGGCATGCGCCACATACCTAACATTCTGACGCTGGGCAACCTGTTTTGCGGCTGCCTGGGCATTGCGGCCATCTTCAATGCAAAACCAGAGGCCGCCTTTGTCCTAACGCTGTGTTCGCTGTTGCTGGACTTTCTCGACGGATTAAGCGCCAGGTTGCTGAAGGCTTACTCCGAAACAGGCAAACAACTCGATTCACTGGCCGACATGGTCAGCTTTGGCGCAGTGCCTGGCTTTACCTTGTACACGCTGTTTTTCATGGGCACTTCCTCCAGCGATATAGAGCCCGGATTGCTGTCAGCCGGACAGCATTTCATGTTTCTCGTTACGCTCTTCTCCGCCCTTCGCCTGGCAAAGTTCAATGTTGACACCCGGCAAAAACACCACTTCATCGGACTCCCTACGCCGGCTAACACATTGATGATCATGCCCATGCCGTTAATCCTCAGCCATGACACCCTGGGATTGGGCGCGTTGGTTTCACATCCTGCGTTTCTCCTTGTCTTCGTATGCATCAGTTCGGGCTTGTTGGTGGCAGAACTTCCGCTCATAGCCCTCAAATTCAAGACCTGGAGATGGTCGGACAACAAGCCTCAATACGCCTTGCTGATTTTTAGTGCTGCCAGTATTGCAGTTCTCGGCCTCGCTGCACCGATGGCCATCATTATTTTCTACCTAATTTTGTCGCTCTTGTTCCCACCAGAAAAATCCATTGAACTATGAAATTCCACGCCCATATCAACGTAATGCCTCAGAAAGCGCTCCTTGACCCCCAAGGCAGAGCCGTGAGCGGCAGCATGAAAAACCTGAACCTTCCTGAAATCGGCAATGTCCGGATAGGGAAACACATCACCCTGGAAGTGGAAGCAGGATCACTGGATGAAGCCAAAGAAAAAGTGGATACAGCCTGCAAAAAGCTTTTGGCCAACCCGATTATGGAGACCTACGAATTCAGCCTGAGCGAAGGATGATGGCATTGAAGCGCATGTTGCTGATAGCGGTATTTTCAGTGCTGCATTTGGTCGCTTTTGCCCAGGAAGACAGCACCACGGCAGTGAATGAAATCTATGATTTCAGACGCCAGCTGGACAGCGATTATCAGAATCCAAAAGAATCCCCCCTGGGAGTGAAGGAAATTGGAAGTTTCGGAGGTCACACCTATTTCCCCATCGACCTGAACTACAGGGTTACCGCTAAGGTAGAGGTATTGAAGAATGAAAAGGTTTTTCAGATGAAAACCACTACCGACCGTAAGCCGGATTACATCAAGGCTCTCAAGCTCAGTTTCCGGATCCAGGACTCGATTTGTGTCCTATACGCATATCGTAACATCGCGCTTGCACAAAAACCTGAGTACAAAGACCAACTCTTTCTACCCTTCACCGATCCTACCAATGGATTTGAAAGTTATGGAGGAGGCCGGTATATCGATTTGAAAATGACGGACAAGGAAACCATGGTCGTTGACTTCAATCAGAGTTATAACCCTTATTGTGCATACAGCGGCAAGTACTCGTGTCCGGTACCGCCAAAAGAAAACGCCCTGCGGGTGAAGATCAATGCAGGCATACTCGCCCCGCCTGCCCACTGAAAAAGCAGGTCAACGGCAAATCCAACATCTCATGTCTATTCTTCGCAGTCAGCAATTGGTCAAGAAGTACAAACGCCGCACGGTGGTTGACCAGGTTTCCATCCGGGTGGCGCAGGGTGAAATCGTGGGGCTGCTGGGACCGAATGGTGCGGGCAAGACGACCACTTTTTACATGACGGTTGGACTGATCAAACCGAACGAAGGCCATATTTTTCTCGACGATACGGACATCACCGAATTGCCGATGTACAAAAGGGCGCAGCTCGGCATCGGCTATCTGGCGCAGGAAGCTTCCGTGTTCCGTAAGCTCAGTGTGGAGGACAACCTGAAGTCGGTTTTGGAGATGACCCGACTCTCCAAGAGCGAACAAGCCGCCAAAGTGGAAGAATTGCTCAACGAATTCGGCCTTCAAAAAATCAGGAAAAGCCGGGGTGACGTCCTATCCGGAGGGGAGCGGAGACGAACGGAAATTGCCCGCTGTCTGGCGGTGAACCCAAAGTTCATTTTACTGGACGAACCTTTTGCCGGCGTTGACCCCATAGCGGTGGAAGACATCCAGGGCATCGTACACAAACTCAAGGAGAAAAACATCGGCATCCTGATCACCGACCACAATGTACACGAGACCCTGACCATCACCGACCGCGCCTATCTGCTTTTTGAAGGAAAGATACTTAAGGAAGGCACTGCCAGGGAACTTGCAGAAGACGAGCAGGTACGCCGCGTGTATCTGGGCAAGAATTTCGAATTGCGCTGACAAGTGACGTATATCCCTCAACGTTACATCAGAATGTGAGTTGGAAGGATCCGCGAAAACCGAATTTCGAAAT
>CAZPCA010000240.1:0-2500 GCA_964584995.1 uncultured Bifidobacterium sp.
CCCCTCGCCGCTGAGCGTGCGCTCCAGTGGGGAGTGCACGTTGGTGTAGATGTCGTCGTCTTGGGTCATCGGTTGTCTTTCGCTTTGGCTGGAGGCATCACGGCTTGGCCCGCTGTTTCAGCGTGGCCTCCAGCGCCTTCAGCTCGGCCTCGTCTTGCGCATCGGCGGCGCGGGCTTCGGCGGCTTTGCGGCCTTGGTTAAATGCTGCGTACAGCTCGCCCGTGCAGGCTTCCATCTGATCGTGGCTGATGCTGCCGGCGTGGGTGAGCAGCGGAAAGCCGTTGGAGCGCACACGGTAGCCCACGGCCAGGATGGCATCGAGCTTGTAGAGCGTGACGGGGCGCTGCACCTGGCGCGCGCCCTCGGTTGAACTACCGAGGACTCCTCGGTAGTTGCCTCCCGGCTCAGCTCCCCGTCCTCGAAGATGTTTTTGAGGTGCAGTCCGACGTTGTCCGTGCTCACGTCAAAGAGCTGGGCCATCTCACGCTGGGTCGGCCAGGCGGTCTGGTCCTTTGCCCGCAGCTTGATCTGGCTGCGGCCGTCTTCGGTGGTGTAGAGGATCAGCTTGCTCATCCTTGCCGGGGGGCATCCAAGCGGCCCAGTGCAACCAGCCCATCACGAAAAGCCTGGGCACTGGGGCATGCCGGATGCTCGGCAGCCCGATGAAGCTCGTATCGCAAAGCGCCGCACATCTTAATGTGGAAGACACTCTCCCGTGGACGCGACGGGACCTGGCCTGAAGTCGGCCGGGACTTGGGAAGCGACGGTGAGTTGGGGATCAGGCTGCTGCGGTGCCGGCGATGAAGCCGTGTTTGCGCAGCATCTTGATCCAGCGCGGTGCGTTTTTGGCCACGCTCAGCGCTTCGTAGTCAACGCTCCTGTCTTGGTAGTGGGTGCCATTGGTCAGCATGGCGTAGATCGTGCGCAGCATCTTGTGCGCCAGTGCGACGATGGACTTCTTGTGGCCTTTGCGGATGTTGAGGGCATCGAACTTGTCCCTCAAGGCACAACGGGTTCGAGCTGCCGCCTGGGCAAACTCGCACAGCAGCCGACGCACCCAGGCATTGCCCTTGCGGATGCGTCCGCTCTTGCGTTTGCCCGCACTCTCGTTGTTGCCCGGACAGATTCCCACCCAAGACGCCAGCCGTTCGGCACTGCCGAACACGCCCATGTCCGCACCGATCTCCACCAGCAGCATCGCCGCACCCTGGATGTCGATGCCGGGCAAGGTCTGCAGCAAGTTGAGCTGCGGCTGCCAGGCGTGCAGGCCATCCAGAAGGTACTGATCCATGCGGGCCACGCGCTGCTCGATGTGCTCGATGTGATCCATGATCTCCTCGGCCACGAAGCGGTGCGCGGCGCTGAACTGCTCGGTGCTCAAGGCTTCGAACAATTCTTCTCGGCTGGCCCGCAGGCGTCCTTTTTGATCCAGAACTTCATGCAATGGCTGGCCTTTGATGAGGGCCTTGATCATGGCTCGCGCACTGACGCCGTGGACGTCACCGACCACCACGTTGATGCGTATGCCCGCATCCACCAGAACCTTGTGTAGCCGGTTCTTCTCGGCGCTGCACATGCCAACGAGCTTTTGACGCTGACGCGCCACCAGCCGAAGCTGGCGCATCTGCACTGGCGGGATGAACGAGGCGCGCAGCAAGCCAGCTCGCGCCAGCGTGGCCAGCCATTGCGCATCGGCCATGTCGGTCTTTCGACCGGGCACGGCCTTGACGTGCCTCGCATTGACCACCCAGGCGATGATGCCTACCGCCTCCAGTGCCGCAAACGGGCTCTTCCAGTACACCCCCGTGCTCTCCATCACCACCACCTCGGGCGCAATCTGCAGCGCCCATTCGGCCAGCGCTCGCCGGTCGCGTTTGAAGGCGCCGAAGTCGCGCTTGGTGACCTCCACGCGGCCATCGTCGTGCTCGACAACCGCACACGCAGTAATCTTGGCTTGGTGAACATCCAGCGCGATCACGCGCTTGTGCATCGGGGTCAAATCCATTGCGGGCTCCTGCAGCTTGAATCACAATCACAAGCGTGCGGGCCAGCGTTGGTGCCGTCGACCAACGGCCTGCCGGGCAAGCCCGGCGGCTCTCTTTAATGTGGGCTGTCAGGCGCCCGAGTTCCGTAAGAAACTCAGCACACCCGCAGGCAATCCTGGGTACGAGTGGTCGGCGGCGGGTCAAGTTAGCGATCGCGGTTGCAGCCATCAAATAGTTGACCGACCTCTACCCACGCTGCCCCGCACACCCCACAGTGTCTTCCATCATCCCGGGTGTCCCTCCTGGGACATGACAGTTAGCCGATGGCTCGTCCAGGCCAAAGTGGTGGCGCCACACGGCTTGGGCGCCGCCATCGGCAGACAGTAGGCCTGATAGCACGCCAGCGGCCTTGGGGTCGTCCTCTTTATCGCTGCTGAACAGCAGGCCCGGATCCGACAGCACCACTACCCGGTTGCCCTGGCTGATGAAGGCCAGGGTGCGGCGGGACGACAGCT